>NZ_JBVVQK010000026.1:0-96885 GCF_055811175.1 Mesorhizobium sp. WSM4828 | reverse complement strand
GGGTCGGCGCCCGACAGCGTGAACTCGTCGGTGTGGCAGATGCCGGTTGCCTTGATCTCGACCAGCACCTCGCCATCGCGGGGACCTTCGAGGTCGACCTCCATGATCTCCAGCGGCTTTCCGGCGGCGACGGCGACAGCGGCGCGCGTTTTCATCAGGCAATCCTCCCAAGACAACCCATAGAGTTTCACATTCCGGCATTGCTGCGGATGATCCCGGAGTCGAAGACCGCAACACGCTCATTCACCGCCGTATCTCCCCGAAAAGCTATAGGACTAAAGCAGACACGTAAGTCCACTTGCAGGGCTTTGATAAATCTTGTGGGGTCCGCTAAGCTCATTGTGGGCACCTTGAATTCGCGCTGGTTCGGGAACAATCGG
Organism: Mesorhizobium sp. WSM4828; assembly: GCF_055811175.1. Classification (NCBI taxonomy): domain Bacteria; kingdom Pseudomonadati; phylum Pseudomonadota; class Alphaproteobacteria; order Hyphomicrobiales; family Phyllobacteriaceae; genus Mesorhizobium; species Mesorhizobium sp. WSM4828. The sequence goes on along the minus strand of NZ_JBVVQK010000026.1, from coordinate 96,505 downwards.
ACTTTAGTGCAAGAATGGGCAGTTTTATCGATGACGAGCGCGGTGCCAGGCACTCTCGCGGCCTTTTTGTGCTTTTTTTTCCAGACCGCCAATGTTGCGGACCTGATGGCCCAGGAAGCGACGGGCAAGCAACCGGTCGCAACCGACAGGCCGGAAAGAAAGATAACCGAAACCAGAATAGGTTATTTGCGGGCCTACGCGCCGCAACTGGCGCTTTCGCTTCTGGACCTGCCGCCACGCGACGAAGGTGTCGCCGGCGCCAATGTGGCGATCGGCGATAACAATACGACAGGAAAGTTCCTCAGCCAGAAATTCAGCCTCGACATAGCCGAGGTCAAGCCGGACGCCGACGCGGTTCGGGCGTTCAACGATCTGATTGCCAAAGGTGACCGCTATGTTGTCGCGGACCTCCCGGCCAGGCAATTGCTGTCGATCGCCGATATCGCCCGCGACAAGGGCGTTCTGGTCTTCAATGTCGGTGCCACTGACGACAGCCTGCGCGAGGAAGACTGCCGAATAAACATTTTCCATGTGGCGCCGACGCGAAGCATGCTGGCCGACGCTCTGGCGCAGTATCTCGTGGTAAAGAAATGGCCGAATTGGGTGCTGCTCTACGGTTCGCACGAGCGGGATCATCTCTATGCGGCCGCGTTGCGCCGCGCGGCGGCTCGCTTCGGCGGTCAGATCGTCGCCGAGAAAGAATTCAAAGACACTGGCACGGCGCGCCGCACCGACACTGGCGCCACGCAGATACAGCATCAGATTTCCGTGTTCACGCAGGATCTGCCGGAGCATGACGTGGTGCTTGTTGCCGATGAGAGCGAGGTGTTCGGAACCTATGTGCCCTACCGCACCTGGACACCGCGGCTGGTCGCTGGCACGGCCGGTCTTGTCGCATCCTCCTGGCATCCCGCGAGCGAGCAATGGGGTGGCATTCAAATGCAAAGCCGTTTCCTGAAGACGACCGGCCGGCGAATGCTGTCCAAGGATATGTCGGCCTGGACGGCGGTGCGGGCGGTGGGCGAAGCCAGCACGCGCACCAATGGCGACGATCCGAAGAAGATCAGCGACTACATCCGCTCGGATGATTTCTCGGTCGCCGCCTTCAAGGGACAGAAGCTGACCTTCCGCAAGTGGAACCATCAGCTTCGCCAGCCAATCCTGCTCGGCGACACCAAATCCGTGGTCTCGACATCGCCACAGGAGGGTTATCTCCACCAGATCTCCGAGCTCGATACGCTCGGCGTCGATCAGCCGGAAACCAAATGCGTCCTTAAGTAGAACCAATCGGGAGGAATTTTCGTGCAAAGACGAGCTTGCGCACTCGCCATTCTCGCAACCGGCTTCATGGTCAATCCGGCGTGGGCTTACACCGTTTATGTCTCCAACGAGAAAGACAATACGATAACGGTCGTCGACACGGCGACGATGCAAGTGGTGAAAACCGTCGAAGTCGGCCAGAGGCCGCGCGGCATCACCATCTCGCATGACGGCAAGTTCATCTATTTGTGCGCCAGCGATGACGATACGATCGAAATCATCGACACCGCGACGCTGCAGATCGTGGGCACGCTGCCATCGGGCCCCGATCCCGAACTGTTCGTGCTATCGCCCGACGGCAAGACGCTCTACGTCGCCAACGAGGACGACAATCTCGTCACCGCGATCAACATCGAGAGCAAGCAGGTCATGACCGAGATTCCCGTTGGGGTGGAGCCTGAAGGCATGGCCGTCAGTCCCGATGGCAAAACCATGGTCAACACCTCCGAAACCACCAGCATGGCGCATTTCATCGACACCGACAGCCATGAGGTGACCGACAACGTCCTGGTCGACACGCGTCCGCGCTTTGCGCAATTCAAGCCCGACGGATCACAGATCTGGGTCAGCGCCGAAATCGGCGGAACCGTCAGCGTCATCGACAGTCTCAAACGCGAGGTGGTGAAGAAGATCCAGTTCGCGATTGCGGGACTGCGGCCCGAAACCATCCAGCCGGTCGGCATCGCGATCAGCGCCGACGGCAAGAAAGCCTATGTCGCGCTCGGGCCAGCGAACCACGTCGCCGTCATCAACACCGAAACCTACGAGGTGGAAAAATACATCCTGGTCGGCCAGCGCGTCTGGCATCTCGACTTCACCCCCGATCAGAAGACGCTGATCACTACCAACGGCAATTCCAACGACATCACCTTCATCGACACGGCGACGGACGAGCCGGTTCAATCGGTTACGGTGGGCCAGCAGCCTTGGGGTGTGGCCATATCGCCCCACTAGACCGCAACGATTATCAGGGAGGCCGACATGACGAATATTTGCCGCGGGGATGTTGCAAGTGCACTAGATAACCAGCGCGCCCCGAAGGAGCCAGCGGCATGCAGCATGTGAGGACAAGCGGAGCTGGAGAGGGGGTGGCAGCGCTCGACGTTGCCGGCATCAGCCATTCCTATGGTCCGAAGCGGGCGCTCCACGACGTCTCATTCTCGATCGCGCCGGGAACCTTCACCGTTCTGCTCGGCCTCAACGGCGCCGGCAAGACAACTTTGTTCTCACTGATCAGCCATCTTTACGGCACCCGCCGCGGATCGATCCGCATCTTCGGCCATGACGTCAGCCGCGCTTCGGGCGAAGCGCTCAGGCGTGTCGGCATCGTGTTCCAGGCACGCACGCTCGACCTCGACCTCAGCGTTCACCAGAACCTCTCCTACCACGCCTCGCTGCATGGCATTGGCGGACATCAAGCCCGGCAGCGCATTGCCGCGCTGCTCGATACAGTCAACATGCAGGGCCGTCAGCATGACAAGGCACGCAGTCTTTCCGGCGGCCAAATGCGGCGCATCGAGATCGCGCGGGCGCTGCTCCACCGCCCTTCCCTGCTGCTGCTCGACGAGGCAACGGTCGGTCTCGACATCCAGTCGCGCGCTGGCATTCTGGCCACCATCCGCAAGCTCGTCGAAACCGAGGGCATCGGCGTGCTGTGGGCGACGCATCTGATCGACGAGGTCGAAGACGGCGACCATGTCGTCGTGCTGCGGCAGGGCGATCTGGTTGCCAAGGGCAAGGTGGCCGATGTCGTTGGGACGAGCGGTGCCAGTTCGATCCGCGACGCCTTTTCCAGGCTCAACCGCATCGAGACAAGCGGCATCGCGGAGATGTCGCCATGAGCGCTCCCGCAACGCCCGCAAAAGTCGCCGCCCTCACGCCGGTGAAGTTCGAACAGTTTAGGCTCCGACACTACTTCATTTGCCTCAAAGGGATCGTCGTGCGGGAGTGCCTGCGCTTCCTGCATCAGCGCGAGCGCTTCATATCCTCGCTGGTTCGGCCGCTCGTCTGGCTGTTCATTTTTGCCGCCGGATTCCGCCAGGTGCTCGGCGTATCGATCATCCCGCCCTACAAGACCTACGTGCTCTACGAGGTCTACATCACGCCGGGCCTGTGCGGCATGATTCTGCTGTTTTCGGGCATGCAGTCTTCGCTGTCGATGGTCTATGACCGCGAAATGGGCAACATGCGCACCCTGCTGGTCAGCCCCTTCCCGCGTTGGTTTTTACTGATCTCGAAGATGCTCGCCGGTGTCGCCGTGTCGATCGCGCAGGTTTACGCATTCCTGGCCGTTGCCTGGTTCTGGGGCGTCAAGGCGCCGCCGCTTGGCTATCTCACCGTACTGCCGGCGCTGTTCCTGTCGGGCATGATGCTGTGCGCGCTCGGCATGCTTTTGTCCTCGATGATCAAGCAGCTCGAAAACTTCGCTGGCATCATGAACTTCGTCATCTTTCCCGGCTATTTCGCTTCTCCGGCACTCTATCCCTTGTGGCGTATCCAGGAGGCCAGCCCCCTGCTCTACAAAATCTGCCTCGCCAATCCATTTACTTACGCCGTCGAACTGATCCGCTTCGCCTTCTACGGCCAGGTTGACTGGCTGTCGCTGGGCGTCGTTGCCGGCTGCACGCTGCTGTTCCTTGCCGCCGCCATCATCGCCTACGACCCTTCGCGCGGCCTGATGACCCGCAAACAGGACACGGGAGGAAATGGCTGATGGCGCGAATGATCCATTTTGGCGGCCTGGCTCTGGTCGCGATGCTCGCGCCGGGCGTCAACGCCATGGCAGCCAACCCCGATCCGGACTGGCCCTGCATGCAGCGTAAGGTGCCGCAACTCTCGCTCGGCCAGATCTGGAGCGGACCGGATCTTCCTGCAGCGGCGAAGGACTGGTCGAAGGACCCCACCATCTCCGCCCTGATCGAGGAAGTGGCAGCTCGCCGGATGCCGATTGCGGAAGCTCAAAAGAAGATTAGGGATTTCGCCGCCTCCTTGCCAGCCGAGCAACTTGCACCCAAAATGGCGATGCTGGTGCAAGGCATGTTCGATCACATGGACGCCGAGCGCTCGCAGGTAATCTCCGGCATTTCCCGTTACGCCCACAAGCAGCTCGAAATGGCCGCCATGTTGCGCAAGGAAGCGTCCGATGTCGATGCGTTGCGGGCAAAGCCGGATACAGATCCCGAAGAGATCGATCGGCAAACCGAACAGTTGAAATTCGCAACGCGAATTTTCAATGAACGCGTCCAATCACTGACTTACGTCTGTGAAGTGCCGACGATAATCGAGCAGCGGCTTTATCAATTGTCCAAGGTCGTCTCGGAAACGCTGGCCGCGAAGAAGTAGAACCTCATTCGATCTTCGCGGCGGATATCACGATCCACGGCCGGGCAGCACGCGCCAGCGCTGAACGAAATAACCGGGATGCGTCCCGATCCACTGGGCTACCAGCGATTGCGCCTGCATGAAGGCGGTCCCGGGATTCATCGCCAGGCCGTCCACCATCTGTTCGCGTTGTTCACAGGTCTGCGGCACATCCGTCAGGCAGACCATCATAACGAGCGTGTAGAGCATTACCCCTTGTCCCCCTCGCTTCCCGAACCCCATGCCCGGGAGCTTCCGTGATACCGACCAGTCTGCAGGGGTCGCACATACGGATCGCTTACGGGTGTGAAAGGAACGTGGCCCCCGCTCTTTCGCGCCGCAATATAACATGGCGCTAATCTAACGCCAATGACCGCAGGGCTAAGTCGCGGACGCTGGCGCATCGAAGATGCGCGTCTGGCGGTGCCAGTGCCAAAAAATGTGAACTCCTGGAACGCGCTCTCGTATAGGTTTGACCGAAACAGGAATATCATTGTTGCCGACCTCAGACCGGAAGCCCGTTTTGCTTTCGCAGGCTTTTGTCGAATGCGGATGCGGGGACGAAACGGCGCAGGAAACTGACCTGGCGCGCCATTTTTCCAGCCGCATAGCGCCTCTTCGGAGCGGGATCGGTCGCAGCCGCCAAAACGGTCCTGGCTACCACTTCCGGCGCATCGCCTTTTTCCATCGCTTTCCGCACAGTTGCATTCATGCCGGCGCGCGCAGAGTCATAGATATCAAGCAACTGATCCGGCCTGGCGAGATTTTCTTCAAATGAGGTGCGGGTATAGGCGGGCTCCACCAACACGACGCGAATTCCGAAAGTACGCAGTTCGTGGTCGAGCGATTCGGAATAGCCCTCAACGGCATGCTTGGTCGACGAATAAAGCGCGAAATAGGGAGCTGGAATGAACCCCTGCACCGAGCTCAGATTGACGATTCTGCCCTTGCCTTGACGGCGCATTGTCGGCAACACCGCCTTGGTTACCCGCATGACGCCGAAGACGTTCACGTCAAATAATGACTTGGCCTGGGCCATCGAGGACTCCTCCGCGCCGCCAAGCAGGCCAATGCCGGCATTGTTGACGAGCAGGTGGATGCGCCCGGCCTCGGCCAGCACGTTCTGGACAAGTTTCGCCACGGACGTGTCATCGGTCACGTCACAGGCCAGCATGGTAACGCCGTCGGATCGGTCGGCGACCGCGCGTCGGCTGGTTCCGAACACGCGAAAGCCCGCGTTCTGCAGGGCTTTGGCCGTTGTGTGCCCAATGCCGCTGGATGCCCCGGTCACTAGGGCGACGCCTAGATTGGTCTTGTTCATGGAGGTCATTTCTTTCTTCGTATTGGATTGGCGTGGGACAAGTCCGAAAGGTCGGAGCGAAAGGCGTCAATCATGAGCGCCTCCGGTGCTCGCGCCGGCCAGATCATCCGTCCAGCGCCGGAACAGCGCGCTGGCATTAACGCCTCCGAAGCCGAAGCCATTGGAGATTGCATAGCCCATCGCCATCGGCCGGGCCCGGTTGGCGACGAAGTCGATCCCGTCGCCGGCCGGATCGGGAGTGCTCAGATTGAGGGTCGGCGGTGCCATCTGATCCCTGAGCGCCAGGATTGCGAAGATTGCTCCGAGCCCGCCGGCGGCTCCGAGCAGGTGTCCAGTCGCCGATTTCGTTGCACTGACAGCTATTGCGAAATTGCGCCCGAACACGCTCTTGATCGCTTCGATCTCACCCAGGTCGCCCACCGGCGTGGAGGTCGCATGGGCGTTGAGATGACGAACCTCGCGCGGCGAAATCCCTGCTTGGGCAATTGCGATCTCCATGGCCCGACGCGCACCATCGCCGTCCTCGGGACCGGAGGTGACGTGATGAGCATCTGCCGTCGTGCCGTAGCCGACAAGCTCGGCCAGCGGTCTTGCGCCGCGCGCCAGCGCGTGGCTCAATTCCTCGATGACCAGAATGCCGGCTCCTTCGCCCATGACGAAGCCGTCGCGCGATCTATCGAAGGGTCGGGAGGCCTCCTCAGGACGGTGATTAAAGGATGTCGAAAGCGAGCGTGCCGCGGCAAAACCACCGAGGCTGACAAGATTCATGCATGCTTCCGTCCCGCCGCACACGGCAATATCGGCTTCATTGGCGCGGATTAGCCGAGCCGCATCGCCGATCGCCTGAATGCCGGCCGCGCACGCCGTCACGGGTGCACCGAGCGGACCTTTGAAGCCATAGCGGATCGAGACGTGGCCTGCCGCGAGGTTGACCAGGAAGGACGGCACCGTAAAAGGTGATAGACGGCGCACGCCGCGCCGGTCGACCGTGCGCACCGCCTCGGTTATGGCCGGGAACCCGCCGACGCCCGAGGCGATGATCGTGGCCGTGCGCAAGCGATCCGGTTCCGAGGCGGGGGCCCATCTTGCTTGGGCGAGCGCCTCTTGTGCCGCCGCCAGGGCAAAGAGAATGAACCGGTCTACCTTACGCTGATCCTTCGGCGGAAGGACGGCTTCCGGGTCGAAACCGGCGTCAGGATCTTCTTCTGCGGAGGGCACCACCCCGCCGACCTTCGCCGGCAGGTCGCCCACCACGTCATCCGCAAGCCTCCGGATGCCCGAGCGGCCGGCCAGGAGACGCGACCAGGACGTTTCAACATCGGCAGCAAGGGGCGTAACCGCTCCCATGCCTGTAATAACAATCCGTCGCATCTATTTTCCTATCAATTCGGGCGCGCCGCCACGCCGTTCAAGCGCCGGCTGATTCACGAACGTGATTGGCCGCCGCATCCAGAAAGGCCTGCGCGAGGTCAGGATCGTTGATGACGCGCGATAACATCAGCGCACCGACCATCGTCGAGAGAATGGCCATGGCCTTACCATCGAACTCCCCGCCATTGGCCTCGGCAAGGAAACGGCCAAGGATCTCGAGATGCTCCTTGATCCCGGCTTCGAACGGCGCTTTCACGTCCTTGCCCTGTCTGGCGGCATCCGAGCCGAGCGCCACGATCGGGCAGCCGTCCATCTTTTCTCCGCGATGGTCCATACTGAGGTAGAACGCGATCACCGCCCCAAGCGGATCATCGGGGTTTGCCGCAGTCGCGGCCGACCATCGATGCGAGGCGCTCTCCATTGCCCGCCTGGACGCCTGCGCCGCCAAGTCGTCCTTGGATGCGAACTGCTTGTAAAACGCGCCTTGGGTCAGTCCGGCACCCTTCATCAGATCCTTAAGGCCAATACCGTCAAAGCCGCGCTCCCGAAAAAGGCGGCTTGCCACGTTGATTACGGTTTCGCGGTTTTCCGCGGCCTGAGTACGACTTACGCGCATTGTCGACCTCTTTTTTAGATTGCGTTCGTAATCTATACTCTATATAGAGTTCGAACGCAATCTAAAAAGGAGATACGAAATGACCCGCAAAATCCTAAGCGCATCGCTCCTGGCCGCGCTGTTTCTTGCGACCCCAGCTTTTGCCGAGGAAGCCACCATTGGACGCCCGATCGAGGGCGGCAGCCTGCACGAGGGACACCTTGATATGGTGGTCTACTACGTCCCGGTCGACGGCGGCCTCCTAGAGGTCACCGCTACCTTCGCGCCGAAGACCGGGGGCGATCCGCTGCGAATCGTCATGGGTCTCGCCGACGATGGCTCCGTGGCCTTTTCCATGCCGGGCCACCAGGGCTCGCTTTACGCGTTCTCAAGGTCCGGCGAGCAGGTGACGGTCTCGACCGAGATTGACATGGATCTGCGAGCCGACGCGACAATGCGCTGACCCGACGTGCAGACCGCGACCTGCGTGCTGCGGACCGTGGGCTCTCGCGTCCGCGCGGCCGACGTAGAGGTCGGACGCAATCTACTCGATATGAGGAGATGGGCATGAAAACGAGACCCGCCATTGTTGGTGGGCATCCTGTTCGGATGGTCCTACCGAGAGCGCCAGGAGCAGGCAAAGCCGCATTAGAGACGGCCATGACAAGGGCCACCGGACAGAAACCAATAAGGTTCCACCGGATCAACGCCAGCGTTCCCCAATGGCGGCGAGCATCGTCAGAATCAGCGGCGGAGCGCCACGGCGCCCTCGATCACGCCATCGAATAAGCTTGAGGAGAGGTCAAATGCTATACAGTTATTTTGTCGAGAAATCGATCCGAGAGAGCTTCGACCACGTCAACAACCATCGCTGGGATGAGGCGGTGAAGGCACTCGCGCTGCATGTCCATCATAGCGTTTCCGGCGCCCACGCGCTTGGTGGTGAGCGCCACGACAAAGAAGCCATGCGCCGCTGGTTTGAGCGCCTCGGCCGCGTCCTGCCCAATCTCCATCTCACGGTCAACCGCATCTGGGTGAAGGGCTGGCCGTGGCATACTACCGTGTTTGCCCAGTGGGACGGCACCGCAACGCTGCTCAATGGCGACGCGTCGTACGTCAACCGTGGTCTCCACGTGTTCACCCTGCGGTGGGGCAGAGTCTATGCACTTGAGGAATTTTACGATTCACAAGCAGCGGCCCACGGTCTTGCCGCCCAAGCGGCAGCTGGCCTCGAAGAAGCTGTCGCCGAACCAATTGTAGGCTAGCAGACGCTCAGTCAAAGCCTGCCCGTTCCGTGAACGCGGGGGCGCCCCCGTGGCCCTCACCGCTTGGCGGTGGCCTCGGCTCCGCAAATGCCTGCCACCAGCGATGCCTCCCGATCCTCGGCTCGTGGACGTCAGTCTGGAGATCACAGCCGATCAGCCGCTGATACGCACCATCGTTTGTCTGAAGCGTTTGCCTTGGACCGCGCGCCCTAACTCGCGCGACGTTTGGTGTTCGGCTCCTCGTGCGGATAGAGCTTGCCGAACAGTGGCAGGTACATCGCGCCCTTGCGCATCAGAAAATCGTGGAAGGTCGCCATCGCCGGCGAGATCGCGTGATCGCTGCGCATCACCGAAAACCATTGCCGGCGGATCGGCATGCCGACGACGTCGAGGATGACCAGCCGGCCAGCTTCGATTTCCGCGGCAATGGTGTGGGCAGAGATGAAAGCGATGCCGAGCCCGGCCATCACCGCCTGTTTGATCGTCTCGTTCGAGCCCATCTCAACGCCGAGATCGTCGATGCGGCCAGGCACGTCGCTCAAAAATATTTCCAGCGAGATGCGCGTGCCGGAGCCGGACTCGCGAATGAGGAAATGTTCCTGGGCGATCCGCTCCTTGGATATCTCGCGCACCGAGGCCAGCGGGTGGTCGGGCGGCGCGATGATGACCAGCGGATGATCGCCGAAGACCGAGGCACGCACCGGGACTTCTTTCGCCGGGCGTCCCATCAGCGCGATGTCGATGTCGTGATTCTTCAGATTGTCGATCGTCTCGGCGCGATTGCCAATGGCAAGCCGCATGTCGATGTCGGGATGTTCCTTCATGAAGGCAGCCATCAGCCGCGGTGCGAAATATTTGGCCGTGGAAACGACCCCAAGCCGCAAGCTGCCGGCGCGCACGCCCTTGATTGCATCCATCTTGTCTTCGAGCAGACGAAGCCGCTCCTCGATGGCCTGTGCGGTCTCGACGAAGGCAAGACCTGCGGCAGTGGGACGCATACCGTCTGCCGTCCGATCGAACAAGGCCAGTTGGAACTCTTCCTCGACCTGCCGCAACTGGATCGTCACCGCTGGAGGAGACAGGCCTAACACTTTGGCTGCACTGACGATTTTCCCGTGGCTGACGATTGCCTGAACGGTCTTGAACTGCTTGAGCGTGAGGTTTCTCATACTGCATACTAAAATTTTTTTAGTGTCAAAGTAAAGTTATTGAATTTTACTTATCCAGCATCGTTTGTTTTCATTCCCCAATCCGGCCGATCCGAGGAGAGGCGGCTGGATCGGGAGGTTACGATGCCAGCGGCAACGCTCGACGCTTTTCTGAACTCCTATCTCGGCGAGCCGGACGAACTGCGCGCCGCGGTCGTAGTGACCGTCCGTCGGCTGACGCAGGCGGCCACCACGATTCGCAACACCATCAATCAAGGGGTACTCGGCACCGCCTTTGCCGGAACCCGTGGCGCCAATGCTGACGGCGATGTTCAGAAGGATCTCGATGTCTTCGCCGACGACATCTTTCTCGATGCCATGCGCCACGCTCCGGTCGCGCTCTACGCTTCCGAGGAACTGGAGCAGCCGGTGCTTCTCCACCCGCAAGCGCCTCTCGCCATCGCCATCGACCCGCTCGACGGCTCTTCCAACATCGACACCAACGTGTCGATCGGAACGATCTTCTCGCTTCTCCCTGCAATTGGTGCGCCGGATAAGAATCCGGCCGCCACATTTTTGCAGGCAGGGGTGAACCAGCTGGGCGCCGGCTTCTTCATCTACGGGCCGCAGCTGGCGCTCGTTCTGTCTCTCGGCAGCGGCACGCATGTCTTCGTTCTCTCAGCCAGGCTCGGCACCTTCGTCCAGGCCTACGAGAGCCGGGTCATCCCCCAGCGTACCCAGGAATTTGCCATCAACGCAGCCAACTACCGGCACTGGGACGAGGCGGTGCGGCTCTACATCGACGACTGCCTCGAAGGCACCGAAGGCCCACGCGAGAAGGACTTCAACATGCGCTGGATCGCCTCCCTGGTCGCCGACTGCTACCGCATATTGATGCGCGGCGGCGTATTCCTGTATCCAGGCGACAAGCGCAAGGGCTACAGGCAGGGGCGACTTCGCCTCGTCTATGAGGCAAACCCGATCGCCTATCTCATCGAACAGGCGGGCGGTGCCGCCACCGATACGATCACCCGCATCCTCGAAATCGAACCCGAGAGCCTGCACCAGCGCGTGCCCATGATTTTCGGATCGGCGCGGGAAGTCGCGCGCATCACCCGCTACCACACCGAGCCGAGCGCCATTGGCGAGCGCGCGCCGCTGTTCAGCCGCCGCGGCCTTTTCAGGGCCTGAAGATCATGTCGGCAAAGCACCCCATCATTACCATCACCGGGTCGTCGGGCGCCGGCACTACCTCTGTCAAGCGCATCTTCGAGTTGATCTTCAGGCGCGAGAACATCGGGGCCGCCTTCATCGAAGGCGATGCTTTCCATCGCTACGACCGCGCCACGATGAAAGCCAAGGTGGCCGAGGAGGAAAAGGCAGGCAATCCGAACTTCACCCACTTTCATGCCGAGGCCAATGAACTGGCAATCCTCGAAGAGGTATTCGAGGAATATGGCCGCCGGGGAACCGGAAAGACCCGCACCTACATCCATGACGAGGATGAAGAGAAGCAGTACGGCACGCCGCCGGGACATTTCACCGAATGGCGCGAATTTCCGCCGAGCGACCTGCTTTTCTACGAGGGCCTGCATGGCTGCGTCGTCACCGACAAGATCAACCTGGCCAGGCACGCGGACCTCAAGATCGGCGTGGTGCCGGTCATAAATCTCGAATGGATCCAGAAGATCCATCGCGACCGCGCAACGCGCGGCTATTCCACCGAGGCGGTGATGGACGTGATCCTGCGCCGCATGCCGGACTATGTCCGCTACATCGTCCCGCAGTTTTCGCAGACCGCCATCAACTTCCAGCGCGTGCCGATCGTCGACACGTCCAATCCATTCATCGCGCGCTGGATTCCGACGCCCGACGAATCGATGCTGGTTATCCGCTTCGCCAATCCCCGCGGCATCGATTTCCCCTACCTGCTTTCGATGATCCACGACTCGTTCATGTCGCGGCCGAATTCCATAGTGGTGCCCGGCAACAAGCTCGATCTTGCCATGCAGTTGATCCTGACGCCGCTCATCCTGCAATTGATCGAACGCAAGAACCGTGTGTCGTGAGGAGGACGCCATGAACAGCCAAGCCGCAGCATTGAAGCCCGTCGCCGCCGTCTCAGAACGCGACATGGCCAACGCCATTCGTGCACTGGCGATGGACAGCGTCCAAAAGGCCAATTCCGGCCATCCGGGCATGCCGATGGGCATGGCCGATGTCGCGACGGTGCTGTTCAGCCGCTTCATCAATATCGATCCGTCGGCGCCCAGCTGGCCCGATCGCGACCGCTTCGTGCTTTCGGCCGGGCACGGCTCGATGCTGCAATATGCGCTGCATTATCTGCTCGGCTACGCAGACATGCCGATCGAGGAATTGCAGCGGTTTCGCCAGTTGGGCAGCCGCACCGCCGGACATCCGGAATATGGCCATGCGCTTGGCATCGAGACGACGACCGGTCCGCTAGGACAAGGCATTTCGACCGCGGTCGGCATGGCGCTGGCGGAGCGCATGCTTGCTGCCCGCCACGGCGCCGATCTCGTCGACCATTTCACCTACGTGATCGCCGGCGACGGCTGCCTGCAGGAAGGCATCAGCCACGAGGCGATCGATCTTGCTGGTCACCTGAAGCTCTCCCGGCTGATCGTCTTTTGGGACGACAATGCGATCTCGATCGACGGACCGACTTCGCTGTCGACGTCGATGGACCAGCCGGCACGGTTCAAAGCCGCTGGATGGCATGTCCAGTCGGTGAACGGCCACGACGCCGAAACCGTTGCGGCGGCAATCGAAGCGGCACAGCAATCGGACCAGCCGTCTCTGATCGCTTGCCGCACGGTGATCGGCAAGGGAGCGCCCAATCTGGGCGGTTCGGAAAAGACGCATGGCGCGCCGCTAGGCGATGCGGAGATCGCCGCGACGCGCGAAAACATCGGCTGGGCCTACGCGCCGTTCGAGGTGCCGGACGATATCCTTTTCGCCTGGCGCGAGATTGCCGGCCGCGGGCAAGCGGCACGCCGCGCCTGGGAGCAGCGGCTTGCCACCTCGCCGCAGCGCGAGGCCTTCGAGAGCGCGGTCGCGGGCACCCTGCCCGACGCGGTCTTCGAAGCGCTCGGCGCTTTCCGTAAGGAGCATGTCGGGAAGGCGACCAAGGTTGCAACGCGAAAAGCCTCGGAAATGGCGCTCGCTGCGATCAATGGCGCAACCGACCTGACCGTCGGCGGCTCCGCCGATCTGACGCATTCGAACCTGACGATCACCAAGGGGATGGATCGCATAGCGCCTGATGACTATGCCGGCCGCTACATTCACTACGGCATCCGAGAGCACGGCATGGCTGCAGCCATGAACGGCATCGCGCTGCATGGCGGCTTCGTGCCTTATGGCGGCACCTTCCTGTGCTTCGCCGACTATGCGCGCGGCGCGATGCGGCTCTCGGCGCTCATGGGCCAGCGCGTCATCTATGTGATGACGCATGATTCCATTGGTCTGGGCGAGGACGGCCCGACCCACCAGCCGGTCGAGCACCTGGCGATGCTGCGGGCGACGCCAAACCTCAACGTCTTCCGTCCGGCCGACATCATCGAAACGGCGGAGTGCTGGGAACTGGCGCTTAAGAGCGCGAACCGGCCGAGCGTGCTGGTGCTCTCGCGCCAGAACCTGCCGATGCTGCGCCAAGCGCACGACGACGAGAACCGGTCGAGCCGGGGCGCCTACATCCTGCGCGAGCCAGCCGGGCACCGCGCGGTGACGCTGATCGCCACCGGATCGGAGGTCGAAATCGCGGTTGCCGCCGCCGAACGGCTGGAGACCGAGCACGGCATCGCAGCCGCGGTTGTCTCGATGCCGTGCTGGGAGCTTTTCGAGGAACAGGACGCCGGCACCCGCAAGGCTGTCCTCGGCTCAGCGCCGCGCATTGCCATCGAAGCCGCAGCACGGCTCGGCTGGGACCGCTGGATCGGCGACACCGGCACTTTCGTCGGCATGGCCGGTTTCGGCGCCAGCGCCCCTGCCCCGGATCTCTACCGGCATTTCGACATCACGCCCGAAGCCGTCGCCGCAGCGGCGCTGAATCTCATCACCTAGGAGGACGACCATGGCCCGCATCACCCTTCGCCAGCTTCTCGACCATGCCGCCGAGCACGGCTATGGCGTGCCCGCATTCAACATCAACAACATGGAACAGGGCCTCGCCATCATGGAGGCCGCCAGGGCCTGCGATGCGCCGGTCATCATCCAGGCATCGCGCGGCGCTCGCTCCTATGCCAACGACATCATGCTGGCCAAGATGATGGAGGCGTTGACCGAAATCCATCCGGCCATTCCGCTATGCATCCATCAGGATCACGGCAACAACGAAGCCACCTGCCTGTCGGCGATCCGCCACGGCTTCACCTCGGTGATGATGGACGGGTCGCTGATGGCGGACGCCAAGACGCCGGCGAGCTACGATTACAATGTCGCCATCACCGAACGCGTCGCACGCATGGCGCACTGGGTCGGCGCTTCGGTCGAAGGCGAGCTCGGCGTGCTCGGCTCGCTGGAAACCGGCCAGGGCGAGGTCGAGGACGGGCACGGCGCCGAAGGTGCGCTTTCCCACGACCAGCTTTTGACCGATCCCGATCAGGCGGTCGACTTCGTGACCGCCACCCGGGTCGACGCGCTGGCGATCGCCTGTGGTACCTCGCACGGCGCCTACAAATTCAGCCGCAAGCCCGACGGCGGCATCCTGGCCATGCAGGTGATCGAGGCGATCCACGAAAAACTGCCCAACACGCATCTGGTCATGCATGGGTCGTCCTCGGTGCCGCAGGAACTGCAGGACATCATCAACAACTATGGCGGCGAGATGCCCCAGACCTTTGGCGTCCCGGTCGAGGAAATCGAGCGCGGCATCCGCTATGGCGTGCGCAAGGTCAACATCGACACCGATTGCCGAATGGCCATGGCCGGGCAGTTCCGCCGCGTCGCGACGGAGGACCCGCGCGAATTCGATCCGCGTAAATTCCTGAAACCCGCCATGGACGCCCTGCGCGACCTTTGCCGCGATCGCTTCGAACGCTTCGGCACCGCAGGCCACGCGTCGAACATCAGGGTGATCGCCATGGATGAGATGGCGAAACGTTACGCCGCAGGAAAGCTCGACCCCCAAATCGCAACCGCGAAAGCCGCCTGAGCGGCAAACAGGAGACCTGCCATGAACAAGATCGACATGCCCTCAGCAGGCACGCTCAAGGAAGGCAAGGAACGCTACAGGTCGGGCGTCATCCCCTACAAGAAGATGGGCTACTGGGAGCCGGACTACCGGCCCAAGGAGACCGACCTGATCGCCATGTTTCGGATCACGCCACAGCCCGGCGTCGACCACGAGGAGGCGGCCGCCGCCATCGCCGGTGAATCCTCTACCGCGACATGGACCGTGGTATGGACCGACAGGCTGACCGCCTGCGAGCTCTACCGCGCCAAGGCGTTCAAATCGGAGCCGGTGCCGAACACAGGTCCAGGCACCAGGATCGAGCAACAGTACTTCGCCTATATCGCCTACGACCTCGACCTGTTCGAGCCCGGCTCCATCGCCAACCTGACTGCATCGATCATCGGCAACGTGTTCGGCTTCAAGGCCGTCAAGGCCTTGCGGCTCGAGGACATGCGCATCCCGGTGGCTTACCTCAAAACCTTCCAGGGCCCGGCGACCGGCATCGTGGTGGAACGCGAGCGGCTCGACAAGTTCGGCCGGCCGCTGCTCGGCGCGACGACGAAGCCGAAGCTTGGCCTGTCCGGCCGCAACTACGGCCGCGTCGTCTACGAGGCACTGAAGGGTGGCCTCGACTTCGTCAAGGACGACGAGAACATCAACTCACAGCCCTTCATGCATTGGCGCGACCGTTTCCTCTACTGCATGGAGGCAGTGAACAAGGCGTCGGCCGCCACCGGCGAAGTCAAGGGCCATTATCTCAACGTCACCGCCGGCACGATGGAGGACATGTACGAGCGCGCCGAATTTGCAAAACAGCTTGGCTCCTGCATCGTCATGATCGACCTCGTCATTGGCTACACGGCGATCCAGTCGATGGCCAAGTGGGCACGCCGCAACGACATGATCCTGCACCTGCACCGGGCCGGCAACTCGACCTATTCGCGCCAGAAGAACCACGGCATGAATTTTCGCGTCATCTGCAAATGGATGCGGATGGCCGGCGTCGATCACATCCATGCCGGCACGGTGGTCGGCAAGCTGGAAGGCGACCCGCTTATGATCAAGGGGTTTTATGACACGCTGCGCGAGGAGCGCACGTCGCAGAACCTCGAAACCGGGCTGTTCTTCGATCAGGACTGGGCCTCGCTCAACAAGGTGATGCCTGTCGCCTCGGGCGGCATCCATGCCGGCCAGATGCACCAGCTGATCCATTATCTCGGCGAGGACGTCATCCTGCAGTTCGGCGGCGGCACGATCGGCCATCCGGACGGCATCCAGGCCGGTGCGACGGCCAATCGCGTCGCGTTGGAGGCGATGATCCTCGCCCGCAACGAGGGCCGCGACTATCTGCGCGAAGGGACCAAAATCCTCGAACAGGCGGCCAGGTGGTGCACGCCGCTGAAGGCGGCCCTGGAGACCTGGAAGGACGTCACCTTCAACTACGAATCGACCGACACGGCCGACTTCGTGCCAACCGCAACGCCCAGCTTTTAGACGAAAAGGAACCGTCGCCATGATGACCAATCCGGGAAACAAGGTCACGCAGGGACAGTTTTCGTTCCTGCCCGAGCTGACCGACGAGCAGATTTCGGCGCAGATCAAATACGCGCTGAAAAACCACTGGGCGGTCGGCGTCGAGTACACCGACGATCCGCATCCGCGAAACACCTATTGGGAAATGTACGGCAACCCGATGTTCGACCTTAGGGACCCGGCGGGCATCCTGCTTGAAGTCAACAATTGCCGGAAAGCCATGCCCAACATGTATGTCCGGGTCACCGCCTTCGATTCGACCAAGGGCTGGGAAGCGCCGCGCATGTCGTTCATCGTCAACCGGCCGCCCAACGAACCCGGGTTCCGGCTGCTGCGCCAGGAGCGTGACGGGCGCAGCCAGGGCTATTCGATCGTGCCTTATGCGACCGACAGGCCCGAAGGCGAGCGGAGCTAGGCGAAACCATGCTGGACGCGATAGCAAAGGGCGCTGCCGCGCAGGGCGAATCGGTTGATCTGCAGGCCGAGTTCGAGGCATCCAACATCGACGAGGTGATGGAAAAGCTCGACCGCGAACTCGTTGGCCTGAAGCCCGTCAAGAACCGGATCCGCGAGATCGCCGCGCTGCTCCTGGTCGACCGGCTTCGCCGCAAGTTCGGGCTGATCTCGGGCGCGCCGACGCTGCACATGAACTTTACGGGAAATCCCGGTACGGGAAAGACCACCGTGGCGCTCAGAATGGCGGAAATCCTGCATCGTCTCGGCTATGTTCGCGAAGGGCACATGGTCGCGGTGACGCGCGACGATCTCGTCGGCCAGTATGTGGGCCACACCGCGCCCAAAACCCGCGAAGTGATCAAGCGCGCCATGGGCGGGGTGCTTTTCATCGACGAGGCCTACTATCTCTACAAGCCCGAGAACGAACGCGACTACGGCCAGGAATCGATCGAAATCCTGCTGCAATGCATGGAAAACAACCGCGACGATCTGGTAGTGATTCTTGCCGGCTACAAGGACAAGATGGACCGCTTCTTCGACAGCAATCCCGGCATGCGCTCGCGCATCGCCCATCACCTCGATTTTCCGGACTACGGGGTCAGCGAACTCAAATCGATCGCCGAGATCATGCTGGCGGAACAGAATTACCGTCTCAGCGAAGCGGCGGCCAAGGCGCTCGAAGAGTATCTCCCGATCCGCATGCGGCTGCCGCATTTCTCCAACGCCCGCTCGGTCCGCAATAGCCTCGACCGGGCGCGGCTTCGCCAGGCCAGCCGGCTTTTCGCCTCACGCGACCGGGCGTTGACGAAAACCGACCTTATCACCATCGAGGAATCCGACATTCGCGGCAGCCGCGTATTCGCGGAAGGTAAGCTCGAAGGCGAACCGGAGACGAAGGCGCGCTGACAAGACGACGCCGGTTGGGTGCGCAGCGACCGGAAACGGACGACAGAATGGGAGCCGACGATCATGGATACCAAGACAATCATTGCGCCCTCAGTGCTATCTGCGGACTTCTCGCGGCTCGGCGACGAGGTCGAAGCGGTCGTCCGGGCGGGTGCCGACTGGATCCATCTCGATGTGATGGATGGCCATTTCGTGCCCAACATCACCTTCGGTCCGCCGGTGATCAAGGCGATCCGTAATCGAACGGACAAGGTCTTCGACTGCCACCTGATGATCGCGCCGGCCGACACCTATCTCGGCGCCTTCGCCGATGCCGGCTGCGACATCATTACGGTGCATGCCGAGGCCGGACCGCATCTCGACCGTTCGCTGCAGGCAATCAGAAATCTCGGCAAGAAGGCCGGCGTGTCGCTGAACCCCTCGACGCCCGAAAGCGTCATCGAATATGTGCTCGACCGGCTCGATCTGGTGCTTCTGATGACGGTCAATCCGGGCTTGGGCGGCCAGGCCTTCATTGCGGCGGTCGTCGATAAGGTCAGGCGGGTCAAGGCACTGATTGGCCATCGTCCGATCGACATAGAGATCGACGGCGGCGTCACGCCCGAAACCGCTCCGCTGGTCACCGCGGCCGGCGCCAATGTGCTGGTCGCCGGCTCGGCCATCTTTAGGGGTGGCACTGAGGCTGCCTATCGCGCCAATATCGGCGCCATCAGGCAGGCGGCCGACGGGGCGATCCGGAAAGCTGCATAACCGTCTCATCGGAGGGCAAACATGGCGGCAACCCCACCTGTCTGCGATTTCGGCTGGCGAGCCATCGACGCCGTTTTGCCCGGCGTCGACGGCAAATCGCATTCGATCTTCAGCCATGCCGGCCCGAACGGGTTGGTGGTGGCCTTCATCTGCAATCACTGCCCCTATGTGAAGGCGGTGATTTCGCGCATGGTGCGCGACGCCAACGACCTCAAGGCCGAAGGCATCGGCTTTGTCGCGATCAACTCAAACGATGCCGGGGCCTATCCGGATGATTCCTTCGACAGTATGAAGCTTTTCGCCAAGACGAACGGCTTCACCTTCCCCTATCTCCACGACGAGAGCCAGACGGTGGCGCGTGCCTACGGAGCCGTTTGCACCCCGGATTTCTTCGGGCTCAACAGCGAGTTGACGCTGCAATACCGCGGCCGGCTTGACGCGTCGCGACGCGACGCCGTATCGCCAGGGCTGAGGCGCGACCTTTACGAGGCGATGAAGCAGGTTGCCCGAACCGGCGACGGACCGCTCGACCAGATCGCTTCGATCGGCTGTTCGATCAAGTGGAAGGATGCTGCATGAACGTCGGCGCAGGCAGGCCGTTTCGCTCGCCCAAGGCGATCCTGTTCGATCTCGACGGCACGCTGGTCGATTCGGCGCCTGATATAACGGCCGCCGTCAACGAATTGCTGGCCAGCCGCGATCTGCCGTCGCTGCGCCTGGATCAGGTCAAGGCCATGATCGGCGGCGGCATCAGGAAACTGGTCGAACGAGCCTTCGCGGCTTCCGGCAGGCCGCTCCTCGGCACCGCGCTCGATGAGGCCAACCGCGTCATGGCGCCGATCTATCGCAGGCATCTGACCGGCCGCACGAGGCTGATGCCTGGCGTCAGGGAGGTTCTCACGCACTTGCATTTGAGCGGAATGGCCATGGGCGTGGTGACCAACAAGCCGCAGCTGGCGGCTCGTGAAATCCTGCTGCATTTTCGGCTGACGGAATATCTCGGCGCGATCGTCGGCGGAGACGCGGTGACATACTTGAAACCGGCGCCAGACGCGCTGTTGCTGGCGCTCGACCAGCTTGGGGTCGATCCTCGTGACACGCTGATGGTCGGAGACAGCGGCGCCGACGTGGCCGCCGCCCGCGCCGCCGGCATGCCAGTCATTCTGCTGCGTGGCGGATACAGCCAAATTCCCGTTGAAGAGCTTGGCCCCGACCTCGTTTGCGACAGCCTGTTCGATCTGCCGTCCGCGATGCAGAGGCTGCAAGACGCTGCGTAACCCAAGCGCGCCAACGCCGGCCGAGCGCAGTCCAATGGTCGGCGGTACTGCGTTATTTTGAGAATTGCTTCAGATAAGCAATGACGTTGGCGATGTCCTCGTCTTTCTTGAGACCGGCAAACGCCATCTTGGTTCCCTTGACCATCGCCTTGGGATCGCGAAGGTAGGTCGTCAGCGTGGCTTCGTCCCATTTGACGCCAGACTTGCCGGCCTCGGTCATGGCCTTGGAATAGCTGAACCCCGGATGCGTCCCGGCCGTTCGGCCGATGACGCCGTTCAAGGACGGACCGACCTTGTTCTGGTCCTTGTCGGCGACGTGGCAGATCTTGCATTTGGCGAAGACCTTCTCACCCGCCGCGGCATCCTGTGCCTGAGACTGGGTAGTGACAAAGGTGGCGACGGACACGGCGGCGAAAAATGCGACTGCGCGCATGGCATTTCCTCATTGATCGTGTGAGTGCCCTGGACACTTTACGCGTGTCGATGCCTTGATCGCCGGCATCCGTTTTTACGCGGGAGAGCGAACTATTCGTCCTTCCGCCCCGGGCCGGCAGCACCTGCACACCTCGAATAGCTAGACTGCCGATGAAGGAAGTCAATCGTACAAAGGTCCTGTTTCGTTTCCCGACCGCGCGAAGGGGAAGTGTGTACCGACACGCGGTACACATCATTGACGCCTATTGGCCGAACGCGTAGCCTCACTCCAACCCGTTTCCTGTTTGGGCACCTTCAGGAAATCCGATGAAACTCCAAAGCACGAACTCTGGAGAGATCGCCGTACAGGCGACGATAGGTGCTAAATGGATATGGTCGATCTCATATTGACGGTGTGCCTGAGCGCCAATCCGGGCAATTGCCGAGATGAACACCTCTATTTCGAGAGCCGCGGCTCCCTGTTCCAATGCATGTTCCTGGCGCCCGCCGAGATCCCAAAATGGTCTCAGGAACATCCGAGTCTCAAGGTCGTGCGCTGGAAATGTGCCGTTCCGAGCAAGGAACGAGCGGTTTGATCGACATTCCTGGTTCGTCGACGACCCTGAAAGAGGAGATGCGATGATGATTTCGCGGCGCATGATGCTGCGCTTGGCGGCTCTTGGGGCCATCCTCGCCTCAAAGCCGTTTGCCGTCTTTGCGGCAGCCAAGGTCCGGATTGGTGTCCTGAAGTTCGGCACCGTGAGCTGGGAACTCGATACGCTGAAACGCCACAAGCTCGACGAGGCCAACAGGATCGATCTGGAAATTGTCTACTTCGCCGGGGAGGATGCGACCAACGTCGCGCTGCTGGCCGGCGCGATCGACATGATCGTGACCGACTGGCTGTGGGTCTCGCGCCAGCGCTCCGAGGGCGGCGACCTTACATTGGCCCCTTATTCGACCGCCGTGGGGGCAATCATGGTGAAGGAGGAATCGCCGATCCGGGCGCTCGCCGACCTCAAGGAAAAGAAAATCGGTGTCGCCGGCGGCCCGCTCGACAAGAGCTGGTTACTGGTCCAGGCGCTGGCCAGACGCGATCACGGCCTCGACCTGCCGACAGCCTGCGACGTCGTCTTTGGCGCGCCGCCGCTGATTTCTGAAAAGGCGATGCAGGGCGAACTCGATGCCGTGCTCAATTTCTGGCATTTCTGCGCCCGGCTCGAGGCCAACGGCTTTCGTCGGCTGATCGGCGCGGATGACGCGGCGAAAGCGCTTGGTGCCTCGGGCCCCGTATCGGCACTCGGCTACGTCTTCCACGACCAATGGGCGAACGACAATCCGGATGCCGCCCAGGGCTTCGTCAAGGCGTCCATGCAGGCCAAGGACTTGCTGGCCAGATCCGATGATGAATGGCTGCGCCTGGCGCCACTCATTCACGCAGAAGGCAAGGAGCTGGAAAAACTGCGTGACCGCTATCGCCAGGGCATCCCAAGACGGCCGGTCGCCGAAGAAGCGGCCGATGCGGGCAAACTCTATCACGTGCTGGCCGCGATAGGCGGCGAGAAGCTGGTTGGCAGGGCGCCCGAGATGGCGCCCGGCACGTTCTGGCCGGAACTCGCGAAATGACCGCAACGGAAGACAAGTCGGGTCGATCCGGCATTGCGACGCCGCTGACGCCAGCGCTGACGGTAACGGTTTCCCTGCTGGGACTTTGCCTGCTGTGGAGCCTCGCGGCCCATCTGTGGCAAAGCCGTGCTTTCCCCTCACCAGGGCAGGTCTGGCAGGTGCTGCTCAGGGAAGCGGCGAGCGGCGAGCTTTTTTATCATCTTGGCGCGACGCTCGGACGGGTTGCTGCGGCGTACGTCGTCGCAATGATCATCGGCTCCGTCATCGGTGTCATTCTCGGGAGCCACCGCGGTGCGGACCGGTTCTTCAGTCCGTGGGTGGTCCTGTTTCTCAACATTCCCGCGCTGGTGGTCATCGTGCTCGCCTATATCTGGTTCGGCCTCAACGAGGCGGCGGCGATTGGCGCAGTTGCCGTGAACAAGATCCCGAATGTCGTGGTGACGATGCGCGAAGGCGCCAGGGCGTTTGATCCGCGTTATGCCGAAATGGCCGCCGTCTACCGCTTCGCCCCGCTCAAGCGCATCCGCCACGTCCTCCTGCCGCAACTGCAGCCCTATTTTGCCGCGGCCTCGCGGTCCGGGATCGCCCTCATATGGAAGATCGTTCTGGTGGTCGAACTGCTCGGCCGCTCCAATGGCGTCGGCTTCCAGATCTATCTTTATTTCCAGCTCTTCGACGTCGCCGCCATTCTTGCCTACACGCTGGCTTTCGTGGCGGTGATGCTTGTCATCGAACTTGTCCTGGTGCAGCCCATTGAACGACATGCAACCCGTTGGCGCCGCCGTCCCGCTTAGGGTCGACATCGCCGAAAAAACCTTCAGGTCCGCGCAAGGCGTGTCGATCACGGCGCTTCAGGGTCTGTCCTTCGAGGTCCGGCAGGGCGAATTCGCTTGCCTGTTTGGGCCGTCGGGCTGCGGCAAAACCACGACGTTGCGCATCCTGCTTGGACTGGACAAGGACTTTTCCGGCTCTTTCCAACTGCCGCAGGGCGGCTCGAACCGCATCGCCGCCGTGTTCCAGGAGCCTACTTTGCTGCCGTGGCGGACGGTGGAGCAGAATGTCAGGCTGGCGCTGCCGAAAAGCCTACGAGCGAACAGTCTCGACGAGCTGTTTGACACTCTCGGCCTCGCTGGCATGCGCTCGCTCTATCCGGCGGAGCTTTCGCTCGGCCTTGCGCGCAGGGCAGCGCTTGCCAGGGCCTTCGCCACCGAACCGGCGGTGCTTTTCCTGGACGAACCCTTCGCCTCCCTCGACGAACGGACGGCCGAGCGGCTTCGGCAATTGCTTTTGAGCGTCTGGTCGGCGCGGCCCACGACCGCCTTGATGGTAACGCACAATCTGCGCGAGGCACTGATGCTGTCGGACCGCATCATCGTGCTTGCGCAGCGCCCAGCCCATGTGCTCGGCATGTTCGACGTAAGAGTGCCGCGACAACATCGCAATCCACTGGTGATGA
Source organism: Mesorhizobium sp. WSM4828 (assembly GCF_055811175.1). NCBI lineage: Bacteria > Pseudomonadati > Pseudomonadota > Alphaproteobacteria > Hyphomicrobiales > Phyllobacteriaceae > Mesorhizobium > Mesorhizobium sp. WSM4828. Next base: position 72,510 of record NZ_JBVVQK010000026.1, on the reverse strand, counting down.
GCGACCTTTTGCGATCATTCCAGCAAAAATTTCCGGGTGTGGCCTGATCGCCTTGCCGTTCGGAATGCATATCGGAGAAGACATGCTTATCTGACAGCGTACGACGCAAGCTTGTGAACGGCTTCGCCTGCACCGCGGCCAGCGCCGCGATGCTGCCTTGTTGCCTCGGGCGGGCCGCTCTCGCCGCTAGGTCAGGAAAGTCGCCGACAACGTCTTTGTTTTTCCAGGGTGCGGATGAATTGATGAGCGCCGCCAACCAGGGCGCGATCTCGAACCTGGCCGTCGTCGTCAGGACTGACGCCGTTGCCGTCATCGACAGCGGCGGCAGCCTGATCGAGGCGCACGCCTTCATCGCCGCGGTCGGCAAAATAACCGCCAAGGCGGTTCGCTACCTGATCAACACTCACATGCACCCCGACCACGTCTTCGGCAACGCTGGGTTCCGGGAGATCGGCGCGACCATCGTCGGCCATCACAATCTGCCGCGTGCTCTTGAGGCGCACGGCGCCTTCTACCTGCAAAGCTTTCGCGAACAGATCGGCGGCGCGCTCATAAAAGGGATCGAGATCGTGCCTCCGACAATGCGGTCAAGGATCACCTGCATCTCGACCTCGGAGGACGCACGCTCGAATTGAGGCGTGGAAGGCGGCTCACACCGACCATGATTTGACCATTTTCGACAGCGCGACCGGTACGCTGTTTGCCGGCGATCTCGTGTTCATAGGTTCCTTGCCGACGCTCGACGGATCGCTGCTCGGCGAGCTCCGCCAGATGCACGCGCTCGCCGCGATCGCCGCCGCGCGGGCCGTGCCGAGTCACGGCCCGGCGCCGGCGGCTGGCCGGAGGCGCTGACGGCGGAGCGGCGCTATTTCGACATCCTGCCGCGCGACATTCGCAAGGCGATCGCGGAATGGTTGCCGCTCAGCGAGGCCATCAAGACCGCCGGCCAAAGCGAACGCGGCAATTGGCATCTGTTCGACGACTACAACGTGCGCAACGCGACAGCGGCTTTTGCCGAGCTCGAATGGGAATAAGCGACAACGACAATGCTGGCGGTCGCCGTTCGCAAATTGACCGGCCGTCGTCTGCTGCGCTACGATCGCTTCGACGCGCGTTCCGTCGCGGGCTACTTGTGCCCGCCGGGCGAGCCAGGCTACCGTCCGCTTGCAGTGTCTGTGGTGCGACTAAGACAGGTCGCGGAGGTCGTCGAGTTCGCGGGGCTGATGAGTTTCCGCTCCGGCGCCATTTCAACAAGGATTAGGTCGAACATAGGAGGTCGGATGAAGGTCGCGACTGAGCAGGAGTGGCAGGCTGCCCGCAAGGAGCTGCTGGCGGCCGAGCAGGAGCTGGCGGCGCACGAACGGCGCGTGACTGAGCAACGGCGAGAGTTGCCCTGGGTGCCGGTCGAGAAGCACTACGCCTTCGCCACCGAGGAAGGGCCAAAGTCCTTGCCGCAGCTGTTCGATGGCCGCTCGCAGCTCCTCATTTACCACCTAATGTACGGAGAGGACTGGAAGACGGCGTGCCCGGGGTGCGCCTCGGTCGGCGATGGGCTGGGCGGCATGATCACGCACGTGAACGGCCGCGACGTGACGCTCATCGCGATGTCGCTGGCGCCGCTGGAGAAGCTGATGGCAACTAAGACACAGCGCGGGTGGACGATGCCCTACGTGTCGGGCTACGGCGACGACTTCCTGTTCGACTACGGCTTCGCATTCCGCCGGGAGGAGATGTCCGGAATCGCCCGCGACGAGTTCGACATGGGGCAGCTGCTCCGCGAGGCCCCGCAATGGCTGCAGGATTACCGGGACGATGTAGGTGCGCCGGACCTCCAGTCGGCCGTGTCGGTGAGCGCAGGGTGGAGCGTCTTCGCGATGGAGGACGGAGCGGTCTACAACACCTACCGCCGCTATCCGCCGCTGGTCGGGCCGCCGTACGCGCCGTTGCTCGAGTTCGCGCCAAAGCGGTGACACCCGGTATTTCATTCCCGCGCACTTCATCCACGAACTGTCGATCTCTCAAGGCGATCAGCCGATTCTCTCGATGGAGGGCGGAATATCGATTTCGGAGGATCCCAATTTCCGGTTCGATTTCACCGCGCACGGCAAAGGCGAAATCCGTGTCGAGGCGACAGACACGGATGGCAACATATTTCGCGGCCACTGGCCGATGGAAAACGGCGGGACTGTGAGGCGCACGGCCACGCGTACCCGTTCCGGCTGATTAAAAGCAACGTACGTCGGCTTCAGCCTGCGCGCGTTTCAGTTCGGTGCGCGCCGCCTTGGCTGGCGCGCTTTCGCGAAACAACCCTGCCGCCTCCCCTGTCGTCAACGACATGCTTTTGAAGGTCTCCGCCCTCTCATAGTGATCGTAAGGAAGGATCGAGGCGATAACATCGATCGAGCAGGAACAGCTTTCAAGCGCCTGACGTGTCTGGCCATTTGTTTGCATGCAGCCGAGCACGTAGTCGGCAATCGTTGCCGTCGGGTAGTCTCCCGCGGCGTTAGCCGAGTTCGCAAAGGCCAGCGACCCCGCAAAGGCCACCGCCAAGGTGAGAGATCCAACAGACCTTATCATGAGGAACCTCCAGTTGGCCTGGACACCATGCATCCAGACGGGATCATCGCTCCAATTTGGCGACGTGCCGCAATGCCCGTCAAGCTCCAATGGCCTGCGTATAGGACCAAAGGAGGAATGCCCCATCGGCCGTCAAGAGCCAGCTTCGTGACCCGCTGCGCACCCTCCTTCACGCGTTCATTTCATGCTTCGCTCACTATCGGGAGCCAGCAAGATGCACGCATACTTACGCCGAGGTGCCCCGTAGAATATATCGAAATAAAGTCAAATGTGTATCACCTCGAGAATACGGGAATAATATGGTTGCTATATACATAGGGGCTGGCGGCCATCCTCTTATTAGCTTTTCACACGGCGCTTATTTTAATTGTTTCTAAATATTGCGGTGCAACATATCGATATTGCAGCGCAACGATGCATTGTAGGTTTTTGCTTGCCTGGTCTTTTGCGATGACATAGTTTTTTCTTGTTTCCGGCTTCAAGAGCGCCACCGTTATCAGGGAGCGGCGGCAGTCTTTCGAAGACCAAGGGGGGCGGGCGGTATGGTGCCCTCTGCTTCGGGGTAGGTCGTGACAGCTGTCGGAAAATAACTTCCCAACATGAATTGCTTGGGCAAGCCCTTGTGGGGCTTGACGGTCGATTCTTCACTGTGAACCCGGGAGGATTTTGGATGCGTGTACTTGCGAAAACTACTTACATTCTGACGACCGCGGCGCTTTTATCGCTCGGCGCTGCCTATACGGCTTCGGCCAATGAAGACCTTGTAAAGCTCGCATCGGATGCGAAGAACTGGGCGATGCAGACGGGTGACTACGCCAACACCCGCTATTCCAAACTCAACCAGATCACTGCCGACAATGTGAAGAACCTGCAGGTCAAATGGAGCTTTTCCACCGGCGTGCTGCGCGGTCATGAAGGCGGGCCGCTGGTCATCGGCGATGTGATGTATGTCCACACGCCTTTCCCAAACAACGTCTATGCTCTGGACCTCAAGAACGACGGCAAGATCCTGTGGAAATACGAGCCCAAGCAGGACTCGAACGTCATTCCGATCATGTGCTGCGACACGGTCAATCGTGGTGTTGCCTATGGTGACGGCAAGATCATTCTCAACCAGGCCGACACCACCGTCGTCGCGCTCGATGCCAAGACCGGCAAGGTCGTCTGGTCTGTCAAGAACGGCGACCAGACCGACGGCGGAAAGGGCGAATCCGGCACGTCGGCACCCGTAGTCATCAAGGACAAGGTGCTCGTGGGCGTCTCCGGTGCTGAATTCGGTGTTCGCGGCTGGCTGGCCGCCTACAATCTGAAAGACGGCAAGCTCGCCTGGAAAGCCTATTCGGAAGGTCCTGATGCAGACACCCTTCTCGATCCCGAGAAGACAACCCATCTCGGCAAGCCTGTCGGAAAGGATTCGGGCACGAACACCTGGGAAGGCGAACAGTGGAAGACGGGCGGCGGCACGACATGGGGATGGTATTCCTATGATCCCAAGCTGAACCTGGTCTATTACGGCACCGGCAATCCCTCGACGTGGAACCCGGTCCAGCGCCCAGGTGACAATCGCTGGTCTATGACAATCATGGCTCGCGATGCGGACACTGGTGTTGCCAAATGGCTCTACCAAATGACCCCGCATGACGAGTGGGACTATGACGGCATCAACGAGATGATTCTCGTCGATGGCATGGAGGTCAACGGTGCCAAGCACGACGTGCTGGTGCATTTCGACCGCAACGGCTTTGCCTACACCATGGATCGCGCCACCGGCGAACTTCTCGTCGCCAAAAAATACGATCCGGCAGTGAACTGGGCGACGGAAGTCAACATGGATCCCAAGAGCGACCAGTATGGCCGCCCGCAGGTCGTCGCCAAGTATTCGACCCAGCAGAACGGCGAAGACACCAACTCGACCGGTATCTGCCCGGCCGCGCTTGGGACAAAGGACCAGCAGCCGGCCGCCTACTCGCCGAAGACCGGGTTGTTCTACGTGCCGACCAACCATGTCTGCATGGACTATGAGCCTTACAAAGTGAGCTACACCGCCGGTCAGCCCTACGTGGGCGCCACCGTGTCGATGTATGCGGCGCCTGGCGGTGACGGCAACATGGGCAACTTCATTGCCTGGGATGCAGCCAAGGGTGAGATCGTGTGGTCGAAGCCCGAGCAGTTCTCGGTGTGGTCGGGCGCATTGGCGACAGATGGCGACGTCGTCTTCTACGGTACCCTCGAAGGCTACATCAAGGCGGTCGATAAGGACGGCAAGGAACTCTACAAGTTCAAGACCCCGTCCGGCATCATCGGCAACATCACGACCTACGAGCATGACGGCAAGCAGTACATCGCCGTTCTGTCCGGCGTCGGTGGATGGGCCGGTATCGGTCTGGCAGGTGGGCTGCTTTCGCCCGACAACGCCGCTGCCTGGCATGGCGCCGTTGATCAGGGCCGTGCGCAGGGCGACCAGGCCGCAGTCGTTGGAACCGCCGGTCTGGGTGCCGTTGGCGGTTACGCGGCACTTGCCGACTATACGACGCTGGGCGGGCAGCTCACCGTCTTTGGCCTCCCGGACTGATTACCGGGAAGAGCCTAACGACTAGGTCGAAAACGAGAGCCCGGGCCACCCGAAGCCGGGAACCGGGCTCTCAATTGCGCCGCGCACCCAACACCGATCAATGCCGCTGCACGACGGCAGCCAGGGTTTCTGGCAAACGAAGGAAGAGTCTGAATGATCGTTCGCATTGCAGTTTCCGCTCTCGCCCTGGTCCTGCTGCCTCTGGCCAGCTCAAGTCTGGTACGGGCCGAAGACAGCATGGAAAAAGCCAAGGCGGTGAAGCAAGAAGGAGGCAAATATCTAGATGCGGACGGAAATCCGACCTACAAGATCGAAAACGGAACCGTCGATTGGTACACCTTCAGCGGGTACCGCCGGTATCACTCGGATTGCCATGTCTGTCACGGACAGGACGCTACAGGTTCGAGCTATGCGCCTGCCCTGGCTAACAGCCTGAAGAACATGGATTACGCCACGTTCCTGTCGATCGTCGCCGAGGGCCGCAAGAATGTCGGCGGCGGCAAGGAAAACGTCATGCCTGCCTTTGGCGACAACAAGAACGTCTATTGTTACCTGGACGATCTCTACGTCTATCTGCGCGCGCGCGCCGATGGCGCCGCACCCCGCGGCAGGCCGCCCAAGCACGAAAACAAGTCCCAGGCAGCCAAGGATGCCGAAGCATCCTGCATGGGTGGATGATATGACCGGCTGCACTGCATCGAAGCTACGCATCGTTCTGTCGATCCTCGGCGCGCTCGCCTTGCTGCCGTCGAATGTTCTGGCACAAAATGCCGGGCTTGGCGCGGCGGGAGAACTGGTCGATCCCGACATTCTGCGCGTCTGCGCAGATCCGTCGAACATGCCCTTTACCGACAAGGACGGCCAAGGCTTCGAAAACAAGCTGGCCGAACTGGTTGCCAAGAAGACGGGGCGGAAATCAGTCGCCTACACGTGGTTTCCCACTGTCACCGGCTTTGTGCGCAACACGCTTGGGGCCAACCGATGCGACATCATCATGGGCTACGCCCAAGGTGATGAACTGGTGCAGAACACCAATGCCTACTACCGCTCCGCCTATGTGCTCGTCTACCCGAAAGGCAACGGTATCGAAGGCGTCGAGACGATCGAAGACCCGAAACTTTCCGGCAAGAGAATCGGCGTCGTCGAAAGCACGCCCCCAACCGCCAACATGGCCGCCAACAAGCTTCTGCGGACCGCCAAGATCTACCCGCTGGCGGTGGATACTCGCGTCACCCCTTCCATGGGGGAGGTTATGATCAAGGACATGCTCGCCGGCAAGATCGACGCGGCGGTCCTGTGGGGCCCGATGGCGGGCTACTATGCCAGGGAACTCGGAGCCGACGTCACGATCGTTCCGCTGCTGAAGGAAAAAACCGGCTCGCGCATGTCTTATCGCATCACCATGGGCGTACGCCCGTCCGACCAGGAATGGAAGCGGACGCTCAACCGGGTGATCAGGGAAAACCAGGCGGAGATCATCAAAATCCTGCTCGGCTACAACGTGCCGCTGATCGACGAGCATGACAATCCGATCACGCAATAGTTGGGATGGCCCGGCGGAGGCCAGAATGTGGCAGGTGATGAACGGAAGGAAGTGGTGTTGCTGCTCATGATGGGCCTCCTGGGCATTACGGAGCCGGCATGGGCAGGCGGGGTTGACGAGCCCGCCGGCTACCGGCTGGACGAATATCGGGCACCCGTGCCGGACACGCCGCAGCGGGCGACAGTGGTGACCACGGAAGAGGCGGAAGCGCTGTGGCGAGGGAAAAAGGCAGTCTTCTTCGACGTGTTGCCGAACACGCCGAGGCCGACCAATCTGCCGGCAGGAACGATATGGACAGACAAGGTCAGAAAGGACATTCCAGGCAGCATATGGCTGGCCAACGTGGGATACGACGCTATTTCGGAGGAGACCGTCAGCTACTTTCGCCACGGCCTGGCAGCCGCGGCCGGCACCGACAAATCGCGCGCTATTCTGTTCTATTGCAGACGAATTGCTGGATGTCGTGGAATGCCGCGAAACGGGAAGTCGAGTGGGGCTACAGTTCAGTGATCTGGCATCCGCTCGGCGCATATGGCTGGGAAGGTGCAAGTCTTCCGCTGGAGGAGAAGAAACCCTACGCGATGAACAATTGAAGAAAGACCACAGCTACTTTCGATTTCTTTTTTGACTTTTTAAAACCTATTGATTCATTTGTCCATTTTGAAACCTGATGGACGAGCCATTGCTTCGGTGCCCTGCAATGGTTGACTAACGACAGCATCGGCCCTTCGGGCTGGTAGAAGAGGAGAAATGTTATGAAGAAGAGCTGGACAAAACCGACCATGTGCCAGGTTGCTGCGGGCTTTGAAATTTCGCGGTATCTGCCTGCTGAAATTACTCCCAAGAAGTAGGCCGCAGAGGTGCGTGTCCCTGGCAACAGGGGCACGCATCCCCTTGCCGCATGGGATTTTCGTGAAAGAGTTTGAGGCACGCAGAGCGGGCGGGACGTTTTTTGCGACTGCAAATTGGCTGCTGGTCAGAGAAGCCGCGGGGCGGGCGTTTTCATGCGCTTGAGAATCATCGGATCGGCTGCCGGCGGTGGCTTTCCGCAATGGAACTGCAATTATCGTCTGAGCCGTGCGGCTCGCACCGGGGTAGCTGGCGTGCATCCACGAACCCAATCGAGTGTCGCCGTGTCGGCGGATGGACTTGGCTGGGTTCTGTTCAACGCCTCGCCCGACATTCGCCAGCAGATCGCGGCAACGCCTGAATTGCAGCCCGCGCACGATGCGCCGCTGCGCTCGACACCTATTCGCGCGGTGGTGCTGACCAATGCCGATGTCGATCATGTTGCCGGCCTGCTCAGCCTGCGTGAGCGGCAGCCTTTCGCTATCTATGCAACGACACAGGTTCTGGCGACGCTGGAGGCGAATTCGATTTTTAATGTCCTCGATCCGGCGCTCGTGCCGCGACGCATCTTGCCGCCTGCGCAAGAACTGTCGATCTGCGATGCAGACGGCCACGACACCGGGGTGGCTGTCGAGAGCTTTCCCGTGCCCGGGAAGATTGCACTCTATCTCGAAGAAAAAGGCCAGCCGGATGCCAATTTCAGCTCCGATGCCGGCGACACGATCGGCGTTCGTATCGCCAGTGCCGACAGTCGCGGCTCCGTCTTCTACATCCCCGGCTGCGCCCGCATCGATGCGACCCTGCGCAGGCGTCTAGCCGATGCCGCATGCCTTCTGTTCGACGGCACGGTCTTCACCGACGACGAGATGATTACTGCCGACGTCGGCCAAAAGACCGGTGCGCGGATGGGGCATCTGGCAATGTCGGGAGACGCGGGATCGATCGCCGGCTTGGCCGATGTGAGGATCGGCCGCCGTGTCTTTGTCCACATCAACAACACCAACCCTGTTCTGGACGAGAATTCTGCCGAACACGCAGCAGTCGAAGCGGCTGGCTGGGAAGTGGCCCGCGACGGGATGGAGATGGACCTTTGAGTGATTTCCGCGACGCGGCCAAGAACGGCCTGTCCTCCAGCGAGCTCGAAGCCGTGCTGCGGCAGGTCGGTGCCGAGCGCTATCACAACCGCCATCCTTTCCATCACAGGATGACCAGCGGCGCGCTGTCGAGGACCGAGATGCAGGCTTGGGCGCTGAACCGTTATTGTTATCAGGCTGTCATTCCGCGCAAGGATGCCATGATTCTCGCGCATGCCGAGGATCCGGCGTTTCGCGCCGCCTGGCGCAAACGCATCGAGGATCATGACGGCGAGGACGGCTGGAGCGGCGGTATTGCGCGCTGGTTGCACCTGGCGACCTCGCTCGGTCTCGATGCCGACGCGGTCAAGAGCGAGAGGCTGGCCCTGCCGGCGACACGTTTTGCGGTTGGCGCCTACCTCTCCTTTTGCACGAACCGGACCCTGCTGGAGGCGGTCGCGTCGTCGCTGACCGAGATGTTCTCGCCGCTCATCATCGGCGAGCGGGTACCCGCGATGCTGGCCAGATACGATTATATCACCGAGGACACGCTGGCCTATTTCGCCCGACGGCCCGAACAGGCCTCGCGCGACGCCGGCTTCGCGCTCGCCTATGTGCTCGAACATGCCGACACGGCGGAACGCCAGCAGCAGGCGATCGATGCATTGGTGTTCAAATGCGATATACTGTGGGCCATGCTCGACGCGCTTCAACATGCCTATTGCGAGCCGGGCAATATCCCGCCAGGCGCCTTCCGTCCGGAGGCAGCCCAATGATGGCACTGCGCGAAAGAGCCATGGTGTCGCCGCAGTCGGTTCCATCACTGCCGAAGCACGTGCGCATACAGTACGACCCCGTGCGACAGGCGTTCGCCGTGCTTTCGCCCGAAAAGGTGTTCTGGCCAAACGACATCAGCCTCGACATATTGCGCCGCTGCGACGGGCGGTCCACGGTCGGCCACATGATTGCCGGCCTTGCCGCAGATTATGATGCCGAACAGGAGGCTGTGGCGGCCGACGTCGTCGCCTTCCTGCAGGAATGGTCTGACAAGCTGCTGGTGAACCTATGAGCGAGCCCCCTCTCCCCCCGATCGGCATGCTGGCGGAACTGACGCATCGCTGTCCGCTGCAATGCCCCTATTGCTCCAATCCGCTCGAATTGCTTAAGGCCAATCGCGAACTCGACACGCAGAGCTGGCTCGACCTGTTCTCGCAGGCGGCCGATCTTGGCGTTCTCCAGGTGCATCTGTCCGGCGGTGAACCGACGCTGCGTCGCGATCTCGAGCAACTGATCGCCGGGCTTTCGGCGCGCGGCGTCTACACCAACCTGATCACCGCCGGCGTCGGCATTGCGGATGGCCGCATCGAGGCATTTGCCGAAGCCGGGCTCGACCATCTGCAACTGAGCTTTCAAGGCGCACGGCCGGCGACCACCGAGCGCATCGGTAACCACAGGGGCAGCCACGAAAAGAAGCTGGAAACCGCACGCCGCGCTCGCGCGGCCGGCTTGCCGCTTACCATCAACGCGCCGATCCATCGCCACAATATCGAGGAGGTATCGGAATTCATCGATCTGGCCCTTTCGCTGGGTGCGGAGCGTCTCGAGATCGCCAACGTGCAGTACGCCGGCTGGGCGCTGACCAATCGCGATCAACTGATGCCCGAGCGTGCTGCCGTCGACCGCCAGGCGGAGATCGTCGCGGCGGCGCGCGAACGGCTCACCGGCATCATGAACATCGATTTCGTCACGCCGGATTATTTCGCCATCTATCCCAAGCCGTGCATGGGCGGCTGGGCGCGCGACGCCTTCATGGTGACGCCGGACGGCACCGTACTGCCATGCCATGCCGCCCAGACCATCCCATCGCTCGGTTTCGAGCGTTTTGGACCACGCAGCCTGGCCGCGATCTGGACCGATTCCTCGGCATTTAATGCCTTTCGAGGCACGGACTGGATGCAGGAGCCCTGCCGCAACTGTGAGCGGCGCGAGATCGACTGGGGCGGCTGTCGCTGCCAGGCGATGGCAATCGCCGGCGATGCCGCCGCGACGGACCCGGCTTGCGCGAAATCGCCGATCCATGCGCGCATGGCAATGCTGATCGACCAAGCCCAGCGCGCTGCGACAGTTCCTTCCAAGGACGAACCATTCGTCTACCGGCGTATCGGCGTCGTCACCGAGCCCGCCTGACTGCCGACCTATTCCTATGGCCTCAGCCTCGTGAAAGCCTTTCGGCATGCCACGTCATATGGTCATGCATGAATGTCGAAATGAAAAAATAGGAGTGATCGTATTCGTCCTGCATCCGCAATTTCAACGGAATGCCTGCCTTGGAGCAGGCGTCTTCGAGCAGCCAAGGCCTGAGGCCCTCCTGGAGGAAACCGTCTGACGTTCCCTGATCGACCAGGAATTCCGGGAAACGGTGTCCATCCTCAATGAGCGAAGTGGCATCGTAGCGCCGCCACGAGGCCTCATCCAGGCCGAGATATTTTTCGAAAGCCGGCTTCGACCAGCCGGCTGTGCTTGGCTGCACGATCGGCGCAAAGGCCGAGCAACTTCTGAAACGCGCGGGATTTTTCAGTGCGATCGTCAGCGCGCCATGCCCGCCCATCGAGTGGCCGAAGATCGACTGGCGCGCCATATCGGCGGGAAATTCGCGCCCGATCACGGCGGGCAGCTCCTCGACGATATAGGAATACATGCGATAGTTCTTGGCATACGGCTCTTGGGTCGCGTCGAGGTAGAAGCCGGCGCCGCTGCCGAACTGCCAATTGTCCTTTTCATCCGGAATGTCGGCACCACGCGGGCTGGTGTCAGGACAGACAACGATCAAGCCAAGTTCGGCGGCAACACGTCTGTATTCGCCTTTTTCCATTACATTCGCATGGGTGCAGGTCAGCCCGGAGAGGTACCACACCACCGGGCAACGCCGTTCCCGTGCCTGCGGAGGCATGAAAATGGCAAACGTCATTTCGCACGAGCAGCTCGTCGAGAGATGAGAGTAAACATGCTGGGCGCCGCCATGCGACTTGGCAGTCGAGACGACTTTCGGGTGCTCTGGCATATATTCTTCTCCGCCAATTTTAACCGCCGACCCTAGCCTCTACGACATCGAGGGTGATCGCGGCAACCTTGGTGGCCGGCTGGCGCGCAGGGCTCTTGATCGGAGCCGGGATGATCTGTCTTGGCCGACCGTTTTGGGAACGAGACGCCATTCGCTGGCACTGCGTTGCCCGACGTCTTTCGCAACCATACGGGCCAGGCTGGGGCGCCCATTGGCGATGCTGGTACTGCAAGGACACAGTGCGCAGGGGATCGGCGATGCCTTCCGGGACGCCGAACTCTGCGCAAATGCACTTGCCATGGCTTTCAGCGCCGACAGCGCTTCGACGCGGCTCTGGCGGACTATCGGCGACAGCGCGACAACACTCGCTGCCGATGCAAGAGTTCACCTGGCAACGCGCAACGATGACCCGTTGAGATGCAGCAACATCGCAGGGGCACCCAACGCATGACACCAACGTTCCGATTTCGCGACCCCTGGGCCGACGGCTATTCCCGACGGTCGAAAGCAACGGACAGGCCCAGGGCAGTTGCTGCCTCGACGATCGCCTCGGTGAGCTCTTCGTCGGATGCGACGAGATGAGGGGCGGCTTGCCGTGCCGCGTTTAGTGTCGCTGTGATCGAGATGGTGTCACCACGATCCTCCCTATTGAGGACTGCGGCGATTGCTTGCTCTACTACCGGACTGACCCTCTGCACCTTACTCATCCAACCCTCCCGTATGCGGCCCAGGGTGATGGTAATCTATCCACGGTTGTATTCAATTCGATGTATGAAACGTACAGATCGGCTGGACCATGACGGCCAAACATCTCTAATTTCGACGGCTTTCTAGATCGACCAAGCCTCCTGGGCCTCGATCGGGTTTCTCAGCAGATCGCCCGCGCGCTGCGGAGCCATGGCAACTTGCCAGGTTCGGATGTGAGCACAGTCCAGGAGTTCGGCTCGGCCCAGGCGCGCGCTCCCCCTGCGCTGGGCGAAGATGTCGCCTAGAAATAGCCGAGGATGGATTTTACCTCGAGATACTCCAACATGCCCTCGATCCCATATTCGCGTCCGTTTCCGGACTGCTTGAAACCGCCAAATGGGGCGTGCGGATCCCAGGCCGGGTAGTTGAGATGCACCTGACCGGAGCGGATCTGCGAGGCCACGTCCCTGACGGCGTCTATATCCTTGCCCTGCACATGAGCCCCCAGACCGTAGACCGAGTCGTTGGCGATGGTGACGGCCTCCTCGATTGTGTCGTAAGGGATGATGCAGAGAACGGGCCCGAAGACCTCTTCCTGGGCAATACGCATGCTCGTGCGCACGTCGGAAAAGATGGTAGGCTTCACATAGAACCCGACGTTCAGATCGTGTGCACGACCCGGTCCTCCGGTCAGGAGCCTGGCGCCCTCAGAAATGCCGACGCCGATCATGGTTTGGATGCGGTCGAATTGGGCACGGTTGGCGATTGCACCATGAGTTGTGGCTTCGCAAAGTGGATCACCAATGACGATCTGGGCTGCGGCCATTTTGGCGATTGCCTCGATCTCGGAGAGCAGCGCGCGCGGCACGATCATGCGTGTCGGGGCGCTGCATGACTGGCCGAGATTGCGGAAGGCGGCGGCTACGCCCAGAGAAACGGCGCGATCGAGATCTGCGTCCGGCAGGATCACGTTCGGCGACTTGCCGCCGAGCTCCTGCGCGACACGCTTGACCGTGGTCGCTGCCGCCTCGGCCACCGCAATGCCCGCGCGGGTGGACCCGGTAATGGAGATCATGTCGACATCCGGATGGGAGGCGAGCCCCATACCCACGCCTGGACCATCACCTTGCAGGAGGTTGAAAACCCCGGCAGGGAAGCCGGCTTCCTCGAGCGCCTCGGCGAATAGCAGGGCGTCCAAGGGAGAAAGCTCACTCGGCTTCAGCACGATCGTGCAGCCTGCAGCGAGCGCCGGCGAAACCTTGGCGGTGATCTGGTAAAGTGGCCAGTTCCACGGAGTGATCAAGGCGCAGACACCGATCGGTTCGTGGGTGACGGCGGTTTGCCCCCGTTGCTTGACGAAGCGAAAGTCTGTCAGCACATCGCGAGCGACCTTAACATGCGTGATCGCCAGCGGCACCTGGGCGCTGCGCGCATAGCCGATCGCCGCGCCCATTTCGAGGCTCAGGCATTGAGCCAGCAGTTCGCCGCGCGCCTCGAGCAGCGCTTGCAAGCGATCGAGCAGACCCACGCGGTCTTCTGGCGTGGTCCGACTCCAGGTGGCGAATGCCCTGCGAGCCGCTGCAACGGCCGCGTCCACGTCCTCGCCATTTCCAAGCGGAAATTGGCTCACAACCTCTTCTGTGGCGGGGTTGACGACGACGCCCGTCGCGGTGCCGCTCGGCTCAACCCATAGACCGTCGATGAAGAACTTGTCCAGGTGGCCGCTGCGGGCCAGGTGTTCGAGGGGCGTTATCACCCTACAAGGTCCTTCATGCGGTAATAGGCGCCGAGAACCGGCAGGAACCAGGGGCGCCCGAAATAGCCGGGGATCGCTGGCCAGTCGAAATCCTTCCAGGGATTGAGCTCAGGGTGCCCGTCCATGACTTCGGCCATGATGGTGCCCATCAACGTCGACATCTGGGTCCCGTGTCCGCTATAGCCCATCGAGTAATAGATGCCATCGCGCTCTCCGGCGCGCGGCAGGCGATCGCGGGTCATATCGACCATGCCGCCCCAGCAGTAGTCGATGCGGGTGCCGGCCAGTTCCGGAAAGACCTCGACCATCGCCGCCTTGAGTATCCGGCCGCTTTTTTCGTCGGATTGAGGATTGGACACGGCAAAGCGCGCCCTCCCGCCGAACAGAAGGCGATTGTCCGGCGTGAGCCGCCAGTAGACAACGAGGTTGCGCGTGTCGACGACGTTTCGACGGGTCGGCATGAGACGCTCGATCTGCGCAGGCGACAGCGGTTGCGTCACGATGAGGAAGGCACCGACCGGCACGATGCGGCGGCGGATCCATCTCAGCGGACCGACCTGGGAAATGCCGCTCGCCAACAGGACCTGCCGAGCGAGGATCTTGCCCTTTGGCGTCGTTACCTCATGCCCGCCTGAAACCTTGCGCATCGCCATGACGGGCGAGCGTTCATGGACCGCTGCGCCACGCCGGGCAGCGGCGGTCGCGAGGCCCCGGACGAACCGGCCGACATGCATGCCCGCGCTCTTGGGAAACAGCAACCCGCCATAGTAACGGTCGGTCCCGACTTCCGCCCGCAGGTCGCAGCGCGCGATCATCCTGGTTTCGGGATCGACATTGGCCGCCAGCAGTTCCTGGCTGCGCGCCAGCATATCGTAGTGCTCGGGCTTGGCGGCAAGCTTGAGCTTGCCGACGCGGGAGAAGCTGCAGTCGATCTTCTCTTCCTGCACCAACCGCTCGACCGTATCGACGCCGGCGTCGAAAGCCTTGTAGAGCGCATTTGCGGCCAGCTTGCCGTGCTTGCCAGCCATGATTGCATAGTTCTGGGCAAAGCCGTTGTTGCACATCCCGCCATTGCGGCCGGACGCGGCGCTGCCGATCGTTTCGGCCTCCAAAAGGGCAACCCGGGCGCCCTTTTTGGCAAGAGCCAGCGCGGCGGAGGAGCCGGTCAAGCCGCCGCCCACAATCGCCACATCGTAGTGGCCTTCGAGCGGTTTGGACGACCCTTCATTGAACGGCTGAGACGTATCCAGCCAATAAGAGGTAAACTTCATCTTCTTGACCACCAGTGTTGATTTGAGTGGGGCGACATTCGAGCGTAGTTGCGCGTCTACCAGCCGCGCATCCGCTCCCAACGCGCTTCAATCTTGGGGCTGTCGCCGTTGACGACGCTGTAGAAATCATGCTGGGCGGCCATCGCACAGGCATGGTTGGGCAAAATGCGTATCCGAGTCCCGAGCGGCAACTCGGGCATGGACTTTCCAGAACCGGCACGAATGGCGAGGATACCGTGCTCCTGGCTGGCCTGGGCCACGATCACATCTTCAAGCACCCGCCCCTTTTCGTCGCAGACCACGCCGTAGCCCTGGTCGATCTGCTGGTTTGCGGTTCCCCGGTCGCGCGAAAGCGCCATCCACCCTGCGTCGACCAGCACCCATCCCTTTTCCGGCTTGGACCCGATCACCGTGGCCAATACGGAAATCGCGATGTCATCCAGTTCGCACACCCCGACCCCGTGCTGGACGAGGTCGAAGAACATGTAGACTCCAGCGCGCAGCTCCGTGACCCCATCAAGATTGCTGGCGAAATGCGCTGTCGGCGTCGAGCCGACGCTGACGATCGGGCAGACATGGCCATGGGCGCGCAAAGTTTCGGCCGCGCGCACGCTGGCCGAACGCTCGTTCTCGGCTGCCTTGACCAGCGCATGGGGCGTGTTCAAGCCATAGGACTCGCCCGCATGGGCGAGAACGCCGACGAGATTAGCGCCCTTCTCGACGACCCTGTCGGCCACCTCGAGCAGCTTGGGATCGTCCGGTTTCAATCCACCGCGATGGTCATCGCAGTCCAGTTCGATGAACACGGACGGCGTCACGCCGATGGCTTGGCGCACGTCGGCCAAAACATCAGCCTGCTCCACAGAATCGAGCAACAGCTTCACATCAGCGCCGGTTCGACGACAAAGCTCCATGGCCCGCCTGGCCGATGCCGGCGAGATGCCAACCGCGTAGGTCATGTCTCGAAAGCCATGGCGCGCAAAATACTTCGCCTCGGCGATGGTCGAGACTGTGATCGGACCGAGGTCGCGGTGGAATGCGCGTCGGGCGACTTCGATGCGTTTGGCCGTCTTCATATGCGGGCGCAGCACCACGCCAAGCTTCCTGGCGCGCTCGGCCAGACCCTGGATGTTGCGCTCGAGCCGTCCACGGTCGAGAAGCAGCGCCGGGGTGACCAAGGCCTCGATCGTCCGAGCCGTCTCGCTCACCGCCAGGTTTGCCGCCCACGTGTTCATAAGTTTCGTTTCCTAAGTGAACGACTGGTTTGCTAACGCATACATATGGGCGGGCCGCTCGGAGACGGGCCGTTGCCCTTTGACCATGGCGGTCGCACTGCCGGACCGCTGAAGACCAAGGCTCGCAAGCCAGTCGCACAATCCATCCTCGGCATAGACGTCGATGCGGACGAATTGATTGTGAAGCTTCGAAAGCTGGCCCAGGATCAAAAGCCGCGCGTCTTCGTGGCTCTCGGCTGCACAAGGGCCGACGACATAGCCACGGCCAAACCTCCTGGCGATAGCGTAGCCGGCAATCCGTCCATTGCGCTCGATGACCAATGCGTTGCCCACATCGGCGAGCGCAGCCACCATCGACAGCCGGGGCATGCCCGTGGCCCGTTCGTCGAAGGCCTGGATCGCCGCGAGATCAGAGACTGTCGCTTGACGGATGTCGTCGCAAGGACTGCGCGTCACGGCGACATTCAGCGAGCCCTGGTGCTGATGCACCCTGCCCCAAGCAATGAAGCCGCGGCGCTTGTAAAGCGCCAGCCCCTCTTCGGTTGAGTTGAGCAGCAGGTTGCGACCGTGTGTCGCCTCAAGCAATCCATCAAAGAGCCGGGCGCCGTTGCCACCGCCTTGCGCGGAGCCAGTAACTATAATCATCCCGACCGAGGCATAGGACTGTCCGTAGTTCCAGGACATGGCCGTGCCAATCACCTGTCCTGCCCGCTCGAGCACCAGGCCGTTGCCGACCATCAGGGCAAATTCCCAATCCTCCTGGCGGTAGGGCCAGGCCATCTCCTGCGACAGCTTCAGTGCGCCCGGCAAATGGCGGGTTTGGAATTTCATCAGCTCGGTTGGGGCGCTGACGATATCTCTGTCGTGCTCAAAGGCCATAAGGTGCAACGCTGTCACTTGATCCAGAGTCGGATTGAAGTCGGATCTTAGAGTCGCGCCCGGCGGACAGATTTCGCTGCTGTTTTGCCCCTTCAAATCAGCGGGATAATTCGTTTTGAGCAGTTCCTCGGCATGCCAAATCGCGCAAATCGGGCGAGGAATACCTGGCCGTTGGATCGCCGCTTCGTGGTTGCCCGCGATCGACGTTACGTCCGCACCAGTCCCAATGGATGTGATCTCAGCCTCTGCAATGGCATAGCCGCAGCACGATAAAGCGTTTGATGCTCAGAAGGAATTTTTGATGATCTACATCAGCGAAGAGGAGTCAGCCGCCCTCGTCACGCATGAACTTGCTTTCGAGGCGGCGCGCGAGGCCCTCGTGGCGGCAGCATCGCAGCAGAGCTGGGTCTTTCCGGCTGTTCTCGGACGCACACAGGACGCGACCAATACCTTCTCAATCAAATCCGGTTCGTCGGGCGACCTCACCGGGGTGAAAATCGGCTCCTTCTGGTCGGGCAACCCGGCACGTGGCCTTTCCCGCCACAACTCCACCATCGTGCTGCTCGATCAGCATACAGGTCGGCTCGGCGCCGTAATTGAGGCCGGGAAGGTCAACGCCTACAGGACGGCCGCCGCCGACGCGGTTGCGGCCGATCTTCTTGCGCGCAAGCAAGCCAAGGTTCTGGCGATCTTCGGCGCCGGCAACCAGGCGAGCTTCGAAGTGATGGCGCTGGCACGCATCCGCCCAATCGAAACCGTGCTGGTCGTGGCCCGGCCTTCGCAGCGGCGCGACGCTTTTGTCGATCAGATCGGCGAAAGGGGACTGAAGGCGCGCACTGCCTTGCCGGAAGAAGCCGTGCGCGCGGCCGACATCGTGGTGACGGCGACACCCTCGCGCGAACCGCTGTTCGATGCCGCTTGGGTGGGACCCGGAACTCATATCGTCAGCATGGGGTCGGATGCTCCGGGTAAGCGCGAATTCCCGAGCAAATTATTTCTCAAGGCACGTCTGTTTTGTGATCTGCTTTCCCAGTCCGTCCAGATCGGCGAGTTCCAACACGTGCGCGACGAGATCGACGCAGGCGTGCTTGCGGTAACACCAATCGGCGACGTCATCGAAAGGCGTGCGCCCGGACGCCGCTTCGACAATGAGATCACGGTCTTCGACAGTTCCGGTATCTCCCTGCAGGACCTCTATATGGCCGATGCGCTGATCCGCGCAAAGGTGTCCCACCGCTGATCGGCTTCGCACCGACAGGCTCGCTGCCCCGACGGATTTTTCGACACCACTGGAGTGCTCTCCGGCAACAAGGTGACCTCGCGCGATACTGCAGTCATGTCAGCGGTGGGCAGGCCAAAGGGCTGCCCGCATGAACCACGGATCGCCCCCGATGTCGGCGACTAGCGGCTGGCGCGCCAGAAGGCGATACGGTCCTGTATCCGATAGCCCTGGATAATCGCCGGCATGAACCACGGATTGCCGCGATAGAGCGGAACGGCCGAAGGCGGTCGAAAGTCGAACGCCGTGCGCGACTGCTCGCCATGCCCCATCAGTTTGTGGGCCGCATGCATACCGATCCATGGTGCCCAGACCACGCCCGAACCGCAGAAGCCGGTGGCGTAGACCACGCCGTCCTTCTCGAAGATGCGGGGCAGCATGTCTCGGTTCATCGCCACGTTGCCGAACCAGCAATGCGAAAGGCGCACGTTCTCCAACTCCGGAAAAAGGTTCACCAGTCCCTTGCGTAGGAGAAGTTTCGGCGCTGCGGGATCGCCGACGCGAGAACTGTCACGCCCCCCCAGCAGGATACGTTTTCCGTCACACGAGGGACGATAATAGAAACCGAGTTGCCGGTTCTCGGTGATCGTCATCAGCTTCGGCATCAGTCGCGCCATGATATCGGGCGCAAGTTCCTCGGTGACGATGATCCGGCTGCGGACCGGAACCAGGCGGCGGCGTAGGAAGGGAGCGGCGCCGTCGGTATAGCCGTTGGTACAGACCAGAACCTGCCGTGCATCCACCGTCCCTGCCGAAGTCGCGACGCGGAACCCCGAACCATTCCTCTCGATCGACTTGACCACCGTATGCGAATGGACCGTCAACCCGGATGCGAGCGCCACCCGCAGGAGCTCAGCATGGAATTTTGCGGGGTGCAGCCCGCCAATGTCCATCCGAACGGTCCCGCCGCGGTAGAAGTCGGTGCCGATATAATTTCGCTGCTCGGCACGTGGAACCGCGTAGGACTCGATCCCCAGTTTCTTCGCAAGCCTCTCGGCGCCGCGCGCCATCTTCTCATACTGTTCATATCCGAAAGCGCCTTTGAATTGGCCAACCAGTCGGAAGTCGCAGTCGAGCCCTTCGGTCTTGATGAAGTCGTAGAGGAATTCGCGTGCGACCTTGCCCTCGGCCTCGATCGCCATGGCCTTCTCTTCCCCGAAGCGGCGGGTGATCGCGGCATAGTCCGGCCGGATGCTTCCGCTCGTAATCCCGCCGTTGCGCGTGGAAGCACCCTCGCCCGGATTCATCGCGTCAAAAGCTGCGACCGAGCGTCCTTCACGCGCCAGCACAAGCCCGGCCGAAAGACCGGCATAACCGGCGCCGATAATTGCCACATCGAGATTCTTAGCGACTGGCTGCCGCGGCAGCGGCATGACGGGCGCTGCTTCCCACCAGTAGGGTGTGTTCTTGTCGGCGATATGAGGCTCTTGCACGTGGTTGACTTCTCGCTGCATTGCAGGGGTAAAGATCTGCGGTCGGTGAAACTTCAGATGTGGTCGTCTCGGACGTCGAGCGCATCACGCAGCCCGTCACCGATGAAATTGAAACTGGTTACCGCAATGGTGATTGCAGCTCCGGGAATGATTGCCAGCCAAGGTGCACTGCCCAGATATTGCTGGGCGCCATTGAGCATGTTGCCCCAGCTGGGCAGTGGCGGCTGGATCCCGTAGCCGAGGAAACTGATGTAGGCTTCCATGAGAATGGCGCGCGCGACCGTCAAGGTGGAGGCGACGATAATCGGCCCCATGGCGTTGGGCAGTATCTCGCGGAACATGATGTGGGTGCCGCTCAATCCCAGCATTCGCCCGGCCAGGACGAACTCGCGTTCGCGTAACGAGCGGACCTCCGCTTCGACGATACGAGCAACCTCCATCCAACTGGTGAGGGCGATAATGACGGTGATCATCACAGGACTGGGCTTCAGTGCGGCAGCCAGCGCCAGCAGCAGAAAGATCGATGGGAATGACAGGAATCCATCGACCGTGCGCATCAGCGTGGCCCCGACCCAGCCGCCGCGATAGCCGGCAATCACGCCGACCAGCGTGCCGATGAGCGTCGACAACACCATGGCAAAGAAGCCGACCAGCAGCGAGATTCGTCCCGCCATCAAAAGCCTTGCCGCCACGTCGCGGCCAAGCGGATCGGTACCTAGAAAATGATACCCCGTCAGCGGAGGGGCAAAGCGGGCCCGCAGGTCGATGTACAGTGAGTCATAAGGCAGGAGATAGGGGCCGAGGACGCAAGCGAGGCTCAGGACGATGATCATCGCCAACCCGAGCAGCGCCAAGCGATGCCGCATGAAACGACGCGCCGCGCGGTTGTTTCTCCATCGGCTTGGAGCTGCGTTTGCGGTGAGAGCGGTCATATCGGCTGTCTCCTGTCGGGGAAGTTGCGCGCTCAAGCCAGACGAATGCGCGGATCGACAATAGCGACGACAATGTCGGCGATCAGGTTTCCAAGCAGAACGAGGATGGCCGAGAACATCAGCAGCCCCATCACGACCGGATAGTCGCTGTAACCAAGGCTATCGAGGAACAACCGTCCCATTCCTGGCCAGGTAAAGACGGTTTCGGTCACGAGCGCGCCAGTGAGGACGCTGGGAAGCTGCATCCCGGCCAGGGTAATCATCGGCAAAAGTGCGTTGCCGACGACATGCTTCATCAGAATCCGGCGTTCACTCAACCCCTTGGCCCGGGCCGTCTTGACGAAGTCCTGGCTAATGGCGTCGAGAGTGGCCGTGCGCATGTAGCGGCTCCAGATCGCGACGTGGACCAGCGACAGCACGATACTTGGCAGGATCAGGTGGTGGAGGTAACCCAGGATCGAGGCGTCACCGATCTCGGACATATTGCCCGCGGGCAGCCAGCCCAACTTCAGGGAAAAGATATAGATACCGACGAGTCCGAACCAGAAGGTAGGGACCGATAACGCGACCATGGCCCCGACAGTTGCAAGATAATCAAACAGCGAGTAGCGGCGCGTGGCGCCGCGGATTCCGATCCAGGCGCCAATGGAGATCGCAATCGCGGTTGAGGAACCCATCAACAGCAGCGTGGCAAAGAGATGGCTGCCGATCACCTCCAATACCGGCGCTCCGTCACGGAACGAGTGACCCCAGTCGCCCCGCACCAGCCGCCATGCCCAGTCCAGATATTGGATCCATATAGGCCGATCGAGGCCCAGCAGCCCCTTGAGACGCTCGATATCCTGCTGGGTCATTCCGGGATCAAGCCCGAATTGGGCCAGCGGGCCGCCGGGAAGGAGGTTCAGAATGCCGAAGCCGATGATCGAAACGATCACAAGCAGCACCAGGCTCTGCGAGAGGCGATTGAGCAGGAAGCCGCGCATTCGAGTCCTCCATTGTGGGTTGACCATTTTAGTCTGTTGCCGCCGCCGCGGCGGAACCGGGCGGCGGCAACTGCGTGGATTAGGCCTTCCACTGCCAGGCCGCCGCATTCCACGACGCGGTGCGGGTGTTGGCGTTGGGCTCGAAGCCGTCCAACCCTTTCTTGCGTCCGAGGACGATTGTGTAGGCGAACAGCGGCAGGAAGGGCAGATCGTGGCGCACCACTTCCTGCACCCGGTTATAGATCCCGCGCCGTTCTTCCCGATCGAAGCTGCGAGCGCCTTTTTCGAGCAGGGCATCGACCTCAGGATTGGAATATTGCCCGGTGTTCGAACCGTGTCCGCCTTGAGCGGCGATTGCCTTCGTGTGGAGCCGGTTTGTGGCGTCGGGGTCCGCGGCAATCAGATAGGTGACGCCAACCATGGCGGTGTCGAATTGCGACTTCAGCCAGAACTCGCCCCACATGACTGCAGCCGGCAAATTCGAGATCGTCATCTCGACGCCGATCTCGGCAAACGTCTGCTGCAGGAACTGCTGCGTCTGCTCGCGGAGATTGTTGCCAGAAGTCGTCGAGTTGGAGAAGGACAGTCGCACCCCATCCTTGGCGCGGATTCCATCCGGCCCCGGCGCCCAGCCGGCCTCATCAAGGATTTGGCGTGCCCGGTCCAGATTGAACTCCTGAACCGGCAGGTTCGGGTCGTAGTAGTAGGACTCCTTCGGCATAAAGGTCTCGGTGAGAGTGCCCACGCCGTAATAGATCGTGTCGACGATCGCTTTCCTGTCCAAGGCGGCGTAGAGCGCCTGGCGCACTGCCAGATCCTTGAACTGCGGTCGGCCCAAATTGAGGTAGATCGACTCCAGGGATGCCCCTGTCTCCAGTGTCACCACGCGGTCTGGTAGTTCGCGGGCTTCAGTATAATGGTCGGCGGTGATGAACGACTGATCGACCAAGTCCACATCGCCGCTCTTGAACTGCGTGTAGAGCACCGTCATGTCGGGAATGTATTTGAAGATGAGCTGCTCGACATAGGGACCTTCGCCGGCGTACTCAGGATTGGCGACGAGCTCGATATGATCGCCCGCGACGCGTTGGCTCCATTTGAATGCGCCGGTGCCGACCGGCGCCTGGTTGAACGCGGCTGTGTTCGGATCGGCCTCTTTCCCCAGAATGTGCTTGGGCACGATGAAGGTTTCGGCCAAGAACGAAAGATAGGGTGCAAAAGCCTCCTTCATCCGCCATGTGATCTCGGTCGGCGAAACCACTGTGATGTCCTGCACAAGCGAATGGCCGCTCGTGCGCCAAGCGCGAAACTTCGGGTTCGTGATGAGCTCAAGGGTGAATCTCACGTCCTCGGCCGTGAAGGGCTCACCGTCGTGCCAGCGGGCATTGTCGCGCAACCGGATGCGCCAGTTGAGACCGTCCTCCGAAATGCCGCCGTTCTTCTGGCTTGGCACCTCGGCTGCGAGGTTTGGATGTAAGCCACCTTGGGGATCCATCCGGATCAGTGCGTCGAAAACCGAGAAATGGACCGCGTCATCGACTTCGATATGCGCCATCAACGGATTGAATACGGTCGGCTCTTGCGAAAGACCGACGACGACGCGACCGGCCGGGCCTGCAGGAGGGGTCTTGGCGAAGGCGGGCTTGCCCAGCAGATTGGGCGCGATGAGGCCTGCAGCCCCACCTAGCGCCATCAGTCGCAGCGCTTCGCGCCTCGAGTAGTTGGACGTAGTCGATGAATTTTTGGTCATGGTAGTTCCTCTCTTGTTATTTCTTATGCGTTTGCTGCTACTGGACGGGCATTGCCCGGCCGCTCTCCTGGAATTGCCGCTACCAGTTGGCGTGTGTAGGCTGCTTGCGGGTTCAGGAATATTTGCGAGGGCGGCCCGCGCTCGACGATCCGGCCCTTCTGCATCACAGCGATTTCGTCGCAGATCTGGCTGGCAACGCGCAGGTCGTGCGTGATGAAGACCATCGACACGCCCGTCTCGCGCTGGATCTGGTCCAGAAGCTGCAGGATCTGTGCCTGGATCGACACGTCGAGTGCGGAGACCGCCTCGTCGGCGATCAACAGCTTCGGCTTGAACATCAGCGCACGGGCGATGCCGATGCGCTGGCGTTGCCCACCCGAGAACTCGTGCGGGTAGCGGCCAAAAGCGCCGGCATCGAGACCGACATGGGCCAGAAGCGCACGCGCTTCATCGCGCGCTTGGGCATAAGGCATCCCGTGCGCCACCGGACCTACCGTCATGATGTGACCGACCGTCGAGCGTGGGTTCAGAGAAGCGAAGGGATCCTGGAAGATCATCTGGATCCGCGGTCGAAGCGGGCGGAACTTCGCTTCGGAAAGCTTGGCTATGTCACAGCCCTCGAACAAGATCCCGCCGCCGTCACTGTCCAGCAGTTTGATCAGCAGCCGGCCCAGCGAGGATTTCCCCGAACCGCTCTCGCCGACGACCCCCAGCGTGCGGCCGGGCGCCAGTTCGAACGAAACCTCGTTGACCGCCGTCACAGTCCGCTGCGCGCCGAACAGCGCGCTGCCGCCGCGATAGGTCTTCACCAGACCCTCAACCTTGAGGATGGGCTCCTTGCTGGCAGCCTCCGGGCGAGAGCGATCTTCGCCGGTCAAATGTGGCACGGCCGCAATCAGGCGCTGGGTATAAGGGTGCTTGGGCGACTTCAGCACCTGCTCGGCGCTGCCCTGTTCGACGACATGGCCCTTTTCCATCACCACGACGCTGTCGGCGATCTCGGCCACCACGCCGAAATCGTGGGTGATGAACATCACGCTCATGCCCTTGCGCCGCTGAATGTCACGGATCAGTTGCAGTATCTGAGCCTGGGTGGTGACGTCGAGCGCGGTGGTTGGTTCATCCGCAATCAGCACCGTCGGCTCGAGCGCCAAGGCCATGGCGATCATGATGCGCTGCCGCTGCCCGCCCGAAAGCCGGAAAGGGTACTGGTGATACATGAGTTCGGGATCTGGCAGGCCTACTTCGGTGAGCAGCTCGATGGCGCGGTTTCGACAGGTTTGTGGCGTGCCGAAGCCATGCGCGGCCATGACCTCGTCAATCTGCGCGCCCACCGTCATCAGGGGATTGAGCGCCGAGAGCGGGTCCTGAAAGATCATCGACACGACCCGTCCACGCAGATCGCGCAGCTTGTCTGGCGACATGCCGATGATGTTCATCCCCTCCAGCTGGATGACACCCGATGAGACGCGGATCACCTTTGGCAGAAGCCCCATGATCGCGTTCGCCGTGACCGACTTGCCCGATCCGGACTCGCCTATGATGCAGAGGATCTGGCCGCGTTTCAGATCGAAGGAAATGTTCTTGACAGCATGGGTCCGTTCCATGCCTTGCGGCAAATTCACTGTGAGGTCGCGCACCGAAAGCGCCACATCGTGGGGGGCTACAGCCTGGATGCTTGCGACCATCGAGATCACCTCCCCTTTCAACCGAGCGCGTCCACCCTGTTGCAGACCGCATTATCGCCCTTTGAGCTGAAGCGCCTCACCGTAGCGGCCGTAGTCTGGCCTTCTCGGCGCTTCGCGCGCTGATGCTGCGAGAGACGGGTTCTGCTCATCCTGGCGGCTCCCTTTTGAAATCCGGTCCGTGTACCGGACTCTGTTCCCTTTTCTTGGAGAACTCTCCGAAGGGGCAAGCCCTGTCTATCGGATGTCCTCTGGAGCCTGCCTGCCATTAGGAGGGGTTGCTCCGTTCTTCCAGCCAGTGTGACTGTTCTGTTTCCGCAGAGTCTTCGAAACTTGGCCCTCGCGCGGCAGGAACTTCTGAAAAGAAGGTCGAGTTCGGCATTTCACTCTGTTCCCGTTTCGGCGCGGAAACCGGGATCAGGCAGCCATATCCTTCATCCGGCAATACGCGCCCCATGAGAGATAGGACCAAGGTTTTCCGGTGTACACCGGCACATGTGCAGCCCATGCCGCTGAGCGGATTGGTGACCGCGGCCCATCACAATGTCGGCCAAGGCGCTGCCAATCAAGGTCGACCAATGTGCCGTGTGCCGCTCATGCCGCAGATGACGCGACTGCATGAAGTTTACTCCCGCTTGCCTAGCGCCGCGAGCTTTCGCGCAATAATTGCCTGTCCTGGGCGCTGCTAAACGCAGGATATTCCGTCCAGGCACAAACTCCGCAGCCTGCCTCTGCGGGCGGCAGGTTAGGATGCTTCAAATTACCGGAGTCCCATCCATGTCCGCGCCGCTCATGCACATCGACTGCAGCCCTTCCCTCCCTCGCCAAGCGGACGTCGTCGTCATCGGCGGCGGCGTGGTGGGCGTGTTCAGCGCATATTATCTGGCGCGCCGCGGCCTCAAGGTCGCCCTGGTCGAGAAGGGGCGCATCGCGGCCGAGCAGTCCAGCCGCAACTGGGGCTGGTGCCGCCAGCAGAACCGCGATGCGCGCGAGCTGCCGATGGCGACCAAGAGTCTCGACCTATGGGAAAAGGTGGCACAGGAGACCGGCCAAGACACCGGCTTTCGCCGCTGCGGGCTCCTCTATCTCTCACAAGACGAATATGAGCTGGCAGGCTGGGCGAAGTGGCGCGATTTTGCGAAAACGGTCGGGGTCACCACGCACATGCTGAGCGCAGAAGAAGCCACCGAACGGGGCAAAGCGACGGGCCGCAAATGGAAAGGTGGCGTGTTCTCGCCAACTGACGGAACGGCGGACCCTTCCAAGGCAGTGCCGGTTGCCGCGCGCGGCATTATGGCGGCGGGCGGCACCGTACATCAGCATTGCGCGGCGCGCGGGCTGGAGTTGAGCGCCGGCCGGGTGAGCGCTGTGGTGACCGAAGCGGGCACCATCCAGACAAAGACCGTGATCATGGCCGGGGGCGCGTGGGCTTCTTCCTTCTGCAACCAGCTTGGCATGCGCTTCCCGCAAGCTGCCGTGCGTCAGTCCATTCTAGCCGTGGCGCCAGGCGCAAACGGTCTGCCGGATGCCCTGCATACCGCGCGCGTCTCTCTGACGCGGCGCAGCAACGGTGGATACGCTCTGGCGATCAGCGGGCGGGCGCGTGTCGATGCAACGCCGCAGCAGTTCAGGTTCAGCCGCGAGTTTGTACCTATGTTCGCCCGCCGCTGGCGCAATCTCGCCCCGGGCGCCTTCGAGGGCTGGCGTCAAGGCCATGAAAGCCTGCGCAAATGGACCGTCGACGACATCACGCCAATGGAACGGAACCGGATTCTCGACCCAAAGCCCGACATGGGGCAGATTCGGCTGACATATCGAAGAGCTTGCGAATTGATCCCCGAACTCCAACGCGTCGCGATCTCCGATGTCTGGGCAGGCTATATCGACAGCACGCCCGACGGCATTCCCCGCAGTCGGTGAAGTGGAGGGGATTCCGGGCTTCATCCTGGCGGCGGGATTCAGTGGTCACGGCTTCGGGATTGGCCCCGGCGCCGGGCATATGACCGTCGACATCATCACAGGCAGCGAGCCAATTGTCGATCCACGTCCTTATAGGCCCGAGCGCCTGAAGACCGCTACGTGGGGCAAGGTCGCTGAATTCTGAGAAGACCGTCTTGCCAAGGTACAATCGCTCGCACACGAGATTGAGGCCACGAGGCGGCCCCAGCACTGCAGACAGGGAAAGTGACGATGCGCGAATATGAGATTGCCGCCATTCCTGCCGACGGGATCGGCCCAGAGGTGATTGCCGCAGGTCTCCAGGCGCTTGAGGCGCTGCAGCAGCGCTGCGGCGACTTCAAGCTGCGTGTCCAGCACTTCGACTGGGGCTCAGACTATTACAAGGCCCATGGTCGGATGATGCCCGAAGATGGGGTGGCGCAACTGAAGCGCTTCGACGCCATCTTCTTTGGCGCGGTGGGCGCCCCCGATCTGCCCGACGATATCACGCTCTGGGGACTCCGCCTGCCGATTTGCCAAGGCTTTGATCAATACGCGAACGTGCGGCCGACCAGGATATTGCCCGGGATTGTTTCGCCGCTGGCGGGCGTTGGCCCTGGCGATCTGGATTGGGTGATCGTGCGGGAGAATTCCGAGGGCGAGTATTCGGGCCACGGCGGCCGCGCCCATCGCGGCCTCCCCGAGGAGGTCGGAACCGAGGTCGCGATCTTCACGCGCGTCGGAGTCACCCGCATCATGCGCTATGCATTCCGGCTGGCGCAGTCACGGCCGCGAAAGCTCCTGACAGTTGTTACGAAATCCAACGCGCAGCGTCATGGCATGGTAATGTGGGACGAAATCGCAGCCGAGGTGGCGCGGGAATTCCCCGACGTCGCGTGGGACAAGATGCTAGTCGATGCTATGACAGTGCGTATGACGTTGAAACCTCGGAGCATCGATACGATCGTCGCCACCAATCTTCATGCCGACATATTGTCGGACCTTGCAGGCGCGCTCGCGGGCAGTCTCGGCGTTGCACCGACCGCCAACATTGATCCCGAGCGGCGCTATCCCTCGATGTTCGAGCCAATTCACGGCTCGGCATTCGACATCGCCGGCAAAGGTATTGCCAACCCGGTCGCCACCTTCTGGACCGCTGCCCAGATGCTCGAACACCTGGGCGAGAGCGCAGCGGCCGCGCGGTTGATGAGCGCTGTGGAAACGGTGACGAGTGAAGGCGTGCTGACGCCGGACGTGGGAGGGACAGCGGCCACGCAGGAGGTGACGGACGCCGTCTGCCGGGCGATCCGTGGTTCGAATGTGTGACAGGTTCCAATGAAGCTCGACAAGATCGACATCAAGATCTTATCCCAACTGCAAAAGAACGGGCGGGTCACCAATGTCGAGCTTGCCGACCTGGTGAACCTTTCGCCGAGCCCTTGCCTGATGCGGGTGAAGAAGCTCCAGGCGGAAGGCTTCATCACCGGCTATTCCGCCCAGATCGATGTGTCCAAGCTCGGACAGACTCTGACGATCTTCACCGAAGTCACGCTCAAGCACCATCAACAGAACGACTTCGCGAGATTTCTCACCGCAATTCAGAAAGTCGATTCTGTCATCGAATGCCATCTGGTTTCAGGCGGCTACGACTATCTAGTGAAGTTTGTCACAGCGGGCATCAGCGAGTACCAGACGATTATGGAGCGCATAATCGAATTGGATATCGGGATCGACAAATATTTCAGCTTCGTCGTGCTGAAGTCACCAATCGTGAAATCCCATTTGCCTCTAGACATCATTTTCGACCGATAAGAACACTGCTCCGGCTCGATCCTCAAGCGGCGTGCGCTCGTGCCACGCTCCATCTTGTCGCGCGGCATTTGTCGAATGACGGCGTCACGCTTCGGGCGAGGCCGTCATTGCCACTCGTCTGAACGGCGCCTAGCCTAAAACTCCGACTGCATCTGGACACTTCCAGCGAACGCCTGTTGTCGCCTTATCCTCGTCAAATGGCTTGAATATATATCATTCGATGATATATAGGCAGGTAGCACGCACAGCTTGCGGAGTTGCGACAATCTGGCCTCGGGTCACCGTTGGACCAATGGCAACAGGCGAAAAGATGAACAAGATTGACACTTTGATCCACCGAAGAGCTGACGATCGTCGGAAGACCGCGCAAGCTTGTGTATCGCGTATTCTCCGGAACGCCAAAGCCCGCGGCGTCGATATCTCTGTTATCGGATCCCTCCGGAAAAACCGTTTCCGCGTCCATTCGGACGTAGATCTGCTGGTTCACGGAAGCACTGATCCTGCGCGCCGGGCCATGGTAGAGCGCTTGGTCGCAGACCAGCTTCGGGGAACGAACATTCCTTATGACCTGATCTTTGCTTCAGACGTTTCGTCCGAACGAGTGCAGGAATTGCTCAATGACAGCGTTTAAGCATCCGGCATTCGCAAAACTGTCGCCAAAAATCGACCGCGCTGCGAAGGAACTGCAGCAAATCGAGGAATATCTGTCGGTTCATCGGAGTGAGATGTCCCTCGGCGAATGGGGAGCGGTCGCAGCTGTTTCGCTGGGAATCCACAATGTCTACAACGGCATCGAGGACATCCTGCTCAGCCTGTCCAACGACATAGACGGCCTCGTTCCCCAAGGGCCTACGATGCACCAGGACGTGCTCGATCAGATGTCGGCGGAAATTGCAGGCATCCGCCCGGCTGTGCTCGACCCCGAGCTTTATCAGTCCCTGAGTGAGTTAAAGGGATTCCGTCACCTGGTACGGCATCGATACGGTTTTGACCTGAAAACAGACAAGGTGCTCGAAAACCTCGACAGGGTAAAAGAGGCATTTCCGTCCTTCGTCCAGGCTGTTGTTTACTTGGAAAGCACTCTTACTGAGGAAAACACGCGCGACAGTGATGGCGGCGACGACGGCTCAGGAGGCGGGGCATCTGGTGGTCCGTGAACCAATGGCTCAGTCGTGTGCCCCGGAAGAGATTCTGCGGGCGTTGACCCCTGAGAATTGTCGGCTGGTGGCGCTGATCCATCGGTATCGACCGCAAAGCATCACGGAACTGTGCAGGTTGGCGGCGCGTCCGCAGCCGAACGTATCCCGCTCCCTGGCGGCCCTTGAGCGGGTGGGAATTGTCTCAATGGCGGGCTCCAGGCCGAAGAGACCCGAACTCGCCGTGCAACGAGTCACGATCGAACTCGCTGAGCTTCAGGATGGCAGATGCGAGGTCGACGATTCGTGGAAACAAATCGCCGGACCATCTGCGCCATGGATAACAGAGGCAAAGTCGACGAGTGGGATGCGAAGCCGCCGCTGACGAGGTTTGGCAAGTATTGGACGTGAAGTCTCGGTGACGCCGAGCCGATCGCCAAGATAGTCCCAAAAGGCCCTGGTCGATGCGATGCGCCCGCTGATCATCCCTTCATCGCTGCCCGCACATCCTTATCTTGGAGGGTTTGGTCCAGCGTCATCCGGGTACGTTCAAGGATTCCATCAATATCGTCCTCGGTGCAGCAGAGCGGCGGCGCAAAGCCTAGGATGCCGCTGTTGAAGGAGCGGATGACAAGGCCGTTCGCCCACGCGCGCTCGAAGATGCGGCGCCCCGGATCGGCCGCCGCCGGCAGCGGCGTTTTGCGCTCCTTGTCGGTGACCAACTCGATTGCTGCCAGCATGCCGCGACCGCGGATGTCGCCAACCAGCGGGTGGTCGGCGAGCGAGCGAAGGCCTTCCATCAGGCGCTTCCCGGCCTTGCGCCCATTCTCGAGCAAGCTGTCTTCATAGAGACGCAGGCATTCAAGCCCGACTGCCGCGCTCACGGGATGGGCCGAATAAGTATAGCCATGGCCGACGGCCGCTTTGCCGGCTCCGTCCGCGATCGTATTGTACACGTGGTCCGACATGAAGACGGCGCCCATCGGCACGTAGCCCGAGGTCAGTCCCTTCGCTGTGGTCATCAAATCCGGCACGACCTCGTCTTCCTCACAGGCGAAGAGGGGGCCGGTACGGCCAAAGGCAGTGATAACTTCGTCGGCAACGAACAGAATGTCGTGTTCCTTGCACACGGCGTGCAGAGCCTTCAGCCAACCTGTCGGTGGAACGAGGACACCGCCCGAACCCTGGATGGGTTCGGCGTAGAAGGCCGCAACGCGGCCCGCGCCGAGCTCCGCGATTTTGGCCCGCAGGGCCGCGACCGATGCATCGATGATCGCCTGCGGGTCGGAACCGACCGGATTGCGATAGGCGTAGTGCGAAGGAATTTTGTGCTGCCAGTCGTATGGCACGCCGAAACCTGCATGGAAGGCCGGGATCGCTGTCAGACCTGACCCTGCCGTCGAGGATCCATGGTAGCCATACTCGACCGAGATGAACTGGTCTTTTTGCGGCGTACCCTTGGCATGGTAGTAATAGCGAATCAAGCGGATCGTACTGTCGACTGCGTCGGAGCCGCCAAGCGTGAAATAGACATGGTTCAAATCGCCGGGCGCCAGTTCGGCAAGCCTGGCAGCAAGGCGAATGGCAGGCTCGGATCCCAGCCCGAAATATCCCGTCGCGTAGGGAAGCTCTCTTAGCTGCTTTGCGGCTGCTTCAACGACGCTTTCCTGGCCGTATCCGATGTTTACACACCATAGACCGGCGAATCCGTCCAGCAGGGTTTTCCCGCTTGCATCGGTCACTGTTGCGCCCTTGGCGGATTTGAGCACCCGCACGCCCGTCTCCTCGTGGCTGCGATAGCATGAAAACGGGTGAACCAGATGTGCGCGATCGAGTTCGATCAGTGAGTTTGCCAGCATTTCTTCCTCCGATTCAGCGTAGTGCCTGACTGACGAGAGCATAAGTCCGGTGTGGCGTGGTTTCGTCCTTCAGCTCGTTTTCCAGCGTGATCTGCTACGCGGTCATGGTTCATTCCGGGCCTGAATTCTCCTAGGCCCAAGGTAGGCTGCCGCGGACAGCAGTTCCTCCCGACCAGAACCTGAGCGATAGGCGTTTTGACTTTCCTTTGCCGCTGGCGCCGTATCTTATGCCGACGCACGGCTGAAAGGTCGCGCTCCCGCCGAAGCTCGAAAACGAACTCAGGCGCAACTCTCTGCCAAAGCTCTCACCCAATACAAAACAATCTGCTTCAGGGCGCATCGAATGCGGCGACTAGTCTTCTCCGGTCCTCATTATGATCCTTGCCGTAAAAGGCACGCAGTGCCGACAGGATCGGAAGGATCGACGCCCATGACCCAGTTCAGACCGAAATACATCACCTTCGACTGCTACGGTACACTGACCAACTTCGACATGGCCGGCGCGGCGAGACGCGCATACGGCGCGCAGCTCTCCCCAGCTGTGATGGCGCAGTTCATTAAGGATTTCTCAGCCTATCGCCTCGATGAGGTTCTTGGCGCCTGGAAGCCGTACAGCGAGGTCGTGCACAATTCCGTGGAACGTGCCTGCAAGCGCAACGGCGTCGCATTCCGGCCCGAGGATGCCCAGCGCATCTATGCGGAAGTGCCGACATGGGGTCCGCACCCGGATGTACCGGCGGGCCTGAGCAAGGTCGCCAAGGAGATTCCGCTGGTGATCCTGTCGAACTCCATGAAGAGCCTGATCATGTCGAACGTGGAGAAACTCGGCGCACCCTTTCACATGGTCATCACGGCCGAGGAGACGGGCGCATACAAGCCGCAGATGAAGGGCTTCGAATATATGTTCGACAAACTAGGCTGCGGCCCGGAGGACATTACGCACGTGTCGTCCTCATTTCGCTACGATCTCATGACCGCCTATGATCTCGGTATCAAGAGCAAGGTCTGGGTGAACCGCGGCCACGAGCCTGCGAACCCCTTCTACGAATATGCGGAAATCAAGCATATCGGCGGTCTGGCCGGCGCCATCGGACTGGAGCCCGTTCGGGAATTCGCCTGAACGTTTGTAGGCGCAGTCGCGCCAGAGCGAGGCGCTCCCAACCTTAATAGCCACTGGTCGCAATAGAGAAAGGGACGGTTTTCACCGCCCCTTTCTTTATTGTTCCAACGCTGCAAGTGTTTCCACCTGCCTGGAAGATAACTAGTCAAGCCCGCCAACATGAAGCGCCTTGACCTCGAGATATTCCTCGATGCCGAGCTGCGATCCTTCGCGCCCCACTCCCGACTGCTTGACACCGCCGAAAGGCGCAACCTCGGTCGAGATCATGCCTGTGTTGAGCCCGACCATACCGAACTCCAGCGCCTCGGCAACACGCCATGAGCGCTTGAGATTGTCGGTGTAGAAGTAGGCGGCAAGGCCGAACGGCGTACCGTTCGCGATGGCGATGGCCTCTTCCTCCGTCTCGAAGCGAAAAAGCGGCGCCACCGGACCGAACGTCTCTTCCGATGCCAGGAGCATCCCGGTAGTAGCCTCTCCCAGCACGACGGGCCGCGCATATTGCTTGCCCTCCGGCACAGTCTCGCTTTGGGCGATGATCTGCGCACCTTTCGCCTGTGCATCCGCGATGTGACGCTCGATCTTGTCGATCGCGGCCGCGTTGATCATCGGGCCGATCTCAGTGCCCTCGTCGGTCCCTGCGCCAACCTTCATCCGCGCCACGCGCCGGCTCAGCTTTTCGGCGAAAGCGTCGTAAACGCCTTCGTGCACAAGAATCCGGTTCGCGCAAACGCAGGTTTGACCGCCATTGCGGAACTTGGATACGATCACCCCTTCAACTGCCTTATCCAGATCGGCGTCGTCAAAGACGATAAAGGGTGCGTTGCCGCCAAGCTCCAGGCTCAGCCGCTTGATGCTATCGGCCGCGCCACGCATGAGCAGCGCACCGACGCGGGTCGAACCGGTGAACGAGATCTTGCGCACCGTCTCGTTGGCCATCATTTCGTTGCCGATTTCGATGGGCATGCCGGTCACAATGTTGATCACGCCGGCAGGGATACCTGCCCGTTCCGCCAGAACGCCGAGCGCCAGCGCCGAGAATGGCGTAAATTCCGACGGCTTGATGACAACCGTACAACCTGCGGCCAGCGCCGGTGCCACTTTGCGCGTGATCATCGCGTTGGGGAAATTCCACGGCGTGATGATGGCGCAGACGCCGACGGGTTCTTTCAGCACCAGAATGCGGCGATCGGCCGTGGGTGACGGAATGGTCGAGCCACCGATCCGGCGCGCCTCCTCCGCAAACCATTTCACAAAAGATGCGCCGTAGCGGATTTCCGCCACCGCCTCGGCAAGCGGCTTGCCTTGTTCCAGCGTCAGCAGGAGCGCGAGATCCTGTTCGTGCTGGCCGATGAGGTCGTGCCAGCGCTCCAGAAGTCCTGCACGCTCGGCATGCGTCCTTTTCCTCCAGCTTTTGAAGGCCTCAGCCGCGGCAGCGATTGCCGCTCTCGTCTCGTTCTCGCCCATTGCGGGAACGGTGCCGAGAACACTTTGGCTAGCAGGGTCAATGACATCGACCACGCCCTTGGTTTCCGCATCCCGCCAGGCACCGCCAATCAGCGCCTGCTGGCGGAAAAGGTCGAAGTCGTTGAACATGCCAATCTTCGTCATCGCATTCATGGTCTTTTCCTCTGCTCTTTCAGCTCAATCCTGCCAGCACGGCCTGCGTGATCGTTTCAGTCCTGTCCTTGCCTGCGATCGTGCCAATCCCCCGCGCGGTTGCGGACTCGATTGCCGACATCACTTGTGCCGCAGCCTGCCCCTCGCCCAGATGCTCGAGCATCATCGCACCGGACCAGATCGCGGCGATCGGATTGGCGACGCCGAGATACGCGATGTCGGGCGCCGAACCATGGACTGGCTCGAACATGGAAGGCGAGCTGCGATCGGGATTGATATTGGCGGAGGCGGCGTAACCCAGCCCGCCCTGAATGGCCGCTCCAATATCGGTGAGGATGTCGCCGAAAAGGTTCGATGCGACGATTACGTCGAGGCTTTCAGGCGCGAGGACCATACGGGCGGCAATGGCGTCGATGTGGTAGTGCGAGACCTCCACATCGGCATAGTCTTTCGCCACCTCGCGCGTGACCTCATCCCAGAAAACCATGGTGTGTTTCTGCGCGTTGGATTTGGTGACAGATGCGAGCTTCCTGCGGCGCGCCTGCGCCTGTTCGAAACCGAAACGGATGATCCGTTCGACACCTGTACGCGTGAAGATCGCAGTCTCAACCGCCACCTCATCGGCCGTGCCGGAATGAACGCGCCCACCGGCGCCGGAGTATTCGCCTTCCGTATTCTCGCGGATGCACAGGATGTCGAAACCATCGGAGCGAAGGGGCCCCTGAACACCCGGCAACAGCCGGTGCGGTCGTATGTTGGCATACTGCGTGAACCCTTTCCGGATCGGCAGGAGCAGTCCGTGAAGCGATACTGAGTCGGGCACTTCCGCGGACCAGCCCACAGCGCCCAGATAGATCGCATCGAATTTTCGAAGTGTCTCGATGCCGTCTGACGGCATCATTGCGCCGGTCTCCAGGTAGTAGGCGCACGACCATGGGAATCTTGTGTCATCAAGCGCAAAACCGCCCCGCTTTGCCGCCGCCTGCAGCACCTGCCATGCCGCCTGCGTCACGTCCTTGCCGATGCCGTCGCCGGGGATGAGCGCTAGCTTGTAGGTCTTCATTGATGGACGTCCTCATTCGCACTAACGTCATGTGAACAATAGTGGACCGCCTGCCGCATTTTCCGTCGAGGATGAGCCGTCTGACGGCGTCTAATCGCGTCAGGCGAAACCTGGAAAGCCGATTGTTCTGGAACCGCCGCGCGCGCTATTCGGCCAGACCTTGAGCCCTGAACTCAGTCGTAAACGCAGACGTAGATCTTGCGCACGGTCTCGATCGTGCGCCAGACCCCGACGAAACCGGGCTTCATCACGAAACTGTCGCCGGCGCGGTAGGTCTTGGTTTCACCGCCCTTCTCCTCGATTTCGACGAGACCCGAAACGATGTGGCAAAACTCGTAGACAGTGCCCTTGATCGAATGCGTCTCGCCGGGCGTCGCCTCCCAGACGCCCGTGAGCACCTTTTCTCCCTTCGAGGCATCCTGCGCCCAGGTCTTGAAGGATGGATTGCCGGAAATGAGCCGCTCCGGAGCCGGTAGTGCCTCCTTCGGCGCGAAGCCTGGGACTGTGTCGATCGTGATCAGAAGTGACATGTGATGTTTCCTGGTTAGTAGCCGAGTGTCCGATCGACGAGGCCGATCAGTTCCTCTCCGGCGCGATGGCGCCGGATATTGTCCACGACGGATTGTGCCGCCGTATGCGGTTGCGTCACCGAGGCGATGTGCGGCGTTATCATCACCTTCGGATGCGACCACAGCGGATGGTCTTGCGGGAGCGGTTCTGGATCGGTGACATCAAGCATCGCCGCAGATACGTGACCGGTGTCGAGCGCGTTGATCAGCGCGGCCTGGTCCAGTTGCGGACCCCTGCCGACATGCAGCAGCTGCGCCCCGACGGGCAGCAAGTCGAAGAACTCTGCATCGAGGAGGCCGTGCGTTTGTTCTGTGAGCGGCAGCAGGCACACGAGAATATCCGTTTGCTTCAGAAAGCCCGCGAGTTGGTCCGTGCCGTGAAAACAGGCGACGTCCTCTATCCGCTTTTCGCTGCGGCTCCACCCGGCAAGCGGAAACTGGAACGGCTTCAAGCGCTCGATAGCCGCGCGGGCCAGCATGCCAAGACCGAGGAAGCCAACCCGGCGTTCGGCCGCCTGTCGAGCGGCAATCGGTTGCCAGAGGCACCTTTTCTGCTGCTCGAGATAGGCGGGAATCTCCCGGTGGAGCGCCAACACGCCGAGCGCGACGTATTCCTGCATCATGCGTATGATGCCGTCCTCGACCATGCGCACAAGCTTCACATGGCTTGGCACCACGTCCTGCTTGAACTGGTCGACGCCCGCGCCGATCGAAAACAGAACTTCCAGATTGCGATAGCGCGAGATCTCGTCCGGCACCGTCCAGGTGATGAGATAGCGCACCTTCTCCGGCTCCATCTCGTCTCCTGAATGGAAGAATTCCAGATCCGGGAGCTGACGCGCGAAGATCTCGCGGAAGACCGCAGCACGCGCGGTATCGGAATTGAAAAGAAACGCCATGGTGCCGCCCCTCCCTTCAGGCCGCAAAACGCGCGCCGAGCCCCTCGATCATCTTCCGGCAAGCGGCGAGTTCACCGATCTCGATATATTCGTCGGGACGATGGGCACGGCCGATGTCGCCAGGACCGCAAATGATCGCATCGATGCCGGCCTGCTGATAAAGCCCGGCCTCCGTGCCGAAACTGACGGCCGTGAGCGGCTCCTGCCCCGTCAGCTCCGTCAGAACGGCCGCAAGCTCGCTCCCGTTGGCGGGCGCAAGGGCGGGATAGGTGCTCAAATCGTGCCAAGCCACATCGAAGCCGCTGTCTCGCAGGGCGAAGAGCCGGGCCTTGACCGGCTCAAGCAGGGAGGCTGGAGAAACGCCGGGCACGGCACGCGCCTCGATGTCGGCTGTGCAGTGACCAGCGATGATGTTGACCGCCTGTCCACCGGCGATGACGCCCACCTGCAAGGACGAATATGGGGGCTCGAAATTTTGATCGAGCGGCCCGTCCGCGAGCGATTGGCCGTAGGCCACGGCATATGTGATGACGCCGGCCATGGCGTGCACGGCATTGAGTCCGAGATCGGGGCGTGACGAATGGCCGGATCGCCCGATCACCTCGAGTCGTGCGGCGGCCTTCCCCTTGTGCGCGCGCACGGGCTGCATTCGGCTCGGCTCGCCGACAATCGCGCCAAGCGGCCTCTCGCATAAGCTCGGCAACGCGGCCAGGAGATGCGGCACACCACGGCACCCCGCCTCTTCATCATAGGAGAATGCGAGATGAACTGGCCGCCGCAGGTTCATCGCCGCAAGTCCTGGGAGCGCGGCCAGTGCGCAGGCGAGGAAGCCCTTCATGTCGGTGGTGCCGCGGCCGTAAAGCCTGCCGCCCTCGCGGCGAAGGACGAAAGGATCCGAGCTCCATTCCGGCTCGCCGGCCGGCACGACATCCATATGTCCGGAGATGATGTAGCCCCGACCCTGGCGCGGCCCGATCGTAAGAAAAAGGTTGGACCGGTCGCCCTCGGGACCGGGCAGAACCGTCACCTCGGCTCCGGCTGCCTGACAGTAGTCGCGGATCCAATCGACGATCGCGCCGTTTGGGGTGCCCACAACAGAGGGAAATCCAATCAGCGTCGCGAGGATTTCTTCCACGTTCATGGCGGTCCGCTCTGCTTGCACACTATCACCGGGTGCAACCAGCCTATCCGCAGGCAGCAGTGTTCCCTGCCGAATCGCGTCGTGCTTTGGCCGAATGTTGCGAAAAAGCACCTCGAACCAGCGAAACCTGCTGGCTTTCCCGTATAATGCTGCGGCAAAAGAGGCATGTCGCGACATGGCGATCGATGACAGGATCAACACCGCGTGCCTTGCGCATTCGTTGAAGGAGCGGATCGACTGAGATGCAGAGGTCAGTACGCCTGAAATCCTTCGAACTGGTCGCGCGGGACATTGATGATGTCGACGTCAAGCTACTGCACGCGCTGTCGATCTCAGTCCGCTGGCCTCATCGGCCGAAGGATTGGGACTTTCTGCGCCGTGCCGGCCGCGGCATTGTTGCCGTTGATGGTATTGGACGCGTTTTCGGCAGCGCGATGTGGTTTCCTCACGGGGAGGATTTCGCCACAATCGGCGTAGTGATCACAACGCCCCGCACGCAAGCGCAAGGAGGCGGCCGATGGCTCATGGACTTGGTCCTCGAGCAGTGCGGCGATCGCAACTTGGCACTCAATGCTACCCATGCTGCCTATCCTCTTTATGTCTCACTCGGCTTCACGACCGAGGCGATCGTATACATGCGTCAGGGGGAGGTCCCACAGGCGCTCCCAACAATGCCGGCCCTGGACGGTCAATTGCAGACGCTATCGAGCGACAGGCTGAAGGAGATCACGGCGCTGGATACGCGCGCGTTTGGGACAAACCGCCAGAGGCTGCTCGCGTTGCTCGCGGCCGATGCCTCGATCTGCACTTTGAGCCGCGGCGGCGAGATCGTCGGCTATTCCATGTGTCGCGAGTTCGGGCGTGGTCACGTGATCGGCCCCATGGTCGCGCGAAACGATCTCGACGCAGCCCATCTCACAGCCGTGCATCTGAAGGTACTGGCAGGACGGTTCGCCCGCGTCGACACCCGCGAGAAGGATGGCGTGTTTGCCGCGTTTCTCCAGCACTGCGGTTTCGGCATTGCCGAGACCGTTACGACCATGTCCAAAGGGCGTCACTTCCTGAACCGTGAAGACGATGGGCCTTGGGTCTACGGATTGGCCGGCCACGCCTTGAGCTGAATGCAAGCACGCTGTCGCCTCCAACCAGCGGTCAGAGGATCAGGTCGATCAGTCCGCGCGTCGATCAACCAGCATAATGCGGTTGCGATCACGCGGCAGGACCCCGGCTGCCGCTTCGAATCTGCTCCGAATCCCGGATTCAGTTCCGCTGCCGACATAATGACCGTCCGACGCCCATCCGCAACGCCATCCACGATGACATGGCCGAAGCCGCGCGCGCACGGCTCGATGCGGGCGTTGCGGTGACCCGCAGCAGATCGGATGTGATGACGTCCGGCGATGACCCGCATGCGACCAGCCGGCCGTCCGCGACGACCATTGTCTGATCCCTGAAGCGCAGGCGTGATTGACGTCGTACAGG
This sequence comes from Mesorhizobium sp. WSM4828, assembly GCF_055811175.1. Taxonomy (NCBI): domain Bacteria; kingdom Pseudomonadati; phylum Pseudomonadota; class Alphaproteobacteria; order Hyphomicrobiales; family Phyllobacteriaceae; genus Mesorhizobium; species Mesorhizobium sp. WSM4828. Next base: position 32,309 of record NZ_JBVVQK010000026.1, on the reverse strand, counting down.
GCGATCAGCACGACCATGCCTCGCGCCTGAGCAAGTTCCCGCATGAGGATGGCGTGAGGCGATTCCTGGTGGACCTCGGCCACGGAATTTCGCGGTATCTCGCCCGCATTTGTCGTTCTGCGCTCCGCGAAGATGAAGCCGAAGCGCCGTAAGGCTTACGCAATGCCGCCGTTATTTTCATTGCTGGTCGGACCAGTTAACCCGCTCTGCCAAAAACGACGCAAACGGCTTCACATAAAGACGCGACAGCACAGGGCGAAAGACCACTTAGGAAAGAAGCTGTACGGATTGTCCCTGCGCCGAAAGCAGTTTGAAGGCCTTCGATCAAACGAGACGAAAGTCTCCCCGCCAAGCCAGCCGCCGTCAAAATTGATCACGCCGTCCGCGAAATCACCGCCGGCATCGAGGACTGACAGTCCTGCCTCAACGGCCGGCCGGTTGACGACAACATTCGCCGTATTCAGCAATGCCCGGATCGCCGCGGCAATATTTTCGCGCTCTGTCTGGTATTGCCGGGCCAGAACCCAGGCGAACTCGCACAAGGCCTGCAAACTCACGGCCACGGTGTTCGCTTTAGCCAGCAGGTCGACGGCAATGGCCGCCGGCCTCTCATCGTCGGCGACGCAGAAGCACATTCGTGTCGGCGGTAACCCTCATTCCTTGCCGGGCCCGGCCGCGGCGCCCGCTTCCGCTATCGCCTCGTTGATCTCCTCGATGCTGAGCGCCCGGCCTTTGGTCTTGCTTCTGAGGAAGCCGTGGGGGTCCCGGAACGACCCCTTCGCCCGTGCCGCCTTCAGTTCTGCCCGACCGCCGGGCAGCAGATCAAGCTCGATCTTCTCGCCCGGCTTGATACCCAGATGTTGCAGTACGTCCTCGCGGAACGTCACCTGTCCCCTTGTCGTCACTGTCAACGTTGTCATATCAAAGCAGTCCTGTTCATTGCGCAAGATAATGCAGATCTGCATTATTATCGATGCGAATGGTCGGGCCAAGCTTGGCTTCCTGGGCGACATAATCGCGTTCGATGCCTTTTAGAAAACTGTCAGGCACTGTGGAATCGCTCGTCCAGCCGATGGTCTTGTCAAGAAGGACGGCGCGCAAGCGCAGGCTTAGTATTGACTCGCCGAAGCAACGCTAAATACCGGGATCGCCCGGCTGGCCATTATTGTCAAACTGCAAAACTTATGCGCAGTTGAGATGAGTAGCCCGCCTCCCCAAACAGCTAAAGTTTGGGGAGTGCAGGTCATGGTGATCGTGCAAAGCTTGGTGCCTTGCGATTGCTAGGCGGAAAGAAGGTTGCGCACGGCTTCGCCCTCTCCGATTGCGGGTTCTGGCCCGTTACCAGCCGTCCGTCGACGATGACCTTGGACGTCCAGTCGGGCGCCGGGTCTGGAGATCCAAGATCATCGGGTCGCCTAGAGTAGAGGCTTCGTCTCGCGCACTTCCTGGTTCTGTCCGCGATCGATCCAGCCGATTGAGCAGCATGGAATCGCCAAATTCATGCGTACGGTAGCCGTACGCCGCGCAGGATGCGGAAGCCTTGGCGAGCAGAGCATCGTCGGCAAAGGCTCGCAGGAGCTCGAAATGGCTTTCGCCGGGCTGGTGGACGCCTGTTAGAATCGCATCGACGACGCGAAGTGGCGTGCCCAGCGCGATGCGCCCTGTCGCAATGCCATTTCCGGCACGCACATTGCCGTCGGGATTGGAAGCTGCCTCAAGCGCGCGCACCACGCTCGTGCCGATTGCGATGATGCGACCTCCGCAGAGCTTCGCCCGCGCGACCTGCGCCGCGGTGCGCTCGGGAATGCGGTATGGCTCGTCGAAAGGGAGGCGCAAGTCGAGCCCGGGGTCGCCGGTGGAAGACACGCCCGCGGCATGAGTGAGTGTTGCGAAGCCCACGCCGCGCCGACGCCAGGCCTGGAGCGTGCGCCAGTCGAGTGCGAACGCTGCCGATGGCGTCTCGAACGCCACCGGCCTGGCGGCAATCTTCGTCCAAACATTCCAAAGTGCCAACGGTTCGTGAACATGCGCATATTGGATCGGCCTGCCGTGCTGCGCCAGTCCCGCAAGCACCGCTGCGCGGCTGCCTGGGAAGCGCAACTCGATAAGGCGGGGGTGATCGACAAAGCGCTCTACGATGGCTTCAAGCCGGCCGAGCCGGAGGCGATCGCCTGGTGACAGCGGGGGCGGAGGCGGCCGATTTTCGGTGCGCGTGCGGTGATCGCCCGCGCCGAAGGCAATCGCCAGGAAATTGGTTGGGTCGGGAAATGTCAGCCAGCCTGCCAGGCGGATCTCGATCGCCTCGTCGCTCGGAATATGCGTGCCGTGGAAGCTGGCAGGCAAGGTCGCGGCGTCATTGGCTACGACCAGATCGCCGGCATCGAACAGTGTCGCGAGTTTAGTGCGCGGCAGGTCGCGCGTCGCCCAGTCCGCCTCGACGACCAGCAGCCGGGCGGCGCGCCGATCCGGACGGTCGGCGGCAATCATCCACGTGCCTCGGCGAGAAGTGTTGCGCCGGCCGGCAACGTGTCGAGCATCTGTTCGATGATCTCGGCAGCAGCCAAGTCGGGACGCTTCAATGTCGACGGATCGGCGTCAGGAAGCGCCAGCGCGTGCAGTGGGGTGTCCATATCGCCGGGGTCGAGCGCGAGGAGCCGGATGCCGTCGGCCTTCGCCTCCTCGTCCCAAATCGCCGTCAGGTGAGCAAGAGCGGCCTTGCTCGCGCCATACGCACCCCAGCCGGGATAGGCGTTCACCGCCGCGTCGCTGGAGATGTTGATCACCAGCGCGCCACGGCCCTCGCGCGCGGACGCGGCAAGTGCACCGAACAGTGCTTTCGTCAGCCGGAACGCGCCGACGAGGTTGACCGCGAGCGCTTTTTCCAGCTGCTCGCACTCGGTATCGGCAAGGAGCGCCAGTGGAACGGGCCCGAGGCTCGAGGCATTGTTGATCAGAACGTCGAGCCCGCCCAGGCTCACTGTGGCCTGCAACGCGATCGGGTAGATGTCGTCCTTTTTGCCGACGTCGCCGACAATGCCATGTGCGCCCGTCTCGTCAGCGATGCGTTCGACGTCCGCGGCAGTGCGTGCAACGAAGGCGACCGAGGCTCCGTCTTTGGCAAGCTGCCGCACAAGCGCCAGTCCTAGGCCGGAGGTGCCTCCCGTGACTGCTACACGAAGTCCCTGAAGATCGATGTTGGTCAGCATTGCCGATGCTCCTTCAAACCGTATGGCCGGATGGTACAAGCTTAAGTTAACTTGAGGTCAAGCATTCATTCCGTGGATCGATGCCAACCAGATTCACGTATCGCAGCGCTGCTTCGCCTTGTCGGCCAGCGGGCTGATCGCATTTGAGCGGGCCGCACAGGAGCAGGCGCCGCCGTGATCGGTGCCGAGTCGGATTGCCTTATCGTCTTAGCGCCGCCTATTGGCTGTCGATCGAGGCGATTTGCCCCGAGTGCGCCGTGATTATCGGACCAGTGAAGGAGGCGCATCGCGGTGACAGCGCTATCGGGTTGCGGCTGCGTGTGATCGACCGGTTTAGCATCGCAAACCCCGCCGATAACAGACGCAAGAAGGCCATGGCCATGCGCGAGACGCCGGGAGCGTTCTAACCCACGTGGCCGGGCCGCACTTCTTCGACCGAGCTGCCTTCACGCTGAATTCAGCCGATCCCGGCGCTGCAACAAGGCTTTCATTCCAAATTGGGTTACTCGGGCCGTTCTGCGACAAAGAGAGTATCGGAGAGAAGCCCAAGCCGTTCGCGATCCGCGGTGGGTATACGATCTGAATTTATTCGGGTGACGGCAAAGCCGGCGTCCTCGATACGCTCCTTGATATCCAGTCCGTAGGCTCGCACGTGATCCGATCCACCAAAGCGCTCGTCGCGCTCCCTCAGTGACATAGATGGCGTCGCTTCGATCGTTTGGCGATAAATCAGCGGTACCTGGATCCAGACCTGCCCTCGGGGCTTAAGAGATGACCAAAGTTGCCGAAACACATGCCGATCATCAGGCACGTGTTCCATGACATGACTTAATACGACAATATCGAGATCGCTGGTGCGTCGCATGTCCATCAGGTCAATTTTCACGGTATCCGGCCCGTACCGTCCCGGCTCGAAATCGCCTTTGATTAGGTTGCCTGCTTGAGAGAGTCTCTTTGAAAGACCTTTCTCGCTAGGCGCAATCTGGAGAATTTGAAGCTGCCCCACCGGCAACTTGATAAGCCTACGGTCTAGAGCACAAATCAAAAACCGCTCGCGATCCACCGCATGACAAAGCGGGCAGACAAGAGTGTAGGCTCCGAAACGGTAAAAAGCCGCTATATCGCGATCGCAGGCATTGCAGTGATGAGCCTTGCTCGTCGGGAGGACCGTCAGGGCAAAGGCTCTGAGCCAATCTCGGTATGAATGAAGTTTGCGTGTGACTCGCCGCACCGTGATACGATCACCATAGCTGCGAAAAAGAGATAGAAGTCGGCGTCCCCGAGCGTTGTTCTTCCCTGATGGTTTCAGCATGTCGCCTCCAAGGTTTTTTCACCCAAGGGGCAATAATTAGTGCCAGCTTATATGAAGTCGAGTCTGCGGAGCACCAGGTCTCCCGATCGGTCGCTGGCGATGCAGGGCGTGGGAGCCGGACCCTCGCGCTGACGCTTGGACAGCCGCCCACCAGGAACTCGCGCTGGCGGGCTGCTGCCAGTCCCATTGCGTGCCCTGCGTGGCGTCTCCCAATACGCAACAAGGCCCCGCGCGGGGCCTTGTCCTATTAATTTTGCCCTGAACTCATTTCCCCATCATCTGCTTGGCATTCTCTGGCGTGATCGCGGTCGTAGCCACCGTCACCGTCGGCTCAACCGACGAAGCACAATCAAGCAGAATCTTCTTCGACATCTCGATCGCCTGCTTGGCACCGGTCGGGTAGGTGAAGGTTGCCGCCCAGTCGCCCTTGGCCACGGCCTCGATGCCGCCGGCCGGGCCCGGCAGGCCGTCGGTGCCGATAATCTTGACCTGCTTGCCCGCGCCCTTGGCTGCAAGCAGCGCGCCGGCTGCCATCATGTCGTTCGAGGCGTAGAGCACCTTGATATCGGGGTGCGCTTGCAGCATGGCAGAAAAAGCGGTCTGAGCTTTGTCGGGCACCCAGTCGGCGGCCTGCTCGGCCACCACCTGGATCTTGCCATTTTCCTTCACACCATCCTTGAAGCCGTTGAGCCGCTCCACCGCCGGCGTCGAACTTGGCAGGCCTTCAAGCACCGCTGCCTCGCCGCCTTCCGGGAGCAGGGTCTTTGCGGTGTATTTTCCTGCTTCGAGAGCGATCTTGTAATTGTCGCCGCCGATGAAGGCGGTGTAGTCTTTACCTGGGTCGCCTACCGTCTTGCGGTCTAGCTCAATCACGGGAATGCCGGCATCCATGGCGCGCTTCACCGCCGGGGTCAGGGGCGCCGCCTCGAAGGGCGAGATCAAGAGCAGATCGACTTTTTGAGTGATGAAGTTGTCGACCTGCGATGTCTGCGTGTTGACGTTGCCCGCGCCATCAGCGATCTGCAGCGTGAACTGAGACACTTCCTTGACCGCCGCGCTCAGTTCGTCATTGACATGCTGGCGGTAGGGCTCGGCGTTGTTTGCCTGCGAAAAGCCGATGATGAACTGGCCGTCCTTGGCGCAGGCCTTGACCATTGGGTCAGCGGCCTCTGCGGTGCCCGCCAGGCACAGGCACGTGCCGGCGAGCAGTCCAAGCCGCCAGGCACGCCACGATCCTCGTTCTGTGGTTCTCATGCTCTCTCTCCTCCTTTTTAGGGCCGCTGCGGCCACACCTTGGTTTCTAACGCCTTTCATCTGCCCGCCGTCTGCCTGCTATCTGCCCAAACCCTCGCGGCGGCGCACGAGAGATTGAAGCACGGCCGCCAGGACGATGATCGCGGCGGTCGCGAGCAGCTGCATGGCGGGGGTAATGTTGTTAAGCTGAAGGATGTTGGCGAGCGCGCCGAGCATGATGGTGCCGGCGACGGTGCCGACCATCGAGCCGGCGCCGCCGAACAGGCTGGTGCCGCCGATGACCACGGCCGCGATTGCGGTGAGCTCATAGCCCATACCGTCATTGGCGCTGCCGAAGTTGAATTGACCGGCGTGCACGATGCCGGCAAGGGCGGCGGCAAAGCCGGTGATAGCGTAAACCGAGATCTTGACCATCGAGACCGGCACGCCGGAAATGCGCGCGGCCCGCTCGTTGCCGCCGACGGCAAAGACATAGCGGCCAAAGCGCGTGGTGTTCAATACCAAGGTGGCAATGGCGGCGAAGACAATGAAGACAATGGTCGCCACCGGCACGGTGTTGTTGAACAGACGCTCGCCCAGCACCGCGAAAACAGGTGGCGCCAGGCCGGGACCATCGCCATAGGAAATGTTGATGTACTGGTTGCCCGATACGACCAGCGCGAGCCCCCGCGCCGCCTGCAGGCCGGCGAGCGTGACAATGAATGGCTCGAGGCGAAAGCGGCTGGAAATCATGCCCTGGATCATGCCGAAGACGGTGCCCATTGCCAGCACAGCAAGGACGGTCGGGATAAGCCCGAAGCCGCCGGAGATCATCATCGTTGCGGTAACCACGCTGGAGAGACCGAGCACGGCGCCCACTGAAAGGTCGATGCCGGCGGTGATGATGACGAAGGTCATGCCGATGGCAATGATGCCGGTTTCAGACACCGCGCGCACGATGTTGGCCATGTTGTCTGGCGCAAGGAACAGGATCTCGCCATGGCGCCTCGGCGAGAAGATGACGCCGCCGATCGCGACCAGCACCAGTCCGATCAAGCTCTGGAAGCGCACGACCAAAGCGAGCGGATCGCGATGCACGGGTGCTGCCGCCAACGGCACGCCTGCAGCCGAAGTCGTCTCGTCAGACATCAGGTCTCCTTGCCGTTTGCTGCGGCCAGCACCGTGTGCTCGTCGACGCCGCCGATGAATTCCGCCACATTGCGCCCATGGCGCAGCACTACGATGCGATCGCAAAGGCCGATCAGCTCAGGCATTTCGCTGGAGGCGACCAGAATGCCCAACCCTTGAGCGGCGAGTTGCCTCAGCCGCGCATAGATTTCGCCTTTGGCACCGACATCGACGCCGCGCGTCGGCTCGTCGAGCAGCAGAAGACGCGGATTGCCTAAGATCTCCTTGGCCAGTACCACCTTCTGCTGGTTGCCACCTGAAAGCGCGCCGACGGCGATGTCGGGGTTCTTTGGCCGGATGTCGAACTGACCGAAGGATTGTTTCACCGCCTCCGCCTGCCGGCCCGGCGACATCAGTCCGGCCGGCGAGAGGCGGCGGATCACCGACATGACCAGGTTGAGGCCGACAGCCATCCTCAGCATTAGGCCGCTGCCGCGACGGTCGTCCGTGACGAAGGCGATGCCAGCCGCTCGAGCCGCCCTGATCGAGTTGAGCTTCACCTGACGCCCGTCGAGGGCGATGTCGCCCTCCCAGCGACCGGAGAGGCCGGTGCCGTAAAGCGCGCTGAGAAGTTCGGTCCGCCCTGCCCCCATGATGCCAGCCAGTCCGACGATCTCCCCTTCATGCACATCGAGGGAAAGCCCTGTCGGGGCCTGCCAGCCGGCACTGTCGCGTGCCAGCCGGAAGGTTGCATTGCGCAAGCTGAGGAGCGCCCGGCCGACTGCTTTAGCGCGCTGGGGATAAAGCTCGTCGAGGGGACGCCCGACCAGCAGCCGCACCAACTCGGCTTGCGGGGCGTGCGGCTCGGTGACTCCGGCAACGCGCCCGTCGCGCATCACCGTCACCCGGTCTGCGATCTCGGGCACTTCCTCCAGCCGGTGCGAGATATAGACGATACCGATGCCGCTGGCGGCTAGCTTGCGCATGATGTCGAACAGCCTTTCGACCTCGCTCACCGTCAGAGCCGCCGTCGGCTCGTCCATGATCAGCACGCGCGACGCGTAGGACAGCGCCTTGACGATCGCCACCACCTGGCGCTGGCCGATCGAGAGATCGGCGACCAGTCGTGCCGGGTCAATGGCGAGTTCGATCGCTTCCAGCCGTCTGTGGGCCTCGCGGCGCATCGCCGCCACATCGAGCAAGCCGCCCGGGCGCACTAACTCGCGGCCCAGGAAGAGGTTCGACGCCACGTCGAGCGTCGGCACGAGATCGAGTTCCTGAAAGATGGTGGCAATGCCGGCGCCCTGAGCTTCGCGTGGATTGCTGAAGCGCACTGGCTTGCCGTCGATCTCAATCTCGCCCTCGTCCGCCGCATAAACTCCCGACAACAGGTTCATCAATGTCGACTTGCCGGCGCCGTTCTCGCCCAGCAGGGCGTGGATCTCGCCTCGCTTGAGGTCGAAATCGACTCCCCGTAGTGCCTGGACGCCGCCGAAGCGTTTTACGGCGCCTGTAACCGATAGAAGCGGCGCGCTCATGCCGGCCTCCCGCAAGATTGACGGGCATGCAGCGTCGCCTGAAGCCGCACCGAGCGGGGCTCGATATCGGTCGATGCAATTCGGGCACTAAGCAAGGATGCCGCCTGCCGGCCGATTTCGGTGCAAGGCTGCGCAATAAGCGTCAGTCGGGGCTCAAAACAGTCGGCCCATTCGAAGTCGTCAAAGCCGACAAGTGAAAGATCCCGAGGTATGGCGAGACCTTTTTCGCGAACCGCGCGGACCGCTCCGATCGTTGCCATATTGTTGCCGGTGACCAACGCTGTAGGTGGCGAAGGCAATGACAACATCGCGTGGGTCGATGCCGTAGCGCTCGCCGTGTCGACGTTCCCGAGCGGCAGATATTCCGGCACGTAGGCAAGTCCGTTGGCCATCAAAGCTGACTTGAACGCATCGATACGTTCGCGAGTTGTAGCAAGGCCCGGCTGCCCTGCAATGAACCCAATCCGCTGGTGGCCGAAAGATGCGACGTGATCGATAAGAGCCCGCATCGCGGATTGGTTTTCAACGCCGATCTGATCGAAGCGCTCGTCGGCGAAGCGGTCGATCAAGACGCAGGGCAACTTCTTCTCGGCCAGATAGTCGATCGCCCGCTGCGGTGCGCCCGATGGCGCCAGAATGACGCCGTCGACCCGCCGCTGATGGAAAGCACGGACCACCGAAAGTTCGCGATCCGGGTCGTCCTGGGTGTCGGACAGGAAAACCATAAGACCGAGACGCGCGCACTCGGCCTCCACTGCGCAGATGATGTCGGTGAAATAGGGATTGGAAATTGCCGAGATTGCCAGACCGACGCTGTTGGTCGTCGAGGCCTTGAGAGAGCGCGCCAGCTCGTTGGGCTGATAGCCCATCGAGGCAATCACGTCGTTGATGAGCTTCGCCTTCTCGGGTGATACAAAACGGGTGCGGTTAACGACATGCGACACGGTCGAAACCGACACGCCCGCGCGGCGCGCCACTTCAGCCATTGTCGGCATGGCGGCTCAAATGGGGTGCTCGCAAGCGCTCCTCCCTAACTGCGTTTCCCATTCGCTCTTGTTCTGATTGGCGGATTGAGCGAAACGATACCGCAGTCGAAACGTTTGCGCAATCGTTTCGATGCTCAACATGCCGGAAACGAGATCAGCGGCAGTTGCAGTTGATTGCCCAATGACGCTGCTAGAGGAAGCCGGAGGGGCAGTCACCTCATCGCCTACTTTGGGAAGCTGCTTGGTTTCGTGCGAATGTCTTGGAAGGTGGGGAAGCCGACGCTGGCGACGCTTACAATGGGCGACCTTTCAGACCCCGATCTGGCCGGGAGACGACGCACCTAGCCCAGTTCCCAGAGACGAGAGATCGTGCTGCGCCCCAGCGCACTTATTGCGGGGTTGGTGCGATCATAATACCACACGAGATCCATTGCCTGGTGGAACGCCCAAGCGACACCACGGTTCCACCAAAGATCTTCAACTTGAAGGACGCACCGGTAGGTCGCCCTTCGCTCGGCTAGAAGATGCCACGCGACTACTAAATCCAGCGACGGGTCTGCTGGTCCGAAACTGCCGCCATCAAGCACTCCGACAAGACGCCCGCCCTGCACGAGAAGGTTTGCTGGGATAAGGTCCCTATGACTCATCACGACAGACCCAGCGGATGGCAACTCTCGGAAGCGAGTCCACAAATTGCGCAGTCGAGTTACATCAAGAAGACCCTCGCTGTTTTCAAAGCAGACACTCGGCCAATCATCATGATCGGAGAGATGTCCACCACGTCCTTGCCCGTCGAGCGTCGGCCTCGTGTGTCCGCTTGGCGCAACGATGCCACGAGGTGTGCAAGGTCCAGTGTGAACGCCGATTCCCGATGTATCCGCTACGTTGCCAACGAAGCGGAGCTGGTACTTGCATCAGGCGCGGAGCCCGCATAGCAGCCCCGGGAAGTGACAGCGCGCGGCCCGCGAGAGCCACCACTGGTGCTGGCACCGGAATGACGCCGGCACATCCGGCGCTACCTCGTCATTGCGGCTTCTCGTTGGACTTCAAACTAGAGTCGCCCCACTTGGCCGGTCCGCGGAACTCGATCCCATAGCGGCCTGCCAGTTCCGCCACTTCCGTTATTTGATCAGGAATGCGCAGTTCGCGAGCGGCCGCTTCAACGAAGAATTCCTCCAGCCCTCCGGGGGTCAGGATCGTAAGGTTGCGCCCTGGCCCGGCACTCACAACGCGAAACGTATGCGGCACGCCGCGCGGCAGGAAGATCGAGGCACCCCCTGCCACTGGAACAGCCTCACCGTCGAGCCAGAATTCATAGTCGCCCTCGATCACATGGATTACCTCGTCCTCATTGTGGTGCACATGCACCGGCGGTCCACCGCGCGAAGGCACGGTCGACTCGAAGATGCCGACGATGCCGCCACTCTGGTATTTGCCGACATTGATTGTGTAGATCGTGTCCATCCATTTCACGATGCGCGCTGCGCGCATCGAAGCTGTGACGATGTTCATCGAGATTTCCTTTCCACATCCAGTTGGCTAGGTTGTGCTGCAGCGCGGTTTGCATTGTTAGGGCGATGATCTGAGTGGTGAAAATCGATTGATTATATGCGGGATATTGGCACTGTGAATTTGGCCGCGTTCGATCTCAACCTGCTGCGCGTCTTCGATGCCATGATGCTGGAGCTGAGCACGGTGCGCGCCGGTGAACGGGTCGGCCTATCGCAGCCGGCGGTCAGCTCGGCGCTCGGGCGCCTCCGCTCTATCCTAGGCGACGAGCTTTTCGTGCGCGACGGCAACCGCATGATGCCGACACCTCGCGCTCTCCAGCTAAAGGAGCCGGTGCACCGGGCGCTCGTGCAGATCGAAGAGGCGCTTGCGGCAAACGCAGTCTTTGATCCTCAGACGTCGACGCGGTCGTTCATGCTGATCGGGTCGGATTATTTCTCGACCTTGCTGATGCCGAAGCTGGCGGCGAGGATCACCCGATCTCACCATCGATCATTCTCCAGATGATGGACTATCCCTCGATCGACGTTTTGGGCCTGCTGAGCGACGGCAAGGCCGACATCGTGCTGGACAGGGGGTTTGAAACTCCGGAGTGGATCGTCAGCCGCAAGCTGTTCCGTTCATGGCTGGTTTGCATCGCCCGCCGCGGGCACCCCTTGCTGAGCGCGAGAGGCATCCGGCCTGCGGAGGCCATTCCAGCCGATGTTTTCTGCGCCATCCCGCAGGTATTGCGCTCGGCGGACGGGAGCAGGACCGGAACCATAGATCCCGGGCTTGAAAGGCTCGGTCTATCACGCAAGGTTGCCATCACCGTTCCGCATTTCCACGCCGTGGCGCTAGCCGTGGCGACGAGCGATCTGCTCGGCAGCATCCCGGTCCACTTTGCGCGTCTGGTCGCCGAACGTCTCGATTTGGACATTTTCATGCCGCCGATGGAATCGCCGGCAATGGACGTCACCATGTACTGGCACCGCCGATTCGAGCGCGACGCCGGCAACGCGTGGGTGCGAGGCCAGCTCGCAGCGGTCGCTTCGTTCATGCGTAGGCCGACGAGACCGAGCCACAATTCGGCGGATAGGGTGATTGGCCAGTTCCTGCCTGCACGGCTGCCCGTCGTTCACGTCCCGGCAGGATCGTACTGTCGCTTCCCGAAAGGCTCATAGGAATACTCACCGAACGAAAGCCAGCTGGCGGAGTCGATCAGTATCGGCACCAGCCAATCTCATTGGGGACCGTTCGGGACGTGGCGCGTCGGACAGTGACGGCGGCCGTGATCAAAGGTTACTTGGTCTCTTGGGCTCGTGCTGCAGGGCATACATCCCAGCAAAGACCGGGTGATAAACGCACGAGGCGAAAAAACCTCATTCCGATCAGCGAATCTATCAGTTGCAACGCTAGACTATCCGCCTGCCAGTTGACCGACACTCCTGTGGAGAACATAGCCCGCGACGACAATTACGAGTACGCCAAAGATCCGATTAAGCATGTTCTTGTACGAAGCGAGGCGTGTCGCCACAAACATGCCGATCAACCCGCCGCCAATGCCGCCTCCAATAAATTCTGCGGCCAGTTGCCAGTCGACCATTCCCGACAGGGCGTAGTTGAAGGCAGTCGCAAGGCCGAAAGCTGCGACGGCAAGCAAAGACGTCCCGATCGCGTTGATCGTTGGCATTCCGGTCGCCAGGATCAATCCGGGAACGATAAGAAAGCCGCCGCCAATTCCGAAGAAACCAGAGGCCGCACCGGCGACGGCGGCGACTGCAGCAGTCGTCTTACACATCTTGGCATCCACATGTCGGCCTGCTGTCGAAGAACGGCGCCGGGGGCGAAGCATCAGTGCGCCGACCACAAGCATAAGCAATCCAAAGAAGAATAGCAGATGCGTCCCATCCATCGACTTTCCCAGGGTCGAACCTGCGAGCGCCCCAACCGAGCCCAGTCCTGCAAATACGATTGCACAACGCCACCAGACGTGCCCCTTAAGGGCATGACCTCCAAAGTTCGCCAATGCGTTGGCGGCCACCGCCAGGGCGCCCGTGCCGATGGCAATATGCGGCTGAGCGACACCGACAACATAGAGCAGGAGCGGCGTGGCAAGGATCGATCCGCCGCCTCCGACCAGACCAAGAGTGAAGCCCACCAGACTCCCTGAGCCCACAGCAGAAAACAAACTACCTGTCATGATGCTCTTCGGACAAAGCAGCGGTCATGAGCAACCATCCCCGCCAGCATTAAGGCTACGAAAAGTACCGGCGCTAGCCCCAGAGACAACGAAGCTACCGCGGGACCAGGACAGAGCCCGCCCAGTCCCCATCCAAGGCCGAAAATCGCCGAACCTAGAACCAGGGGGGCGTCAATCCGCGAACTGACAGGCAAATGGAAGGTCGCCGCCAGAAATGGTCGTGACATCTGCCTCACCAAGGCCGTACCTCCCGTTGCAACTGCAACGGCGCCGCCCAGCACGAATGCGAGGCTCGGATCCCACGCGCCAGAGACGTCGAGAAAACCCTGAACACGGACAGGATCAAGCATACCCGACAACGCCAGACCGTAGCCAAAGATGGTGCCCGCGGCCAGGGCCGCCATGACCTGTAATTTAGCGTGTCTCACAATACTGCTCCGTGAAGAAGCGCAACCGCTAGAGCGCCGCTCACAAGGAACGTCACAACGGCGACAATTGACCGCGGCGATAGCCTCGCCAGCCCCATTATTCCGTGACCACTTGTGCAACCCGAACCCATGCGGGATCCGAAACCGACCAGAAACCCAGCCATCATAACCAGCGGCAGTGACGCAGTGATGGTTGCGGTCGGCCAACGGTGAAAAGTCAGGAAATACCCGACCGGGCCAAGCAGCAGCCCGGCGACGAAGGCAGCGTTTGTCCACCTATTATTGCCTTGGAGCAAACCGCCAACAATCCCGCTGATGCCGGCAATTCTACCGTTCAGGATCAAGAGCATCATAGACGAAAGTCCGATCAGGGCCCCGCCCAGAAGCGAAGGGAGATAAGAGGTCATGACGGGCCGTCCGAACAGAAGATCGTGTAGAGCGCCGAAACCAATTGGGCAGCCTTATCGGCGGTCAACCGGTAGAAGATCTGTTTTCCATCGCGCCGGGTTTCCACAATTTTGGCGTCCCGCAACACTGTCAGCTGCTGGGATAGGTTTGGTTGATGGATGTTAAGTTCTTCTTCCAATTGGCTAACCGAATGCTCTCCTTCAACAAGGGTGCAGACGAGCATCAGTCGCATTGGATGCGCAAGTGTCTTTAGAAGAGTTGCAACTTCGCCGGCGCGGGATTCCATTGCGGCAAGCGACATCTCCATTTCGGTTTCATCGATAAGGATTTCGCTCACCACACTGCTTCTCCCAATGCGTTGAGGGGAAATTTTAGGTAGCGCTTACCGTTTGCTTCCGGCTCTGGCAAACGCCCAGCCCGGATGTTGACCTGCAAGGCATGGAGGATCAGCTTCGGCATAGGCAGCATACGGTCTCGCGCTTGACGCATTGCGGCGAAGCCTTCTTCGGTCATGTCGGCCAGATGTGTATTGGTACGCTTCTGAGTGCCTACCGTGCTTTCCCATTTGGGTTCGCGTCCGCCTGGCTGGTAGTCGTGCCCAGTAAACAACCGCGTTTCGTCAGGAAGCGCCAGAATGGACTGGATCGATCTCCACAGCGTGCGAGCGTCTCCACCAGGGAAATCAGCGCGAGCCGTTCCGCTGTCGGGCATGAAGATGGAGTCGTGAACAAAAGCCGCATCACCGATCACATAGGTGATCGAGGCCAGGGTGTGACCGGGCGAAAACATTACGCGCGCCTCGATTGAACCGACCTTGAAAGTGTCTCCGTCCGAGAAAAGCCTGTCCCATTGCGAGCCGTCTATGTGAAGTTCAGCTCGGTTGTAGATGCCTTGCCACAAACGTTGCACGTCGACGACCCTCGCTCCTATCCCAGTCGGCGCGCCGGTCTTCTCCTTCAGGTACTGCGAAGCAGAAAAGTGGTCGGCATGAGGATGGCTATCGAGAATCCATTCAACGGACAGCCGTTTCTCGGCAACATAATCAAGCATCGCATCGGCGTTGCATGTTCTGGTCGCCCCGGACTTGTCGTCAAAATCGAGCACCGGGTCGATAATCGCGCATTTGCGGGTACCGGGATCCGAAACTACATATTGCACGCTCCATGTTCGGGGGTCGAAAAACCCCTTCACTACCGGTCGGGTCCGCCTGTGCCCTTCCAACCAGCGGTTTGCTGCCGATAGGTCTACCCCGAGATTCTGGCCCATTGCAGTAATCTCAACAGGCGACATTCGGCCATCGAGCGCCTCGCCCAGCGCAAACAGGCTCAATGCCCGAGTGCCGGTCTTGCAGTGGGCAAAGACCGCGCCACCAACATCGGCCATAGCTGCCTGGAAGGACCGCACGTCCCCTTCTGTAATGGTCGGCATCGTGACAGGGATGAATTTGTAGGAGATGCGCGCTCGATCGGCAGCCTCTCGTTCAGCTTCGTTTCCGGGCTGGACGGGCTCTTCCAAATCAGGCCGAACGTTTATCACTCCTGCGAACTCCTGGTCGGGAAGCAACAGAATTTCAGATAATGCGGGCTGGGGACCTACAGAAAGCCTATCGTTCACACGGATCATTCTCATGTCTGCTCCTACCATCAATATACAATTGTATATAATGTATAATGATAATCGACGCAAGGTGTCACGGCTAAAAAATGGGCGGGCACTTATGGCACAGTCTTTCCGCCCGTAAGGTCATCGCCGCCCCTGCCGGCATCATCATTCTATCGACGAACGATAAGACCGCTCGCCGGGCAGATCGAAAGCTCATGGCTGCCCAGCCGAGGTTCACGATCGAGAAAAATCGGTCGCTGCCCTTCTTGTAGCCACATGCCTGCGCCCGTGAGCGTTCCTTGTGAACTGAGGCCGAGCATGCTTCGACAGCACTGATTTTCATGAACCCGAGGCTGTATCTGACCCTTGCCTTCATCGGCCAATCAGAAACTTCCCCGCATCGTTCCGTACGGCTACGGCGGCTGAACATAGTGGTTCGTCTTTGCCCTCGATCAAGGAAAACCTATTTCGTACTGGTAGGCTTTGGGGCATCAACACCGAAGGTGCACTGGCGAGGAATGACTATCGATCTGCCAAAATATCACTAACTGAGGGGAATATAGGGGATGTCCCTTCTGGTGCTTGTGTCGAATTGACAGCGTGGTGATTGAAGGCGGAACCTGATGCCATGCCAAGTTTGCCTCTTCTGAGGCAGGCTGCTTCAGAAGCCGAAAGGGAGGATGAACATGAGGGAGGATTTGTCCGGTCGTCATGCCGACCGCATTCAGGCCGCGATCGCTTCAGACGCCGCCGCGAAGTCCGCGCTGGTCGCCTCTTGGCGTCGCTCTTCCAGTTTGCACCGGCTCGATCCCGCCGATTGCACGCCGCCACGCTACATGACGGAAATCGAGTTGATCGCGGCCCGGCAACGCATTGAACCGCTCGTCCGGGCGGCCCAATCCACGCTGGACCGTCTCTATCTCGCGGTGGGCGGCGTTGGCTGCTGCGTGCTTCTTGCCGATCGTGACGGCGTGCCGGTCGAGCGGCGCGGCGCGCCCGTCGACGACGAGACTTTTCACTCCTGGGGCTTGTGGACCGGCTCCATCTGGAACGAAGAAAGCCAGGGCACCAACGGGATCGGCACCTGCCTGGTGGAACAGCGAGCGCTGACAATCCATCGCGACCAGCACTTTCACACGCGCAACACGGGGCTGAGTTGCACCACGGCCCCTATCTATGATCACCGGGGAGATCTTGTGGCTGCGCTTGACGTGTCTTCGTGCCGGGCCGATCTGACCGAAGCCTTCGCCAATCTTATTTCGGTGGCCGTGATCGACGCCGTGCGTCGGATCGAGGCGGAGAACTTCAGAATGGCCTTCCCGAAGGCGCGGATCCTTCTGGCACCAGTGGCCGATAAGGGCTCCGGCGCGCTGATCGCGGTTGATGCGGACGACCTTGTGGTCGGCGCGACGCGGTCGGCTCGCCTGGCGCTTGGAATAACCCAGCTGTGTCTCGACAAGCCGATGCCCGCGGCCGATCTGCTCGGTTTGACGGAGAGCGGCCCCGCAGTTCTCGCCGAGGCGGAGCGCGGCGTTCTGCAGCGGGCGCTGGCGCGAGCAGACGGAAATGTGTCGGCTGCTGCGCAGGCGCTTGGGATCAGCCGCGCGACGCTTCACCGCAAGCTCAACCGTCTGGACGTCCACAGGTCCCACTAACCATTCGAAACCTCACATGACTGTCGCAATTCTGCGACACACCGCGCCCCGCTACTGTCCTTGACATGGTGACAATAGCCGCGGAAATCGCAAGTCTCTCTTCCCAAGCGTCGCATCCCGCGCCGTCGATTTTGGGAGGAGAACATGAACAAGGTAGAATTCTCACGCGCGGTCAAGGCGCCGTTCGACAAGCGCTATGGCAACTTCATCGGCGGCAAGTGGGCCGAGCCGCACTCCGGCCGCTACTTCGAGAACCAATCACCGGTAAACGGTCAGCTGCTGTGCGAAGTGGCGCGTTCGGATGCCCACGACATCGAGGCGGCGCTTGACGCGGCCCATGCAGCCAAAGACGCCTGGGCGCGCACCAGCGTAGCCGAGCGGTCGCTCATCCTCAACCGCATCGCCGACCGGATGGAGGAAAACCTCGATCTGCTCGCATGCGCCGAAACCTGGGACAATGGCAAGCCGATCCGCGAAACGACCGCGGCCGACCTGCCGCTCGCCATTGACCATTTCCGCTATTTCGCCGGCGCCCTACGTGGCCAGGAAGGCAGCCTTTCGCAGATCGACGAGGACACCGTCGCCTATCATTTCCATGAGCCTCTCGGCGTGGTCGGCCAGATTATCCCATGGAACTTCCCGCTGCTGATGGCCTGCTGGAAACTTGCACCAGCACTCGCCGCCGGAAACTGCGTGGTCCTGAAGCCTGCCGAGCAGACCCCGGCCGCCATCTTGCTGTGGGCCGATCTCGTCGGCGATCTGTTGCCGCCGGGCGTGCTCAACATCGTCAACGGCTTCGGCCTCGAGGCCGGCAAGCCGCTCGCCTCCTCGCCGCGCATAGCCAAGATCGCCTTTACCGGCGAGACCACGACGGGCCGCCTGATCATGCAATACGCCAGCCAGAACCTGATCCCGGTCACGCTGGAACTGGGCGGCAAGTCGCCCAACATCTTTTTCGAGGATGTCGTCGCCGAGGATGATGATTTCTTCGACAAGGCGATCGAGGGTTTCGTCATGTTCGCGCTGAACCAGGGCGAAGTCTGCACCTGCCCCAGCCGCGCCCTCATTCATGAGTCGATCTACGACAGATTCATGGAACGTGCCCTCAAACGTGTCGAGGCGATCGTGCAGGGCGATCCGCTCGATCCGGCGACGATGATCGGTGCCCAGGCCTCGTCCGAGCAGTTGGAAAAGATCCTGTCGTACATCGACATTGGCCGTCAGGAAGGCGCGGAAGTGTTGACCGGCGGCACCCGCAATCTTTTGCCGGGTGACCTGGCGGGTGGCTATTACGTCAAGCCCACGGTGTTCAAGGGCAACAACAAGATGCGCATCTTCCAGGAGGAGATTTTCGGACCGGTGGTTTCGGTCACGACCTTCAAGGACGACCAGGACGCGCTGGCAATAGCCAACGACACGCTCTACGGCCTTGGCGCCGGTGTGTGGACGCGTGACGGCAACCGCGCCTACCGCTTTGGCCGCGCGATCCAGGCCGGCCGGGTCTGGACCAATTGCTACCACGCCTACCCCGCGCATGCCGCCTTCGGCGGCTACAAGCAGTCGGGCATCGGTCGCGAGACGCACAAGATGATGCTCGACCACTACCAGCAGACCAAGAACATGCTTGTCAGCTATAGCCCGAAAAAGCTTGGCTTCTTCTGATCGCCTTGTCGTCTACTGCGCGGCCCCGCGCGGGCCGCGCTCCAGGTAAAAAATCGGAAAAGCCATGCATGCGAAAGTCACGGCAACGCCGGCAGCGCTCGAACTGATCGCGGAGATCGTTGCCGAGCATGGACCGGTGCTGTTCCACCAATCCGGCGGCTGCTGCGACGGCTCTTCGCCCATGTGCTATCCGCGTGCCGGTTTCATCATTGGCGATCACGATGTGTTGCTCGGCCACATCCAAGGCGCGCCGTTCTATATCGGGGCTTCGCAATTCGAGGCCTGGAAGCACACGAATCTTGTTATCGATGTGGTGCCTGGCCGCGGCGGCATGTTCTCGCTCGACAATGGGCGGGAGAAGAGATTCCTGACGCGCTCGACGATCTGCGTCGTTTAGGCGTGAGGTAGGCTGAACTGCCTCTTGTTTGCCTCAGCGCAACGAACATCCCTGAACCCAGCAGCAGGATGTCGCTGTTCAAACGTGGACAAGCGGCATGAAACGCAAATTCAGCGACGATGCGACGATGGACGAAATCATGCGTGGGTCGCCGGCGACCATCCGCGTGGTGCTCCAGCACGGCATGCTTTGCGTCGGCTGCCCGATTGCTTCGTTTCACACCGTTTCCGACGCGGCACGAGAGCACGATCTGAGCGAAGAAGAACTCCGTCGCGACCTGCTGGCGGTGACGAATGCCGGTGGCCCGGATTAGGCTTGATCACGCCCTTCCGCAATTACCAGGAGCCGGTGAGGCTCGACCACCGTCACTTTCTGGCGTCCGCTTTTGACCAATCCTTGGTTTTCCCATGCCGAGAGCAGCCGGCTGACTGTGTGAAGTGTCGTGCCGGTCATCTCGGCAATGTCCTGACGTGAGATCGGGAAATCTATAAGGATGCCCTCGTCGGTCTTCTTGCCTGATTGCTTGACCAACTTGAGCAGCCCACGGGCAACGCGCTGTTCCACCTGCTCGGTGGACATCTCGATGACGCGCGAATGAGCGTCCTGAAGCCTGCTGCCCACGGCCTTGTACGTATTGGAGCCGAAACTGGGGAAATCGGTGGCAAATGTCGGCCATAAGCGACTCGGCCAGGCAAGAACGATACAATCAACTGCGGCAATCGCACTTGCCGGGTAGATAGTGAGGCCAAGCGCATGGGCGATGCCCATCAACTCACCCGGACTTATGTATCGCACCGTCACCTCGTGACCGTCGGGAGTTGATTTCACCACGCGCACATGTCCGTCGAGCAACAGGAAAAAGGAATCTGCTTCCTGCTCCTGCTCGAACACCGGCTGGTCCTTGGCAATCCTCAACGACCTGGCCTGTCCGATTATGCAGTCGAGATCCGTAGGGGCTATGCCCCCAAAGACAGGAAGCCCGGCAATCAGCGAGCGATCGAGGCTACCCAACGCTGTGCCCTCCCAAGTGCTGTTGCGCCCAATGCATCCAGGTTCGCCCTCAGCCCGAGCATAGAATGTGTCATGGGCGGCCCTCCTGCGGCAAGAGGCGCTTATTCGCCGCCTATCCCTGAAATTCCAAATCTTGTTTGCGCTGCGGCAAACTCCGTCTGCCCAGTCACCATAGAAGGACCGGAGTGGCGGCCGTCCATGTTGTCACCTATCACGCCCACCTGTTTTTCTCCTTGAAGGGAAGTCATGGCAATTCCACGAACACGGCCGAGCACCTATCCGGCTGTTCTCTCATACGGGTTCCGGCCGTTCTTTCTTATCGGTTCACTGTATGGCGGTGCGGCGATGCTGTTCTGGCTGCTTCTGTTTTACGGCAGGCTCGAGACCTCCAGCAGCTTCTCGCCAGTGGACTGGCATATTCACGAATTGCTGTTTGGTTATGTGGTGGCCGTTGTGACCGGTTTCCTATTGACCGCAATCCCGAACTGGACCGGAAGGCTTCCCGTGCAGGGCCTTCCCCTGCTGGGCCTGGTATTGCTTTGGTCCGCGGGGCGGTTCACCGTCTTCTTTTCGGCGCAGGCAGGCTGGCTGCTCAGTGCCGTCGTAGACTGCGCCTTTCTTCTCGCAGTCGTTGCCGCTGCCGCAACGGAAATCATCGCGGGCCGAAACTGCGAAACCTCAGGGTCCTGCTGCCGGTGATGGCACTTCTGGCGGCGAATATGATGTTTCATGCTGAGGCGCACTATCAAGGCGTGTCTGACATCAGCCGCCGTGTCGGTCTTGGCGCGGCGGTCGTCCTTGTCATGATCATAGGCGGCCGCATCATTCCTTCCTTCACCCGGAACTGGCTGGTGCGTGAGAGACCGGGGCGCCTGCCGGTCCCGTTCGGCAGGTTCGACGTGGGAACGATCGCACTCTCGGCGGCCGGATTGGCGGCCTGGGCCTTCTTTCCCACCCTTCCGGGCACCGGCGCGGTGCTGATCGCCGGAGCGGTCCTCAATGCGGTCCGGCTTGCTCGTTGGGCTGGCGACCGGACGCTGCGCGATCCTCTCGTGCTGGTCCTGCATGTGGCATTCGCCTTCGTGCCAATCGGCCTCCTGATTGCCGGCCTCGCTGTCTTCGTGCCCGAGACAGTGCCCGCGGTGGCCGGCATTCATGCGTTCGGCGTCGGAGCGGTGGCCTGTATGACGCTGGCCGTCATGAGCCGCGCCACGCTCGGACACACGGGCCGTGAACTGCGAGCAAGTACAGGCACGTGCAGAATCTTGCCGCTGTCGTGCTTGCGGCCATTTTTCGGATCGCAGCTGCGTTCGCGCCCACCGAGGCAGTGCTCCTTCATATCTCTGCGGCACTGTGGATCGCATCCTTCGTTGGCTATGCGGGTCTGTTCGGCGGCATGCTCGTTCGACCACGGTAGCAAGTGCGGCAGTCAAGAACCGCAGCTTGAAGGCGGGCGGGAGCAGGCTCGCCGGGCGAGACGGGCTCTCCTATGCACATTTCGCACGCCAATTTGCGCCAGCGCAAATCACCACGTCTGCCGGTCCAGTAGAAGAGCGCAACGGTTAGTGCCGTGACGAAGTCAAGAAAGGAATTCCAATGAAACTTCCCCTGATTGCCGCCGCTATCGCCCTGCTCTCAATCGCCGGTGCGGCAAATGCCGAAGAACATGTCGTACAGATGCTGAACAAGGGAGAGAAAGGCTCAATGGTCTTCCAGCCTGCCTTTGTTCGTGCGGCGCCCGGGGACACGATCAAGTTCGTGCCCACCGACAAGTCCCACAACGCCGAAAGCATCAAGGGCATGATTCCGGACGGAGCTGAAGCCTTCAAGGGCAAGCCCAGCACGGAAATTGCAGTGACCGTTACGCAGGAGGGGGTCTATGGCGTGAAGTGCGCTCCACATTATGGCATGGGCATGGTTGCGCTGATCGTCGTCGGCAAGCCGGTCAACCTGGCGGCGGCGGAAGCCGTCAAGCAGGTCGGGAAAGCCAAGCCGGTATTCGCCGAACTATTCGCCGAGGCGACCAACACCGCTTCTAACTGACCTTCATTGCAGATCTCGCAGATCCCCTCCGCTTAGGCGGCCGGGGGAAGGCCGGGTGGACCGAGGGGGAGGTCCAGCCCGGCCTATTTGATTCTCGATTCCATGCAGCAAAGCCGATGCCTTCCGTCGGTACATTAGTCTCCAAAACAGAGACAACTGAAATGACGCAGTGGATTTGCGCTAGCGCAAAGACTTGGCTGACGCCGAGGCTATTCTGATGACATCGGATGGCCGACACCAAGGAGATGGAAATGCTTACGAGACGCGAAGCTTTGTTGGGCTCTGTTCTTACCGCAGCCGCGGTCGCCACCATTGGTGCAATGCCGGCAGTGGCAAGCGTCAAGGATGTCGCCGGGCTGCCCCGTGAAAAGATAACGCTGGTCCCGCCGCCATTCGTGCATGCTCACGATCAGGTCGCCAAGGGCGGTCCAAAGATCGTCGAATTCACCATGACCATCGAGGAGAAACCGATGGTCATTGACGCCGACGGCACGCAGCTCAATGCGATGACCTACAATGGTTCGATCCCAGGCCCTCTGATGGTCGTGCATGAAGGCGACTATCTTGAGCTTACCCTCATCAATCCAGACACCAATACCCTCGCCCACAATATCGATTTCCATGCTGCCACTGGCGGGCTCGGCGGCGGCGAGCTGACGCTAGTCAATCCGGGCGAGCAGGTTACGCTGCGCTTCAAGGCCACGCGGGCCGGAACGTTCGTATATCACTGCGCACCCGGCGGCGCGATGATCCCGTGGCACGTCGTATCGGGGATGAGCGGCGCGGTTATGGTGCTGCCACGCGACGGCCTCAAGGACGACAAGGGCAATCCCGTTCGGTATGATCGCATCTACTACGTCGGCGAGAACGACTTCTACATCCCCAGCGACGAGCAGGGAAGATTCAAGAAATATGAAACCGCCGGCGACAATTACGACGATACTCTCAAGGTGATGCGCGGGCTGATCCCGACGCATGTGGTGTTCAATGGCAGGGCTGCTTCGCTGACCGGCGACAATGCCATGAAAGCAAAGGTCGGTGAAACCATGTTGCTCGTTCATTCCCAAGCCAACCGCGACACGCGTCCGCACCTGATCGGGGGTCATGGCGACTTTGTCTGGGAACAGGGCAAGTTCGCCAACCCACCGGCCAAGGATCTGGAAACCTGGTTCATCCGTGGTGGGTCGGCAGGGGCGGCGTTGTATACGTTCCTGCAGCCGGGCATCTATGCCTACGTCAACCACAATCTGATCGAGGCAGTCGAACTCGGCGCGACCGCGCATTTCACGGTCGAGGGAAACTGGGACGACGATCTGATGATGCAGGTCGAAGCGCCCAGGGCGATCACCTCGTAGACCGGAGATCCGATCCTCGGTGCGACCCCGCGGCGGAGCCAAAGGGGTTGCGCTTGCGGGCGGAATTGGCACCATGTCCTTTGACCCCGTCATTACCTTCGGAACAACTGCGGCCGTCGCGTTGATCGGTTGGGGCGTAAGCCATGCGCTCGACACGCGCCCTTTTGGGCTCCCCCATCAGACCGCAGTGAGCGAAATGGTGGTCCTGGGATCCGGCTCGTTCGAGCACCCACAGGCTGGGGAGTTCCTCAAGGGGAACCATCCCGTCGCAGCGCCCATAGTGCAGCAAACCATTAAGGCGCCGCTGGAGATCATGAAATACCAGGTAAGCATTTCGGAATACGGACGCTGCGTGGCGGACCGCGCCTGCAAGCCCGCCGACTCACGCAAGAGTGGCAACAACATTCCGGTCACCGGCGTCAGCCACATGGATGCCGAAGTCTATGCGACCTGGCTGTCAGCCCGCACGCGACAGGCATGGCGGCTGCCAACGGACGTCGAGTGGGCTTATGCGGCCAGCGAAAAGTTCCGAGGTGACATCGAGGGCGAAGGCGACCCGAACAACCCGGCGCGGCGGTGGCTCACCCGGTATCGGCTCGAGACTGCGCTTGGGCGGAAACCCGATCCGGAACCGAGGGCTCAGGGGTCCTTCGGCACCAATTCAAAAGGCGTGGCAGATATTGGGGGAAATGTCTGGGAATGGACCTCAACATGCTATTCCCACGCCATAATAGCGATTGATGGCAAGCGGATCGAGAGTTCTATCGACAATTGCGGCGTACACGTTGTCGAAGGATTTCACCGCACCTACATGTCTGACTTCATTCGGGATGGAAAGAGCGGCGGTTGCGCGGTCGGAACGCCGCCTGACAATTTGGGTTTCCGGCTTGTCCGTGACCGACCGAGCCCCGTGCAGGCTGCCCTCCGGCGCCTGGGATTTTCCTGACGCACAAACACATTTCCTAACGCATACACGAGTGCATGATGACATTGAAATCAGCTTTTGCCCATCGGGCGGGTCCTGTCGCGGAACGGCCGCTGGACCATACCGGCGTCGAGCGCACGACGATCGGAAGATTGGTCCGCGAATTCTATGCAAAGGTCAGGCAGGACGGGCGTCTTGGACCGATTTTCACGCGCGAAATCACCGGCGATTGGGAACCTCATCTCGAGAAAATGACGGATTTCTGGTGTTCCGTTATCCTGAAGAGCGGCGACTACCACGGACGACCGGTGCCGGCGCACCTCAAACTCAAGGATGTCACCGAGGCCGATTTCGATGTCTGGCTGGCCTTGTTCCGGCAGACGGCGGTCGAACTCTTCGCCCCGGAAACCGCTGCAGTGTTCGTAGACCGCGCCGAACGGATCGCGACAAGCCTGAAGCTGGCGATGTTCTTTCGTCTCGCTCCCGTTGTGATGGGCGATGGCGAACCGGCAGTCTTCGGCGAAACCCGGTCGGATTGACTTCGCGCAAGGAATGCTTCCCTCGAATTTTCGTAATTTCCTTGGATGGCTCTCAACCTCTTCGTCGGTACGATCGTCATAAGCCTGACGGTAGTGATTCACACTTTTGGCCTTATCGCAGTCACGCGCGCAATGGGACATCTGGTGGCGCGATTTCGCATGCACGGGCGCCGCAGCCGAACCGTTGCGATGATCAGCGTGGTCATGGGGCTCTTCGCCGTGATGACAGCGGAGGTCTGGGTTTGGGCCGGACTTTACCGGTTGCTCGATATCTTCGCCGACTTCGAAACCGCACTCTACTTTTCCACCATCACTTTTTCGACTGTCGGCTACGGTGACATCGTACCCGCTCACGCATGGCGCGTGTTGGCGGCACTTGAGGGGGTGAATGGATTCCTGCTGATAGGCTGGTCGACCGCGTACCTGATCGCGGCGGGGACCCGGATCGGCCCGTTCAAAGCCGGTGAGCATTTCTGAGGGTGCTCACACCGCCACCGAGTGCCTGCCCTTGCCGCTCTCAAGATATGCGTCGAACATTGCTGCGATGCTGCGAACAAAACGGCGACTTTCAGCCGGGACGACGAAATTGTCGCCATCGAGCTTCAGCAACCGGGCCGGATCGGTGATCGCCAGGGAACTTGCCTTGAAAAGGAGCCGCTGGCCACGCTCGCCGAAGCGCTCTACCAGTTCGATCGCCGAAAAGGCGAAATCGCACATCAGTCGCTCGATGATCCAGCCCCGGACGCGGTCATCATCGGACAATGCGATGCCGCGGACTGCGGCCAGTCCGCCCCCTGCAACCATGCGACCGTACTCTGTCGTCGCCGGCATGTTCTGCGCGTAACCCTGGCGAAAACGGCTGATGGATGAAGGGCCAAGCCCGATCAGTGTCTCGCAGCGATCCTCGGTGTAGCCCTGGAAATTGCGATGCAAGGTGCCTGTGCGGGCTGCTTGCGCCAAAGCATCGCTTGGCTTGGCGAAATGGTCGAAGCCCACCGCCTCATATCCTGCCTTCAGGACGAGGTCGGCCGCAATTTGCGATTGAGCGTACCGCCCCGCAGGGCCAGGCAGCCACGCTTCGTCGATCATCGTCTGGTGCTTCTTGAACCAGGGCACATGCGCGTAGCCGAACAGCGCCATCCTGTCTGGTTCCAGGGTCAGCGCCTGCGCTACAGTGGAACAGACGCTGTCGCTGGTCTGGTGCGGCAAGCCGTAGAGCAGGTCCAGATTGACGGAACCGACGCCGCGTGAACGAACTCCGTCGACAACGCTCTTGGTCTGCAGGAAGCTCTGCTCGCGATTGATCGCCTTCTGCACCTTCGCGTCAAAATCCTGCACACCAAGGCTTGCCCTGGTCATGCCGATTTCGGCCAGTGCATCGAGGCGCGCCTCGTCCATGTCGTTGGGATCGATCTCGACGCTGATTTTTGCGTCCTTCACAAAATCGAAGCTGTTCCGCAAGGCAGTCCCCAACGCCACCATATCCTCGGGCTTCAGCATGGTGGGCGAACCGCCGCCGAAATGCACGGCGCGGACATGGCTCCTGCCGGCGACAAAACCCGCAACCGTCGCGATCTCAGCATGCAGCGAACGAAGATATGCAGTCACTGGTTCGTAATGGCGTGTCTGCTTGGTATGGCACGCGCAGAACCAGCAAAGTCTATCGCAATAGGGGATGTGCAGATAGAGCGAGATCTCGTCTCCATTTTCAAGCCTCTCCAACCAGCCCTGCTGGACAACCGCATCGACGCCCGCGTGAAAATGCGGCGCGGTAGGATAGCTGGTGTAGCGGGGCACATTCTCGCCAAGTCTGGTAGCCAATTCCGGTCGCATGTCGTCTTCCGTCATCCTTACAAAATTGAATCCTGGCTGCAGGTCCCCATCGCCGCCTTGATTTCGGTCAAGGCCGGCACGTCACGGTAGACAGCTTGAGCCGACTGCAGCGGCGTTCAGGTGCTTATCGTTCGTCGCTCACTGCGATCATGGGCAAGACGTGCTCGCGTTCGAACGCGATATGCCGGCGCATGCTTTCGAAGAACCCTCGCAGCATGAACCCGACGGCTTCCGGGTTGTGCAACCTCTCGCCATGGCCAATCGCCAGCAGGATTTCGGTCACCTCACCGGCAAAGCATTCGTCTTCGACATGCTCGGCGCGCAGCCGCCGGACTGAGGCCAGGCTGGCAGCGCTGCCAGCGACAGTGGCCTCGTAGGCGGGAAAGATAACCGTCTCTTCATATTGATGAATGTTGCGCAGCAACGGGACGATCGCGTTGGCCGTGCCAAGGCATTTCAGGCGGTCGACATTCGGCAAGGTATCCGCGATTCTTTCCAAGGCATCACAGAGCTGCAGCTTGTCCAGATGCGCGCGTTTCATCAACGCCGCTGGTACCGCCTCTCTGCCCGATATCGAATTGTCGCGGCCTGTTTCCAACCGCGACGATTCCCTCTCCCTGTTCAATGACAGCCTGCTAACCGTTTGCGAGATCAAAGCTGCCCAATCCAAAAGCAAATGGCTTTGACATGGATCAAGGCGGCGATGGGGAGACTGCTGAATTGGTATCGATGCGGATTGACGTCCGCGCATCGGAATCCGACCTCGGGGACATGTCATGAAGTTCGGCACAGAAATCGTCGCTTTGGGCCTTTTCGCCTTTGTCGCGCTGGTGGCCGCCGGCTTTGGTGTGGACGAACCTTTTCGGCAGCACATGTGGGTGCTGCTCATCGTGCTGCTTGGCTTTATCACCATCCTCCTTCGCAACACGAGCTTCGCAGCGCCCGCGGCAATCGATCCGTCCGCCTATATGGATGGCCCGATCCGCTACGGTGCCATCGCCACTATGTTCTGGGGCGTGGTGGGAATGCTGGTCGGCGTGGTCATCGCGCTGCAGCTTGCCTACCCGGATCTTAACATCGAGCCCTGGTTCAACTTCGGCCGCTTGCGGCCTTTGCATACTTCCGGTGTGGTTTTTGCCTTCGGCGGCAATGCGCTTATTTGCACGTCGCTTTATGTCGTGCAGCGGACCTGTCGTGCCAGGCTGTTCGGCGGCGATCTCGCATGGTTCGTGTTCTGGGGCTATCAGCTGTTCATCGTCATGGCGGCAACCGGCTACCTGCTCGGTATCACCGAGAGCCGCGAATACGCCGAGCCCGAATGGTATGTGGACCTGTGGCTCACCATTGTATGGGTCGCCTACCTCGTCCTGTTCCTCGGCACCATCCTGAAGCGCAGGGAACCGCACATCTACGTCGCCAACTGGTTTTATCTGTCCTTCATCGTGACGATCGCGATGCTGCATGTGATCAATAACCTGTCGATGCCCGTCTCGTTCGTGGGTTCAAAAAGCTATTCAGCTTTCTCCGGCGTCCAGGATGCCTTGACGCAGTGGTGGTACGGCCACAATGCCGTCGGCTTCTTCCTCACCGCCGGCTTCCTCGGCATGATGTATTATTTCGTGCCCAAGCAGGCCAACCGACCTGTCTATTCCTACCGGCTGTCGATCATCCATTTCTGGGCTTTGATCTTTCTCTACATCTGGGCCGGTCCGCACCACCTCCATTACACCGCCCTGCCGGACTGGGCCCAGACGCTCGGCATGGTGTTCTCAATCATGCTCTGGATGCCCTCGTGGGGCGGCATGATAAACGGCCTGATGACGCTCTCGGGCGCCTGGGACAAGCTGCGCACCGACCCGATCATCCGCATGATGGTCATGGCCATCGCCTTCTACGGGATGTCGACGTTCGAAGGCCCGATGATGTCAATCAAGGCGGTCAACTCGCTCTCGCACTACACCGACTGGACCATCGGTCACGTCCATTCGGGCGCGCTCGGATGGGTTGGCATGATCTCGTTCGGCGCGATCTATTTCATGGTCCCGAAGTTGTGGAACCGCGAGCGGCTTTATTCGCTGCGGCTCGTCAACTGGCACTTCTGGCTGGCGACGCTTGGCATCGTCGTTTACGCCGCAGTGATGTGGGTCTCCGGCGTCATGCAGGGCCTGATGTGGCGCGAATACGACGAGCAGGGCTTCCTGGTCTACTCCTTCGCAGAGACCGTCGCAGCCATGCATCCCTATTATGTCATGCGCGCTCTGGGCGGCGCGATGTATCTCGCCGGAATGCTGATCATGGCGTGGAACGTCGCGATGACGATCCTCGGCTATCAGCGCGAGGAGCAACCGATGCCGAATCCTGTTCCCGCCCTGCAGCCTGCCGAATAAGGAGCCAAAAAAATGGGCTTGATGGACAAACATGCCGTGATCGAGAAGAACGCCACGCTTCTTCTCGTGGGCTCCCTTCTGGTGGTGACGGTCGGCGGCATTGTCGAGATCGCGCCGCTCTTCTATCTCGACAACACGATCGAGAAAGTCGAAGGCATGCGGCCCTATTCGCCGCTCGAGCTCGCCGGCCGCAACATCTATGTGCGCGAGGGCTGCTACCTCTGCCATAGCCAGATGATCAGGCCGTTCCGCGACGAAGTCGAGCGCTATGGGCATTACAGCCTGGCGGCCGAGTCGATGTACGACCACCCGTTCCAGTGGGGATCGAAACGCACCGGACCGGACCTCGCGCGGGTGGGCGACCGCTATTCGAATGGATGGCACGTCCAGCATCTCACCGACCCGCGCTCTGTGGTGCCGGAATCGATCATGCCAAGCTACGCATTCCTGAAAGATACACCGATCGAGGTGAAGGACTTCTCGACGCACCTGATCGCGAACAGGCGTGTGGGTGTGCCCTATTCCGATGACATGGTCGCTAACGCCAATGCCGATCTCATGGCACAAGCGGATGCCAACGTCGACACGTCCGGCCTCGAAGCACGCTATCCGAAGGCCAAGCTCGGTGACTTCGACGGTAATCCGCAGCAGGTCACCGAAATGGATGCCCTGGTCGCTTACCTGCAAATGCTAGGCACGCTGGTCGACTTCAATAACTATGACGAGGCCGCCGGCTACCGCTGAGGAAGATATCGATGAATTACAATCTGATGCGAGAATTTGCCGACAGCTGGGGCCTGCTCGCCATGGCGCTGTTCTTCGTCGGATGCATTGCCTTCGCGCTTCGCCCCGGCGGCCGCAGGCAAGCTGACGAAGCCGCCCGGATACCTCTCAAGGACGATTGACAATGAGCAACGAGCATATCGATGAAGTCTCGGGCATTTCAACCACCGGCCATGAGTGGGATGGCATCCGCGAGCTCAACAATCCGCTTCCGCGCTGGTGGATCACGACCTTTTACATCACCATCCTCTGGGCGATCGGCTATACCGTCGCCTATCCGGCATGGCCGATGCTGAGCTCCGCGACCAAAGGCGTAATCGGCTATTCGAGCCGAAATGATGTGAAGAACGAGCTCGCCGCAGCTGAAATCGCCAAGGGCAAGTATGTTGCGGCTGTACAGTCGAAAACTGTCGTGGAGATTGCCGCCGACGATGCGCTGCGCGAATTCGCGGGTGCCGCTGGCGCCGCCGCGTTCAAGGTCAATTGCGTGCAGTGCCACGGCTCCGGCGCTCAAGGGTCCAGCGGCTTTCCCAATCTCAACGACGACGATTGGCTGTGGGGCGGAAGTGCCGAGCAGATCCAGCAGACGATCACACACGGCATCCGCTTTGCATCGGACCCGGACACACGCCAATCCGAAATGCCGGCCTTTGGCGACATTATCACGGCTGACCAGATCAGGCAGGTCAGCGCCTACGTCGCCAGCCTGTCGGCACCTGTTCAAGGCGAAAGTCTGGTCGAGCCGGGTGCCAAGGTCTTCGCGGAGAATTGCGTGGCGTGTCATGGCGAAAATGCAAAAGGCAACAAGGAGTTTGGCGCGCCGGACCTGACCGATGCCATCTGGCTTTACGGATCCGGGGAAGCATCGATCGCCGCACAGGTTCGCGCCCCCAGACAGGGCGTCATGCCAGCCTGGGGCGGACGTCTTGGCGACACCAAAGTCAAGGAGCTCGCCGTCTACATCCATTCGCTTGGCGGTGGGGAATAGAGGGGGGTTCTATTCCCGGCCCTCCGCCAGCTAAGCGACGAGGCCCGGCTAGCGCCGGGCCTCGATCGTATTTGCGGCATGGGCGATTGACTTGCATCAACGCGGCGCGGCCCATCATGCGGCAAAGTTTGGCCAGCACCCTGCGTTCCGGACGTCGCCCCACATCAGAGATGTCCGGTTGCACGGCAAAATGATCCGCTGCGACTGGAGATATTCGTGCTGGACAACATTCAGGTAGAGCGACTTGAGGCCGAGGCGGTCAACTCGGCCAAAACGCGTCAGCCGCTCTATGCCGCACGCAAGAAGATCTTCCCGAAGCGCGCTTCAGGCAGCTTTCGTCGCTTCAAGTGGCTGGTGATGGCAATCACGCTGTGCATTTACTACCTGACGCCTTGGCTGCGTTGGGATCGGGGCCCGTTTGCCCCCGACCAGGCTGTGCTGATCGATCTCGCCAATCGCCGCTTTTACTTCTTTTTCATCGAGATTTGGCCGCAGGAATTCTACTATGTTGCGGGCCTGCTGGTCATGGCCGGCATCGGCCTTTTCCTGGTCACTTCCACGGTCGGCCGGGCCTGGTGCGGCTATACCTGCCCACAGACCGTATGGGTCGACCTGTTTCTGGTTGTCGAACGCGCGATCGAGGGCGACCGCAACGCGCGCATGAAACTGGATGCCGGCCCCTGGGCCGCGCGCAAGCTTGTGCTGCGTGTATCCAAACACGCTATCTGGCTGGTCATAGGCGCGGCAACGGGGGGTGCCTGGATCTTCTATTTCGCCAACGCGCCAACTTTGATTCGAGAGGTCTTCACCGGGACCGCAGCTCCCATCGCCTACATCACCATCGCGGTGCTGACGGCGACCACCTACACGTTCGGCGGACTGATGCGCGAGCAGGTCTGCACCTATATGTGCCCATGGCCGCGCATCCAGGCGGCCATGCTCGATGAGAATTCGCTCACCGTAACGTACAATGATTGGCGCGGCGAGCCACGTTCGCGCCACGCCAAGAAGGTGCTTGCCGCGGGGCAGCCGGTTGGAGACTGCGTCGATTGCAATGCCTGTGTCGCCGTCTGCCCGATGGGGATCGACATTCGCGACGGCCAGCAACTCGAATGCATCACGTGCGCGCTCTGCATCGACGCTTGCGACGGCGTCATGGACAAGCTCGGCAAGGAGCGGGGACTGATCTCCTATGCGAC
>NZ_JBVVQK010000025.1:0-100662 GCF_055811175.1 Mesorhizobium sp. WSM4828 | reverse complement strand
TCGCTAACCCTTCGCCGTCATCAGGCTGGGTAGAGGACTTGCACCTCCAAGCTGTCGATCATGCTCGGCACACAACAGAAAAGGGGCCCGCAGGCCCCTTTGAACTTCACAGAAAAACCGAAGCTTATGCAGCTGCGGCTTCCTCTTCGGTGCCTTCGGCCTCGATGCGGGCGCGGTCGCCGGCGCCTTTGGCCGAGGTGTCGCGGTCGACGAATTCGATGACGGCCATTGCGGCATTGTCACCATGGCGGAAGCCGGCCTTCATGATGCGCAGATAGCCGCCGTTGCGGGTGGCATAACGTGGCGCGATGGTATCGAACAGACGCTTGACGACGCCTTCATTGCCGATCTGGGCAATCACCTGCCGGCGGGCATGCAGGTCGCCGCGCTTGCCGAGCGTCACCAGCTTCTCGACGATCGGACGCAGATCCTTCGCCTTCGGCAGCGTGGTGAGGATCTGCTCGTGCTCGATAAGCGACACGGCAAGGTTGGCAAACATCGACTTGCGATGGCTGATGCTGCGGGCGAACCGGCGGCCTTTAAATCCGTGGCGCATGGCTCTTCTCCTTCATTGCGGGTTCAAGAGGCCTGAGCCTCAATATTGATCTTCGTAACGCTTGGCGAGGTCTTCGATGTTTTCCGGCGGCCAGTCCGGCACTTCCATGCCGAGATGCAGGCCCATCGCCGCCAGGACTTCCTTGATCTCGTTCAGCGACTTGCGGCCGAAGTTCGGGGTGCGCAGCATCTCGGCTTCGGTCTTCTGGATCAGGTCGCCGATATAGACGATGTTGTCGTTCTTCAGGCAGTTGGCCGAACGCACCGAAAGCTCGAGCTCGTCGACCTTCTTGAGCAGCGCCGGGTTGAAGGCAAGCTCGGTGACCTGTTCGGCGGCGACTTCCTTCTGCGGCTCGTCGAAATTGACGAACAGGCCGAGCTGGTCCTGCAGGATGCGAGCGGCGAAGGCCACCGCGTCCTCGCCCGAGATCGAACCGTCGGTCTCGATGGTCATGGTCAGCTTGTCATAGTCGAGAACCTGGCCCTCGCGGGTGTTCTCGACCTTGTAGGAGACCTTCTTGACCGGCGAATACAGGCTATCGACGGGGATCAGCCCGATCGGCGCGTCCTCGGCGCGGTTGCGGTCGGCCGGCACATAGCCCTTGCCGGTGTCGACGGTGAATTCCATGCGGATTTCAGCGCCTTCGTCCAGCGTGCAGATGACGTGGTCGGGATTGAGGATCTCGACGTCGCCAACCGTCTGGATGTCGCCGGCGAGAACCGCACCCGGTCCCTGCTTGCGTACGACCATGCGCTTGGGGCCGTCGCCTTCCATACGGATGGCGATTTCCTTGATGTTCAAGACGATGTCGGTCACGTCCTCGCGGACGCCGGCGATGGACGAGAATTCATGCAGGACGCCATCGATCTGCACGGCGGTCACAGCCGCGCCACGCAGCGAAGACAGAAGCACGCGGCGCAGCGCGTTGCCGAGGGTGAGGCCGAAGCCGCGCTCGAGCGGCTCGGCGACCAGCGTGGTCAGCGTCTTCTTCTTCGACGAGAACTCGATCTTGTTCGGCTTGATCAGTTCTTGCCAATTTTTCTGGATCATAGTGCTTTCCTTCCGTTGTCCCGCCACCATCCAATCGTGGCGGGCGACCTGGAATGCCGTGGAGGAGCGCCTTTGAGGCGCTCGCGCGGCGTTCGGTAAATTCGTTAGACGCGGCGCTTCTTGCGCGGGCGGCAGCCATTGTGCGGGATCGGCGTCACATCACGGATCGAGGTGATGGTGAAGCCGGCTGCCTGCAGCGCGCGCAGCGCCGATTCACGACCGGAGCCGGGTCCACAGACCTCGACCTCGAGCATGCGCATGCCGTGTTCCTGGGCCTTCTTGGCAACATCTTCTGCGGCCATCTGGGCAGCGAACGGGGTCGACTTGCGCGATCCCTTGAAGCCCTGGGCTCCGGCCGACGACCAGGCAATCGAGTTACCCTGCGCGTCCGTGATGGTGATCATCGTGTTGTTGAAGGTCGAATTGACGTGGGCAACGCCCGACGAGATGTTCTTGCGTTCGCGACGGCGAACACGAGCGGCTTCCTTGGCCATGATAGTCCTTTCAGTTGATCTCTACACCGCCGTAATGCCAGCGGCTCCACCAGGGAGAAGGCAGTAGGGGAATATGGCAGTAGGGCAGTATGTCTGCCGTTCCTATTGCCTTACTGCCCTACTCCCTTACTGCCCTAAATTACTTCTTCTTTCCGGCAATCGACTTGGCCGGGCCCTTGCGGGTGCGCGCATTGGTGTGTGTGCGCTGACCACGAACCGGCAGCGAGCGGCGGTGACGCAGGCCGCGGTAGCAGCCGAGGTCCATGAGCCGCTTGATGTTCATCGACACTTCGCGGCGCAGGTCGCCCTCGACCTGGTAATCGCGGTCGATGGTCTCGCGGATCTGCAGCACTTCCGCGTCGGTCAGCTGGTTGACGCGACGCTCGGCCGGGATGCCGACCTTGTCGACGATCTCCTGGGCGAACTTCTTGCCAATGCCGTGAATGTATTGAAGCGCAATGACGACGCGCTTGTTGGTCGGAATGTTGACGCCGGCTATACGAGCCATGTTCTTCTCTTCTCCATATAGGCCGGACGAGCCGGCGCTTCAAGTTGCCCCGCGTCCGGTGGAGGCCGGCCCTTGCGGGAGTTTCCAGTTCAAAGCGGCCTGCCTTGCCCTTGCGGACAAGCAAGCCTCATGCCTGATAGGAAGACGGGCCGCCATACCCCAGCGGACCGCTCCAGTCAAGCGCAATCGTTCGATTCGCTAGCCGGCCGCCTGGCCAACTTTCTGGGTCGTCGCCCTGAGCACCGCCTCGATCTGCTGCGTCACCGCATCAATGTCGGCCATGCCATCGACGCCCCTGAGTTTGCCCTTGGCGTAGTAGTAGCCGATCAGCGGCGAGGTTTTCTTGTAATATTCCCTCAAGCGTTCTTCGAACACCGCTGGACTGTCGTCCTTGCGCACCGGCAGGCCTGCGGCCTTGGCTTCTTCGGCGCGCTTGACGATTCGGCCAACCAGCGCCTTGTCGTCGACGACAAATTCGATGACTGCGTCGAGCTCCAGTCCGCGATCCGACAGCATTTCCTCAACGGCGTCCGCCTGCACCAGGGTTCGCGGGTATCCGTCAAGGATGAAGCCGTTTGCGCAATCAGCTTGATCGATGCGCTCAGCCACGATGGCGTTGACGATAACATCGGACACCAGTTCGCCAGCGTCCATCACCGCCTTGGCGCGCCTGCCGACTTCGGTGCCGGCCTGAACAGCAGCACGCAGCATGTCCCCCGTGGAAAGCTGTGGGATGCCGTGCCGTTCTACCAGTCTTAGTGCTTGTGTCCCCTTGCCCGCCCCCGGCGGTCCAAGCAATATCAACCTCATCTGGCCTTTTTCCCCCCGCGCAGCTTCGACTTCTTGATCAGGCCCTCATACTGGTGCGCGATCAGGTGACCCTGAATCTGCGCCACCGTATCGAGCGTTACACTGACCACGATCAGGAGCGAAGTGCCACCAAGGTAGAACGGTACGCCAGTCGCCGAAATCAGGAACTCAGGCAGCAGACACACCAGCACCAGATAGATGGCGCCGACGACGGTGATGCGGGTGAGCACATAGTCGA
Source organism: Mesorhizobium sp. WSM4828 (assembly GCF_055811175.1). NCBI lineage: Bacteria > Pseudomonadati > Pseudomonadota > Alphaproteobacteria > Hyphomicrobiales > Phyllobacteriaceae > Mesorhizobium > Mesorhizobium sp. WSM4828. The sequence goes on along the minus strand of NZ_JBVVQK010000025.1, from coordinate 97,006 downwards.
TATAATCCGCAGTGCGCTCGCCCGGACGATAACCCGGGATGAAGCCCGAATGCTTCTTGAGCTGGTCGGCGGTGTCCTTCGGATTGAAGACGATCGCCGTGTAGAAGAAGGCGAAGAACACGATCATTGCCGCGTAGAAGGCCATATAGAGCGGCTGGCCATGGCCGAGCGCCGCCAAGATGGTGCTAGCCCATGCAGGCATATTGGTGGTCTGCGAGAAGCCGGCAACCGTTGCCGGAAGCAGCAGCAGCGACGAGGCGAAGATCGGCGGAATGACGCCGGAGGTGTTGAGCTTAAGCGGCAGATGCGAGGTATCGCCCTGGAACATGCGATTGCCGACCTGGCGCTTGGGATACTGGATCAGCAGGCGGCGCTGGGCGCGCTCGAAGAAGACGATCAGCGCAATGACGATGATGGCCAGCACGATGATTGCCAGGATCAGGCCGGTCGACAGGGCGCCGGTGCGGCCAAGCTCCAGCGTGCCGGAGATGGCGCGCGGCAAGCCGGCGACAATGCCGGAGAAGATGATCAGCGAAATGCCGTTGCCGATGCCGCGAGCGGTGATCTGCTCGCCAAGCCACATCAGGAACATGGTGCCGCCGACCAGCGTGACGACGGTAGAGATGCGGAAGAACATGCCGGGATCGTTGACGATGCCGTTGCCGCCCTCAAGCCCGACCGAAATGCCGTAGGCCTGAACCAGCGCCAGAAGCACGGTCCCGTAGCGCGTGTACTGGTTGATGATCTTGCGACCCTGCTCGCCTTCCTTCTTCAGCGCTTCCAGCGACGGAATGACCGAGGTCATCAGCTGCATTATGATGGAGGCCGAGATATAGGGCATGATGCCGAGGGCAAAGATCGCCATGCGCTGCACGGCGCCGCCGGCGAACATGTTGAACATACCGAGCACGCCCTTGCTCTGCGACGAGAAGGCCTGGGCGAAAGCGTCGGGATTGATGCCGGGCAGCGGGATATAGGTGCCAAGGCGGTAGACGAGCAGCGCGCCGATGGTGAACCAGATGCGCTTCTTCAGATCCTCGGCTTTGGCGAAGGCCGAAAAATTCAGATTCGAGGCTAGTTGTTCAGCAGCCGAAGCCATGCCTGATTCTCCGCTTGGTCACGCTCGATGCCCGCAGCTCAGGCGGCGCGTGTCACCGAAGCTCACGAGATAAGCTCCGGACTGCAAACATGCAAGCGGCCGCGTTGATGCGGCCGCCACATCTGTCGGATCAAAGCACGACCGCAGGCAAAACCGAATTCCACCTTTGCCGAACGTGCTTCAAATTGCCGTTACTCGGCAGCTGCCTTCTCAGGCAGCTTCACCGAACCGCCGGCCTTTTCGATCTTCTCGATCGCGGCCTTGGAGGCTCCGGCCACGTCGAAGGCAAGCTTGGCCTTGATGTCGCCGTCCGAAAGGATGCGCACGCCGTCCTTGACGCGACGGATGACGCCGGCCGCAACCAGCGCCTCGGCCGTCACAACTGTCTTAGCGTCGAACTTCTTGGCATCGAGCGCCGCCTGGATGCGGGCCAGCGACACGACGGTGAAGCTCTTGGCGAAGATATTGTTGAAGCCGCGCTTCGGCAGACGGCGGTAGAGCGGCATCTGGCCGCCCTCGAAGCCGTTGACGGCGACGCCGGAGCGCGCCTTCTGGCCCTTGACGCCGCGACCGGCGGTCTTGCCCGAACCGGAACCGATGCCACGGCCAAGACGCTTCTTGGAATGCGTCGCGCCGTCCTTGTCACGCAGATCGTTGAGTTTCATCTGGGTTCTCCTGCGCTCTGGCTCAGCCCTCGTCCACGACGCGGACGAGATGCTGGACGGCAGCGATCATGCCGCGCACCGAGGGCGTATCCTCCAGCGTGCGCTGCTTGTGCATCTTGTTGAGGCCGAGGCCGACCAGCGTTGCGCGCTGCTCTTTCGGCCGGCGGATCGGCGAACCGATCTGCTCGACGGTGATGGTCTTGGTAGCTTTCTTGGCCATGGTCAGATCCCTGGTCAGCGTCGACTATTCTTCAGCCGCAACGGCGGTGCCGCGGCGGGCCTGAAGGGTCGAATACTTGATGCCGCGCGCGGCAGCCACATCCTTTGGATGCATCTGGCTCTTCAACGCGTCGAAAGTGGCGCGAACCATGTTGTAGGGGTTCGAAGAACCCATCGACTTGGCGACCACGTCATGCATGCCGAGCGTCTCGAAAACGGCGCGCATCGGGCCGCCGGCGATGATGCCGGTACCTTGCTTGGCAGCGCGCAGCAGAACACGTCCCGCGCCCCAGCGTCCCTCGACGTCATGGTGCAGCGTGCGGCCCGAGCGCAGCGGCACGAAGATCATGTCGCGCTTGGCCGATTCGGTCGCCTTGCGGATCGCCTCCGGCACTTCGCGCGCCTTGCCGTGGCCGAAGCCGACGCGGCCCTTCTGGTCGCCGACGACGACGAGGGCTGCAAAGCCGAAGCGCCTGCCGCCCTTGACGACCTTGGCGACACGGTTGATGTGGACGAGCTTGTCGACCATGCCGTCGTCGCGCTCTTCGCGATCACGGCCGCGGCCGCCATCCCTACGTTCCTGTGCCATATCCTGTTCCTTGTTTTTTTCCGGAAGCACGGTTGATGATGATATCCGGCACCTCTGCGGGTCGCCGGGGGCGAATTTTCGTTTTTAGAAGCTCAGACCACCTTCACGGGCAGCCTCGGCAAGCGCCTTGACGCGGCCGTGGTAGATGTAGGCGCCGCGGTCGAAGACGACTTCCTTGACGCCGGCCTTCGAGGCACGCTCGGCGATCAGCTTGCCGATGGCAGCTGCGGCCGCGGTGTCGGCGCCGGTCTTGAGCGAGCCCTTGAGCTCCTTCTCGAGCGTCGATGCAGCGGCAATGGTGTGGCCCTTGGCGTCGTCGATCACCTGGACGTAGATGTTCTTCGACGTGCGATGGACCGACAAGCGCGGACGATCGCCGGCAACCTTCTTGATCTGGCGGCGGACGCGCTGAGCGCGGCGTTGGGTGGATTCTTTCGAGCCCATGATATCAGTTCCTTGCCTTCAAAAAACGGGGGCAACCATATGCGGTAGGACAAGCCTCCCGCGGCCGCTCCCCGCGGCGTTAAGATTACTTCTTCTTGCCTTCCTTGCGGACGATCTTCTCGCCAGCATAGCGAACGCCCTTGCCCTTGTAGGGCTCGGGGCTGCGATACTCGCGGATCTCGGCGGCGACCTGGCCGACCTGCTGCTTGTCGATGCCGGTCACGGTGATTTCCGTCGGCTTCGGCACCGAAATCGTCACGCCCTGCGGCGTCTCGTAGACGACGTCATGGCTGAAGCCGAGCGCCAGCTGCAGGTTCTTGCCCTGCATGGCGGCACGATAGCCGACGCCGGTGATCTCGAGCTTCTTTTCGAAGCCGTCCTTGACGCCCTGCAGGATGTTGACGATCTGCGTGCGCGACATGCCCCATTTGGAGCGGGCGGTCTTGGTCTGGTCGCGCGGCTGGACAGCGATCTCGCTGCCTTCCATCTTGACCAGCACTTCGTCGTTCACCACGAACTTCAGCTCGCCCTTCGGACCCTTCGCCGTCACGGTCTGGCCGTTGACGGTCGCGGTCACGCCTTGCGGCAGCGAAACGGGTTTCTTTCCAATACGAGACATTTTGTTGTCCTCGTCACTTCTCTTGTTTCAGGTCTCGGCTTTCGGGACTAGATCCCGAAAACCTGTTTCCAACCGGGTCACATACCAGATCAGAAGATCTGGCAGAGGATTTCCCCGCCGACATTCTGTTCACGCGCTTCGTGGTCGGCCATCACGCCCTTCGGCGTCGAAAGGATGGCGATGCCGAGGCCGTTGGCGACGTGCGGTATCGACTTGGCCGAAACGTAGACGCGGCGGCCGGGCTTCGAGACCCGGGCAATTTCGCGCACCACCGGCGCACCGTCGAAATACTTCAGCTCGATCTCGATTTCGGACTTGCCGTTGTCGAAGTCGGTCTGGCTGTAGTCGCGGATATAGCCTTCGGCCTTCAGCACGTCGAGGACGCGGGTACGCAGGCGCGAGGCCGGCGTCGAAACGCTCGACTTCTTACGGCCATACGCGTTGCGGATGCGGGTCAGCATATCGCCGAGAGGATCGCTCAATGACATGTTATGTCCTCCTTACCAGCTCGACTTGACCAGGCCTGGGATCTGGCCGTTATTGCCGAGATCACGAAGCGCGATACGCGATACTTTGAGCTTGCGATAATAGGCACGCGGACGTCCGGTGACTTCGCAGCGGTTGCGGATGCGGGTCTTGGCCGAGTTGCGCGGCAGCGCCGAAAGCTTCAGCTGAGCGCGGAAGCGCTCTTCCATCGGCTTGGACTGATCCATGATGATCGCCTTGAGCACCTTGCGCTTGGCAGCGAACTGGTCCGCAAGCTTGCGGCGCCTGTTGTTCTTCTCGACTGAGCTGGTCTTTGCCATTTCAGATTTTTCCTTTTCTCGCTGCCGTTACTGGCGGAAGGGGAAGTTGAAGGCCTTGAGCAATGCCCTGGCTTCGTCGTCCGTCTTCGCAGTCGTACAAACGATGACGTCCATGCCCCAGATCTGATCAACCTTGTCGTAGTTGATCTCCGGAAACACGATGTGTTCTTTGATGCCCATGGCATAGTTGCCACGGCCATCGAAGCTCTTCGGATTAAGTCCGCGGAAGTCGCGGACGCGCGGCAGTGCGATGTTCACGAGGCGGTCGAGGAACTCGTACATGCGTTCCTTGCGCAGCGTGACCTTGGCGCCGATCGGCATCTTCTCGCGAACCTTGAAGCCGGCGATCGAGTTGCGGGCGCGGGTGACGACGGCCTTCTGGCCGGCGATCATCGCAAGGTCTTCCGCCGCGATCGAAGGCTTCTTCGAATCGCCGGTAGCCTCGCCGACGCCCATGTTCAGCACGATCTTGTCGATGCGCGGAACCTGCATCTCGTTCTCGTAGCCGAACTGCTCCTGCAGCGCCTTGCGAATGGTCTCGTTGTAGACCTGCTTGAGGCGCGGCGTGTTCTGGGCAGTTGCCTGCTTGGTTTGAGCCTTAGCCATTGATGACTTCTCCCGAGCGCTTGGCGACGCGCACCTTCTTGCCGTCCTTCTGGAAGATAAAGCCGACGCGGGTCGGCTTGCCATCCTTGGGGTCGGCCAGCGCGATGTTCGACAGCTGGATCGGCGCTTCCTTGGTGATGATCCCGCCCTCTTGGGATTGGGACTGCTTCTGGTGACGACGGATCAGGTTGACGCCGCGCACCAGCGCGGTGTCGTCCTTCGGCTGCACCGAAAGGACTTCGCCCGAACGGCCCTTGTCCTTGCCGGCCAGCACGACGACCTTGTCGCCTTTTCTAATCTTTTGCATTGGTCCGGCTCCTTACAGCACTTCAGGCGCGAGCGAGATGATCTTCATGTGGTTCTTGGCGCGGAGTTCGCGCGGAACCGGTCCGAAGATACGCGTGCCGATCGGCTCTTTCTTGTTGTCGACGAGAACGGCTGCGTTCTTGTCGAAACGGATCACGCTGCCGTCCGGGCGGCGAATGTCCTTGGCCGTGCGAACCACGACCGCCTTCATCACATCGCCCTTCTTGACGCGGCCGCGCGGGATGGCTTCCTTGATCGACACCACGATGATGTCGCCCACGGAAGCGTATTTCCGCTTCGAGCCGCCCAGCACCTTGATGCACATGACACGACGGGCGCCGGAATTATCCGCGACGTCGAGGTTTGTTTGCATCTGAATCATGACTGGCCGCCTTCTTCTTTTCTAACGGGACGGGTTTCTCACCCCTCCCCGGTCTGTCCAAAATTCGTTTCGTTGACCCTGATCAGGCCTGGTCCGAAGACACCACGACCCAGCGCTTGTCCTTGGAAATCGGCTTCGATTCCTGGATGAACACCTGATCGCCGACCTTGTGGGCGTTGTTCTCGTCGTGCGCCTTGTACTTCTTGGTCATGCGCACGGTCTTCTTCATCACGGGATGCGTGAAGCGCCGTTCGACCTTGACGACAACCGTCTTCTCGTTCTTGTCGCTGACGACGGTGCCCTGCAGAATGCGCTTTGGCATGGTTTTCGTCCTTAAGCCTTCTTGGCCGCGGACTTTTCCGCAGCGATGGTCTTGATACGCGCAATGTCCTTGCGGACCTGCCTCACGCGCGCGGTCTTCTCAAGCTGGCCGGTGGCCTTCTGGAAGCGCAGGTTGAACTGCTCCTTCTTCAGGCTGGCCAGGTCGTCGGTCAGCTGGTCCTGGGTCTTGGTCCGGATGTCTTCGGCTTTCATGATCAGCCCGTCCTTATTCTGCGATGCGCTGTACGAAGCGCGTCCTGACCGAGAGCTTGGCCGCGCCGAGACGCAGCGCCTCACGGGCGGTTTCCTCGTTGACGCCGTCGATCTCGAACATGATGCGGCCCGGCTTGACGCGTGCCGCCCAGTAGTCGACCGCGCCCTTGCCCTTACCCATGCGGACTTCGGTCGGCTTCGACGTCACCGGCACGTCCGGGAAGATACGGATCCACACGCGGCCGGCACGCTTCATCTCGCGGGTGATCGCGCGGCGGGCCGCCTCGATCTCGCGCGCGGTGACGCGGTTCGGCTCAAGCGCCTTCAGCCCGAAACCACCGAAATCCAGGTTGGTGCCGCCCTTGGCGGTACCATGGATGCGGCCCTTGAACTGCTTGCGGAACTTTGTGCGCTTTGGCTGCAGCATCGTTCTAACTCCAAATTCCTAAATGTCTTACGCGTTTTCGCGACGGCGACCGCGTTCGCGCTCACCACCACCGCCATGCGCATGATCGCCCTCGGTGGCGCGGCGCTCCGAAGCCATCGGGTCGTGCTCGAGGATCTCGCCCTTGAACACCCAGACTTTGACGCCGCAGATGCCGTAGGCCGTATTCGCCTCGGCCGTGCCGTAGTCGACGTCGGCACGCAGCGTATGCAGCGGCACGCGGCCTTCACGATACCATTCCATGCGCGCGATCTCGGCGCCGCCGAGACGGCCGGCGCAGTTGATGCGGATGCCTTCGGCACCGAGGCGCATCGCCGACTGCACGGCGCGCTTCATGGCGCGGCGGAACGCGATGCGGCGCTCGAGCTGCTGGGCGATCGACTGGGCGACCAGGGTCGCGTCGATCTCCGGCTTGCGCACTTCGACGATGTTCAGATGCGTCTCGGACTTGGTCATCTCCATCAGCTTCTTGCGAAGCTTCTCGATGTCGGCGCCCTTCTTGCCGATGATCAGGCCCGGACGCGCCGCATGGATGGTGACGCGGCACTTCTTGTGCGGACGCTCGATCACGACCTTCGAGATCGCAGCCTGCTTGAGTTCCTTCTCAAGATATTTGCGGATCTTGATGTCCTCGTGCAGCAGCTTGCCGTACTCGCCGGTGTTCGCGAACCAGCGCGAATCCCAGGTGCGGTTGATGCCGAGACGCAGACCGATCGGATTGACTTTCTGGCCCATTATGCGGCCTCCCCTTTTTCTTCGACTTCACGAACGACGATCGTGAGGTGCGAGAACGGCTTCTCGATACGGCTGGCGCGACCACGGCCACGGGCATGGAACCGCTTCATGACGATCGACTTGCCGACATAGGCTTCCGCCACAATCAGCGCATCGACGTCGAGGTCGTGGTTGTTTTCCGCGTTGGCGATCGCCGATTCCAGCGTCTTCTTGACCGTGCCGGAAATCCGCTTGGCCGAGAATTCGAGGTCGGAAAGCGCTGTCGCGACCTTCTTGCCGCGGATCAGCGCGGCAACCAGGTTCAGCTTCTGCGGGCTGATACGGATCGTGCGCAACACGGCGCGCGCTTCGTTGTCAGCAAGCCTGCGCGGAGCTTTGGCCTTGCCCATGATTATTTCCTCTTCGCCTTCTTATCCGCGCCGTGACCGTAATAGGTCCGGGTCGGAGCGAATTCACCGAACTTGTGACCGACCATGTCCTCGTTCACCGAGACGGGAACGTGCTTCTGGCCGTTGTAGACACCGAAGGTGAAGCCGACGAACTGCGGCAGGATGGTGGAGCGGCGGCTCCACATCTTGATCACCTCATTGCGACCACCTTCACGAACCTTGTCCACCTTCTTCAGAAGGTAGCCGTCGATGAAGGGGCCTTTCCAAATCGAACGAGTCACTTGGCGTTACCTCTTCTTAGCTCTTGCGCTGATGGCGCGAGCGCAGGATGAACTTGTCGGTCGCCTTGTTGGACCGCGTCTTCTTGCCCTTGGTCGGCTTGCCCCAGGGCGAAACCGGATGGCGGCCACCCGAGGTGCGGCCTTCGCCGCCGCCATGTGGATGGTCGACCGGGTTCATGGTCACGCCGCGATTGTGCGGACGTTTGCCGCGCCACACGGTGCGGCCTGCCTTGCCGTCATTGATGTTGCCGTGGTCCGGATTGGACACGGCACCGACAGTGGCCATGCAGGAGCCGTGGACGACACGCTGCTCGCCCGAGTTGAGGCGCAGGATCGCCATGCCCTGGTCGCGACCGACGAGCTGGCCATAACCACCGGCCGAACGGGCGACCTGAGCGCCCTTGCCGGGCTTCAGCTCGATATTGTGGACGATCGTGCCAACCGGCATCGAGGCCAGCGGCATCGCATTGCCGGGTTTCACGTCGACCGATTCACCGGCCACGATCTTGTCGCCGGGAGCCAGACGCTGCGGGGCGATGATGTAGGACAGCTCGCCATCGTCATACTTGATCAGCGCGATGAAGGCGGTGCGGTTCGGATCGTATTCGATACGCTCGACCGTGCCGACGACGTCGAACTTGCGGCGCTTGAAGTCGATGATACGGTAGGTGCGCTTGTGACCGCCGCCGATGAAGCGGGCCGTGATGCGGCCGTAATTGTTGCGGCCGCCCGACTTGGTCAGGCCTTCGGTCAGGCCCTTGACGGGCTTGCCCTTGTAGAGGCCCGAGCGGTCGACGATGACCAGCTGACGGGTGCTCGGCGTTACCGGGTTGAATTTTTTCAGTGCCATTGTTCTGTCCTCGCCACCTTGCTCAGAGACCCGTCGCGACGTCGATCGACTGGCCGTCGGCCAGCGTCACAACCGCCTTCTTGACGTCGCTCTGGCGGCCGATCGTGCCGCGGAAGCGCTTGATCTTGCCCTTGCGGACAAGCGTGTTCACGGCCATCACCTTGACGCCGAACAGCGCTTCGACGGCGGCCTTGATTTCCGGCTTCGACGCCTTCTTGGCGACATTGAAGACGACCTGGTTCTGCTCGGAAGCCATGGTCGACTTTTCGGTGATCGCCGGCGAGACGATCACGTCGTAATGACGAAGGTCGGTCATTTGAAGCGCTCCTCGAGAGCCTCGACGGCGGCCTTCGAAAGGACCAGCGTGCCGCGGCGCAGAATGTCGTAGACGTTGATGCCCTGGATGGGCAGCACGTCGATGTTCGGGATGTTGGTCGCCGCCAGCTTGAAATTCTTGTCAAGCTCGGCGCCGCCGATCACCAGGGCGTTGCTCAGGCCCAGCGTCGCGAAATTCGCGATCAGTGCCTTGGTCTTGGCCTCGGTCAGCTTCAGCTCATCGATGATGATGATCGACGCGCTCTTGGCTTTGGCCGAAAGCGCATGCTTGAGACCGAGCGCACGCACCTTCTTCGGCAGATCGTGCTCGTGGCTGCGCACGACCGGGCCGTGGGCTTTACCGCCGCCGCGGAACTGCGGAGCGCGAGCCGAATGGTGACGGGCGCGGCCGGTACCCTTCTGCTTGTACATCTTGGCGCCGGTGCGGGCGATTTCCGCGCGGCCCTTGGCCTTGTGTGTGCCCTGCTGCTTCTTGGCAAGCTGCCAGCGCACGACGCGCTGCAGGATGTCCTCGCGCGGATCAAGGCCGAAAATCTCTTCGGAGAGCTTCAGCTTGCCGGCGTCCTTGCCGCCAAGCGTTGTAATCTTGAGGTCCATTATTCCGCTCCCTCTGTGGCCTGGGCCTCGTTCTTGGCGGCACCATCGGTTGCAACGGCGCGGATCGCGGCGGGCTTCGGCGCATTGGCCGGAAGCGCTACCTTGGCCGCGTCGCGGACCAGGATCCATGCACCCTTCGAACCCGGGACGGCACCGCGGATCAGGATCAGGCCGCGATCGGCGTCGGTCGAGACGACCTCGACATTCTGCGTGGTGACGCGGGTGTCACCCATGTGGCCGGCCATATGCTTGCCCTTGAACACCTTGCCCGGATCCTGGCGCTGGCCGGTCGAGCCGTGTGTACGGTGCGACACCGAGTTGCCGTGCGTCGCGCGGCCGCCACCCATGTGGTGCCGCTTGATGACGCCCTGAAAGCCCTTGCCGATCGTGGTTCCCGTCACATCGACCTTCTGGCCGACGACGAAATGCTCGACGGTGATCTCGGCGCCGACATCGATCATGTTGTCGGCGGAGACGCGGAACTCGGCAACCTTGGCCTTCGGCTCGACGGAAGCGGTCGCGAAATGGCCGCGCATCGCCTTCGACGTGTTCTTCACCTTGGCGAGGCCAACGCCGAGCTGGACGGCGGTATAGCCGTTCTTCTCCTGCGTGCGCTGCGCCACGACCTGGCAGTTCTCCATCTGGAGAACAGTGACGGGAACATGTTCCCCGGCATCGTTGTAGATGCGGGTCATTCCCACCTTCTTTGCAATCACACCTGAACGCATCGGTTCAATTCCTTTAGAGTTCCCTGTCGGGGCTGTCGCCCCTCCACGCCTCTTGTTCCTTCAGAGTTCCGGGTCGCCCCGCTGACCTCTGGTTCCTTAGAGCTTGATCTCGACGTCGACACCGGCGGCTAGGTCGAGCTTCATCAAAGCATCGACCGTCTGCGGGGTCGGGTCGACGATGTCGAGCAGACGCTTGTGCGTGCGCATCTCGAACTGCTCGCGGCTCTTCTTGTCGACGTGAGGCGACCGGTTGACCGTGAACTTTTCGATCCGCGTCGGCAGCGGAATGGGGCCGCGGACGTTGGCGCCGGTGCGCTTGGCGGTCGACACGATTTCCCGTGTCGAGGCGTCGAGCACCCGGTGATCAAACGCCTTCAGGCGGATGCGGATATTCTGTCCGTTCATGCGTCACTTCCTTGTTCTGGCGCGGCGCGGGCAGCGCCCGCGACAGATCGGTTTAAGTCCAAATTACTCTTTGATGGTGACGACGATGCCGGCACCGACGGTGCGGCCGCCTTCACGGATGGCGAAGCGCAGCTTCTCTTCCATGGCGATCGGCACGATCAGCTCGACATCGACGGTGATGTTGTCGCCCGGCATCACCATCTCGGTGCCTTCCGGCAGCGACACGATGCCGGTCACGTCCGTCGTGCGGAAATAGAACTGCGGGCGGTAGTTGGTGAAGAACGGCGTGTGGCGGCCGCCCTCGTCCTTGGTCAGGATGTAGGCTTCGGCAACGAACTTCTTGTGCGGCTTGACGGTGCCGGGCTTGGCCAGGACCTGGCCGCGCTCGACGCCTTCACGGTCGACACCGCGCAGCAGCGCGCCGATGTTGTCGCCGGCCTGGCCCTGGTCGAGCAGCTTGCGGAACATCTCGACGCCCGTGCAGGTCGTCTTGGTGGTCGGACGGATGCCGACGATCTCCAGCTCCTCGCCGACCTTGACGACGCCGCGCTCGACGCGGCCGGTCACCACCGTGCCGCGGCCCGAGATCGAGAACACGTCCTCGATCGGCATCAGGAACGGCTTGTCGAGCGGACGAACCGGTGTCGGGATGTAGGCATCGACCGCAGCCATCAGTTCGCGGATGGCGTCCTCGCCGATCTTCTTGTCGCTATCTTCAAGCGCGGCAAGCGCCGAACCCTTGACGATCGGAATGTCGTCGCCGGGGAACTCGTTCTTGGTCAAAAGCTCACGCACCTCGAGCTCGACCAGCTCGAGCAGCTCGGCGTCGTCGACCTGGTCGACCTTGTTCAAGAACACCACGATCGAGGGCACGCCGACCTGGCGGGCGAGCAGGATGTGCTCGCGGGTCTGCGGCATCGGGCCGTCGGCGGCCGACACCACCAGGATCGCGCCGTCCATCTGCGCAGCACCGGTGATCATGTTCTTCACATAGTCGGCGTGGCCGGGGCAGTCGACATGGGCATAGTGGCGGTTGGCGGTCTCGTATTCGACATGCGCCGTCGAAATGGTGATGCCGCGCGCCTTCTCTTCGGGCGCCGCATCGATCTGGTCGTAGCGCTTGTATTCGCCAAAATACTTGGTGATCGCCGCCGTCAGCGACGTCTTGCCATGGTCGACGTGACCAATCGTGCCAATGTTCACATGAGGCTTAGTGCGCTCGAATTTACCTTTTGCCATGTGATCTCTCCATTCCTGCCAGCCCGTGCGGGCCTTGAATTAAGTTACTGGTGCAACTCGTTCGAGTTACGCGTATTTCTTCTGGACTTCCTGCGCGACCGCGGTCGGGACCGGCTCGTAGTGGTCGAACTGCATCGTGTAGGCCGCGCGGCCCTGGCTCATCGAGCGAAGGTTGTCCACGTATTTGAACATGTTGGCGAGCGGCACCATCGCGTTGATCACCACCGCGACGCCACGTGCTTCCTGGCCCTGGATTTGGCCGCGACGGCCGTTCAGGTCGCCGATAACGCTGCCGACGTAATCTTCCGGCGTCACCACTTCGACCTTCATGATCGGCTCGAGCAACTGCACGCCAAGCTTGGGCGCTGCTTCACGGAAGCAGGCACGGCCGGCGATTTCGAAGGCCAAAACCGAGGAATCCACGTCGTGGTAGGCGCCATCGATCAGCGTCGCCTTGACGCCGATCATCGGGAAGCCGGCGAACGGGCCTGAGGTCATGACGCTGTTGATGCCCTTTTCGACACCGGGGATGTATTCCTTCGGCACGGCGCCGCCGACGATCTTTGTTTCGAACTCGAATTCGCTGCTTTCCGGATTCGGCTCGAACAGGATCTTGACGCGGGCGAACTGGCCGGTACCGCCGGTCTGCTTCTTGTGCGTGTAGTCCTGCTCGTGCTTGCGGGTGATCGTCTCGCGATAGGCCACCTGCGGCGCGCCGACATTGGCCTCGACCTTGAACTCGCGGCGCATGCGGTCGACGATGATGTCGAGGTGAAGCTCGCCCATGCCGGAAATGATCGTCTGGCCGCTTTCCTCGTCGGTCTTGACGCGGAAGGACGGATCCTCGGCAGCCAGGCGGTGAAGGGCGAGGCCCATCTTTTCCTGGTCGTTCTTGGTCTTCGGCTCGATGGCGATCTGGATGACCGGATCGGGGAATTCCATGCGCTCGAGGATGACCGGGTGCAGCGGATCACTGAGCGTGTCGCCGGTGGTGGTGTCCTTGAGACCAGCGAGGGCGACGATGTCGCCTGCAAACGCCTCTTCGACGTCGGCGCGCGAATTCGCATGCATCTGCAGCATGCGGCCGATGCGCTCTTTCTTGCCCTTCACGGTGTTATCGACCGAGATGCCCTTGGTGAGCTTGCCCGAATAGATGCGGGCAAAGGTGAGCGAACCGACGAATGGGTCGTTCATGATCTTGAAGGCAAGCATCGACAGCGGCTCGTTGTCGTCGGCATGACGCTCGATCTCGGCGTCGGTCTTGGCGTCGACGCCCTTGATGGCCGGGACATCGGCCGGCGACGGCAGATATTCGACGACGGCGTCGAGCAGCGGCTGCACGCCCTTGTTCTTGAAGGCCGAACCGCAGAACATCGGATAGAACTTCACCGCGATCGTGCCCTTGCGGATGAGCGCACGGATCTCGTCGTTGCTCGGCATCTTGCCTTCGAGGTAATTCTCGAGCGCCGTTTCGTCCATTTCGACGGCGGCCTCGATCATCTTCTCGCGGTATTCTTCGGCACGAGCCTTGAGGTCGGCAGGGATCTCGACGACGTCCCAGGCAGCGCCCAGCGTCTCGTCGCGCCAGACCAGCGCGTTCATCTCGACGAGGTCGACGACACCCTTGAACTCGGTCTCGGCGCCGATCGGCAGCTGCATGACGACGGCATGCGCACCGAGGCGCGAACCGATCATCTCGACCGAGCGGTAAAAGTCGGCGCCGATCTTGTCCATCTTGTTGCAGAAGATCATCCGCGGCACGCGATACTTGTCAGCCTGGCGCCAGACGGTCTCCGTCTGCGGCTCGACACCGGCATTGGCATCGAGCAGCGCGATGGCGCCGTCGAGCACGCGCAGCGAACGCTCGACCTCGATGGTGAAGTCGACGTGGCCGGGGGTGTCGATGATGTTGAAGCGATACATCTTGCCGTCGCGACCCTTCCAGAAGGTCGTGGTAGCGGCCGACGTGATGGTGATGCCGCGCTCCTGCTCCTGCTCCATCCAGTCCATGGTGGCAGCGCCGTCGTGGACTTCGCCGATCTTGTGCGACTTGCCCGTGTAATAGAGGACGCGCTCGGTGGTCGTCGTCTTGCCGGCGTCGATGTGCGCCATGATACCGAAATTGCGGTAGTCTTCGATTTTATATTCGCGGGCCATGGGAGGTGCCTCTTCAGTCTCGTTCGCGCTTTACCAGCGGTAGTGCGCGAAAGCGCGGTTGGCTTCTGCCATCTTGTGGGTGTCTTCACGCTTCTTGACGGCGGTGCCGCGGTTGTTGGCCGCGTCCATCAGCTCGCCAGAGAGGCGGTCGACCATAGTGGTCTCGTTGCGGTTGCGGGCGGCGGCGATCAGCCAACGGATGGCCAATGCCTGGCGGCGCTCGGGGCGCACGTCGACCGGAACCTGGTATGTAGCGCCGCCGACGCGACGCGAACGCACTTCCACATGTGGCGCGACATTGTCGAGCGCCTGATGGAAGACGGTGACCGGCTCCTGCTTGGTCTTGGACTGGACCTGGTCGAGCGCGCCGTAGACGATGGTCTCGGCAACCGACTTCTTGCCGTCATACATGACGGCATTCATGAACTTGGTGACGATCAGATCGCCGAACTTCGGGTCCGGATTGATCTCACGCTTTTCTGCACTGTGACGACGGGACATTTTTTCTCTGCCTCAATTCTACGCGGTGGCCTGGATCCCGGATCGTCGCTTGACGCCGTCCGGAACGACCTTGGCTACGCTTCGGTCACTTCGGACGCTTGGCGCCGTATTTCGAACGGCGCTGCTTGCGGTTCTTCACGCCTTGCGTGTCGAGCACGCCGCGGATGATGTGGTAACGGACGCCCGGAAGATCCTTGACGCGGCCGCCGCGGATCATCACCACCGAGTGCTCCTGAAGGTTATGGCCTTCGCCGGGGATGTAACCGATCACTTCAAAACCATTGGTCAGGCGGATCTTGGCCACCTTGCGCAGCGCCGAGTTCGGCTTCTTCGGCGTCGTGGTGTAGACGCGCGTGCAGACGCCCCGCTTCTGCGGGTTCTGCTGCATGGCCGGGACCTTGTTGCGCTTCACCGGCGCAATGCGCGGCTTGCGGATCAGCTGGTTGACGGTAGGCATTAAACCCTCTTGTCTCTCAATTCCGTGTCTTGCCCGGTCAGGGCCGCTCAAAGCGTCATTTCCATACGCAAATTCGGGCCACAAACCGCGCCTCGCGGTCTTGCCCGAACAAATGGCAGAGGAAGCGGAAGCCGCTTCATGCACGCCGGAAATGTCTTTTCGCTCGTAAAACGAACCCTGTTTGAGGCAAACTCCAAAGCGTGTCGCTTCGGAAGCGAGAGCCTCACATCGGTTCTGACTGGGCGGCTTCTACTCGTATGGCCACTGTCCGTCAACCCCGGAGCGGCAAATATTGCGCTGAACCCGAGGCTTGGCAGCCATGCGAAAAGCGCATGTAATTTTCTTGCGCCGTTTTTCAAGAGGAAGGCAGAAAGTGAGCGGCTTGCCGCTGTTTCCAGGCCGTGCTTCGTGCGAAAAGGCGGCATGAACAGCCCAAAACCCCTCGCCCGGAGGTACGAACCCGTGAATGACAATGAGGAGCGCCCGGTCACCATTATTACCGGCCGGGTGTGGAAGCGCAAAGGCGGCAAGCCGGAGGGCGTGCATGTGATGCTGGTCGCGCCGGACGACGATTCGGCGGTGCGCCGCGCTCTCGAATCACTTGCCGCGGAAGGTTACGCCGAGGCCGAGCTCGATCAGATCGGCGACCTGGACGGCGTGCCCGACGAGGAGCCGCATCTGTCCGCCTATCAGGGCGCGCTCGAAGGCGAAGTATCGATCGTGACGTTCGATGTGCCTATTTGAAGAGATCTGAATCGCGGTCGATCTCGCGGGCCGGCGACACAAGCCCGGCGACTTGCCCGGCACAAGTTCTCTGCTAAGAAGCGACCTCTGGCAAAACCAAGCACACTCAACCTGCGGAGTTCCCATGTCCTCTAATCCCATCAAGCTCGGCATCGTCGGCGTGGGAAAGATCGTCCGCGACCAGCATCTGCCTGCGCTGGCGAAGGACCAGGATTATCGCCTGGTTGCCGCAGCCAGCCGCCATGGCAAAGTCGAAGACATCCCGAATTTCCCGACGATCGAGGCGATGCTCGACGCGGTGCCGGAGCTCGAGGCGGTGTCGCTGTGCATGCCGCCGCAGTTTCGCTATGACTCAGCGCGCACGGCGCTGGTGGCGAAAAAGCATGTCTTCTTGGAAAAGCCGCCCGGCGCCACGGTCAGCGAGGTCGAAGACCTGAAGGCGCTGGCGGCAGCGAACGGCGTTTGCCTGTTCGCCAGCTGGCATTCACGCTATGCGCCGGCTGTCGAAGCTGCACGTGCATTCCTCAGCTCGACTACGATCAGGTCGGCTGCCATCAACTGGAAGGAGGACGTGCGCCGCTGGCATCCGAACCAGGAGTGGATCTGGGCTCCCGGCGGTTTTGGTGTCTTCGATCCCGGTATCAACGCGCTGTCGATCGCCACCCACATCCTGCCGCCGATGTTCATCAGCTCGGCAGAGCTCGATTTCCCCGAAAACCGCGCTGCCCCGATCGCCGCCCATATCGCCTTCCGCACTTCGAACGGTCTGCCGGTGACGATGGAACTCGACTGGCGCCAGACCGGCCCGCAAAGCTGGGACATTCTGGCCGATACCGAGGCCGGATCGATGGTACTTTCCGGCGGCGGCTCGAAGCTCGCCATCGATGGTCGCGTCGTTCACGAGGAGCCGGAAGCGGAGTACCCGATGCTCTACAAGCGATTCGCCGAGATCGTGCGCGCGGGCACCTCCGACGTCGATCTCGAGCCCCTGCAGCACGTCGCCGACGCCTTCATGCTCGGCAGGCGCAATGTGGTCGAAGCGTTTTTCGATTGATACTGACGCCGGTAGAGCGACCTTGAATGTTCCGGATCACCTTGGCTTGCGGTCCGGGAATTCTCCCGGACGAGGCGCAGAAGTAACGGGAGCCGTCCGGTGTCCTTGTTCAAGTTCGCTCATGACATCTTGAACCACCACCTCGAGATCGGCCTGCCCCCAACCAAGCTCGGTGATTTCTCCATATCGAATGAAATTTGAACGGTCGAACCCGCCTTCAATGTCATTGTAGGAAATCACGCTCCGGCCGATCAAACCTACGACCCAGATGCGATGATCACTCCCGGCAGGCGAGTGATGCAGCCATTCTTCCGGTTCGATCTTGATCAGCTCCCAAAGTCTTCGCTGCCCAAAGCTCATGCGATCTCGGCCAGCGTTGATCAATTCCCAGATGGTTGCCTCGTTCAATTGACGATTCCTTCAAAAGCCAGCCGCCGGTGGCAGCTTCAGTCGACGATCGCTATGGCAAAGCCGTCATAGCCCTTGGCGCCAACAGTCTGGTTGGCGGTGCCTTGCAGACGCTTGTCGCTGCCGATGAACGAGAACGCCGCGCGTGCCCCTTCGACATTGGCGTCGCGACCATCTTCATTCACCACCGCGCCGTCACGGATGACATTGTCGCAGACGATGACGGTCCCCGGCCTCGAAAGACGCATGGCCCACGACAGATAGTGCGGGTTGTTCGGCTTGTCGGCGTCGATGAAGATGAAGTCGAACGGCCCGGCACTCTCGGCGCCTAACGCCGCAAGCGATTGAAGCGCCGGTCCGACCCGCAGTTCCACCCTATCCGACACCCCTGCCCGTTCAAAGTTCGACCGCGCGACACTGGCGTGGTGCGGATCAAGCTCGAGCGTCACGACCTTGCCGTCCATCGGCAATGCTCGCGCCATCCAGATTGTCGAATAGCCGCCCAACGTGCCGATTTCGAGTACCTTCTTTGCTCCCAGCATTCGCGCAAGAAGTGACAGCAGCTTGCCCTGTGCCGGCGAAACGTCGATCGGCGGCAGGCCCTGTTCACGGTTGGCCGCCAGAACGGCATCAAGGGCAGCATCCGCCTCGAAAAGAGCCTCGACAATATAGTCGTCGACAGAAGCCCAGATCTTCCTGCTCATCGTTTTCTTCTCCGATCCGATTGGGGAACCAAAAATGCGAAAAGGGGCCACTTGGGCCCCTTTTCTATCTTCATCTTTCTTGCGCGCTTACTGTGCGGCGGAAGCCATGTCGGTCAGCATCGGCTCGGCGACCTCGACGCCGGACGCCTTGCGGCGCTCGTCGATGATCAGCTCGTCGCGCGAGGTGGCGATGCGCCGGATCTGGCTCATCGTGCCACCGGTACCGGCCGGGATCAGCCGGCCGACGATGACGTTTTCCTTCAGCCCCTGCAGCATGTCGGTCTTGCCGGCAACCGCAGCTTCGGTCAGCACCCTCGTCGTCTCCTGGAAGGAGGCGGCCGAGATGAAGGACGGCGTCTGCAGCGAGGCCTTGGTGATGCCGAGCAGCACCGGTTGGCCTTCGGCCGGCTTCTTGCCTTCCTCGACCAGGCGCTCGTTGACCTCTTCCAGCTCGATCACGTCGACGTGGTCGCCCGGAATGTAGGTCGAATCGCCCTGCGTGGTGATCTCGACCTTCTGCAGCATCTGGCGAACGATCACCTCGATGTGCTTGTCGTTGATCGACACGCCCTGCAGGCGGTAGACCTCCTGGATCTCGTTGACGAGGTAGGAGGCAAGCGCCTCCACGCCCTTGATCGCCAGGATGTCGTGCGGCGCCGGATTGCCGTCGAGGATGTAGTCGCCCTTCTCGATGACGTCGCCGTCCTGGAGATGGAACGGCTTGCCCTTCGGGATCAGGTATTCGACCGGCTCAAGCGTCGAGTCATGCGGCTCGATGATGATACGGCGCTTGTTCTTGTAGTCGCGGCCGAAGCGGATCGTGCCATCGATCTCGGCGATGATGGCGTGATCCTTCGGACGGCGTGCTTCGAACAGTTCGGCCACACGCGGCAGACCACCGGTGATGTCCTTGGTCTTGGCGCTTTCCATCGGAATACGCGCCAGCACGTCGCCGGGGCGAACCTGTGCGCCCGGCTCGACCGAAAGAATGGCCTCGACCGAGAGCAGGAAGCGGGCGTCGCCGCCCTTCGACAGCTTGCCGACCTTGCCCTTGGCGTCCTGGATGGCAATCGCCGGCTTGAGGTCGTTGCCGCGTGGCGTCGAGCGCCAGTCGATGACCTCACGCTTGGTGATGCCGGTCGATTCGTCGGCCGTTTCCTGAACGGAAATGCCGTCGACCAGATCCTCGTACGACACCCTGCCCTCGATTTCGGTGAGGACCGGGCGGGTATAGGGATCCCACTCGGCGATACGCTGGCCGCGCTTAACCTTGTCGCCATCGTCGACGAAGATGCGCGAACCGTAGGTGACGCGGTGCGTGGCGCGTTCCTTGCCGGCTTCGTCGAGGATCAGCACCGCCATGTTGCGGCCCATGACCATCAGCTGGCCGTCGGAGTTGCGCACCACGTTGCGGTTGCGGATCTCGACCTTGCCCTCATAGGAGGCTTCAAGGAAGGAGGAATCCACCACCTGCGCCGTGCCGCCCATGTGGAAGGTACGCATGGTGAGCTGGGTGCCCGGCTCGCCGATCGACTGCGCCGCGATGACGCCGACAGCCTCGCCCTGGTTGACGGGAGTGCCGCGGGCCAGATCGCGTCCGTAGCAGACCGCGCAGACGCCGACCCTGACCTCGCAGGTCAGCGCCGAACGGATGCGGACCGACTGCACGCCGGCCTTTTCGATCAGTTCCACGTCCCGCTCGTCCATCAGCGTTCCGGCCTTGACCAGAACCTCGCCGGTGACCGGGTGGGTGATGTCGTCGAGCGAGGTACGGCCGAGAACGCGCTGGCCAACCGACGCGACGACCTGACCGGCATCGACGATCGGCTGCATGGTGAGGCCCTTGTCGGTGCCGCAGTCGAGCGAGTTGACGATGCAGTCCTGCGCCACGTCGACGAGACGACGCGTCAGGTAACCCGAGTTCGCCGTCTTCAAGGCGGTGTCGGCCAGACCCTTGCGAGCGCCGTGGGTCGAGTTGAAGTATTCGAGCACGGTGAGGCCTTCCTTGAAGTTCGAGATGATCGGCGTCTCGATGATTTCACCGCTGGGCTTGGCCATCAGGCCGCGCATGCCGGCGAGCTGGCGCATCTGGGTGGGCGAGCCGCGCGCACCGGAGTGCGACATCATGTAGATCGAGTTCATCGGCTTCTGACGGCCGTTGTCCTCGAACTCGACCGCCTTGATGCGGGCCATCATTTCGTCGGCGACCTTTTCCGAGCACTTGGCCCAGGCGTCGACGACCTTGTTGTACTTCTCGCCCTGGGTGATCAGGCCGTCATTGTACTGCTGCTCGTACTCCTTGGCCAAAGCCTCGGTGTCGGACACCAGCTTGATCTTGGCGTCCGGAATCAACATATCGTCCTTGCCGAACGAAATGCCGGCACGGCAGGCGTGGCTGAAGCCGAGAGCCATGATGCGATCGCAGAAAATGACCGTCTCCTTCTGACCGCAATGGCGGTAGACGGTGTCGATCATCTTGGAGATGTTCTTCTTGGTCATCTCCTGGTTGGCGGTCTCGTACGGCACGTTGTGGTTCTTCGGCAGAAGCTCGCCGATGATCATGCGGCCAGGCGTGGTGTCGTAGATCTTCGACACGACCTTGCCGTCGGCGTCGACCGTGCGGAAGCGCCCCTTGATCTTGGCATGCAGCGTCACCGCCTTGGTCTCGAGCGCGTGCTGGAGCTCGCCCATGTCGGCAAACACCATGCCCTCCCCCGGCTCGTTCTGGTTGACGATCGAGAGATAGTAGAGACCGAGAACCATGTCCTGCGACGGCACGATGATCGGCGCGCCGGAAGCCGGGTGCAGGATGTTGTTGGTCGACATCATCAGCACGCGGGCTTCGAGCTGCGCTTCCAGCGACAGCGGCACGTGGACCGCCATCTGGTCGCCGTCGAAGTCGGCGTTGAAGGCCGTGCAGACCAGCGGATGAAGCTGGATCGCCTTGCCTTCGATCAGGATCGGCTCGAACGCCTGGATGCCGAGGCGGTGCAGCGTCGGTGCGCGGTTCAAAAGCACCGGATGCTCGCGGATGACCTCGTCGAGGATATCCCAGACCTCCGGACGCTCCTTCTCGACCAGCTTCTTCGCCTGCTTGACGGTCGAGGAGTAACCCTTGGCGTCGAGACGGGCGTAGATGAAGGGCTTGAACAGCTCGAGCGCCATCTTCTTCGGCAGGCCGCACTGGTGCAGCTTGAGCTCCGGACCGGTGACGATGACCGAGCGGCCGGAATAGTCGACGCGCTTGCCGAGCAGGTTCTGGCGGAACCGGCCCTGCTTGCCCTTCAGCATGTCGGACAGCGACTTCAGCGGACGCTTGTTGGCGCCGGTGATGACGCGGCCGCGGCGGCCGTTGTCGAACAGCGCATCGACGGCTTCCTGCAGCATGCGCTTTTCATTACGCACGATGATGCCGGGCGCGCGCAGCTCGATCAGCCGCTTCAAGCGGTTGTTGCGGTTGATGACGCGGCGATAGAGATCGTTCAGATCCGACGTGGCGAAACGGCCGCCGTCCAGCGGGACAAGCGGACGCAGGTCCGGCGGAATCACCGGAACCACCTTCATGATCATCCATTCCGGACGGTTACCGGATTCCATGAAGTTCTCGACGACCTTGAGCCGCTTCAGGTACTTCTTCTGCTTGAGCTCGGAGGTGGTCGAAGCCAGCTCCGAACGCAAATCGCCGGCGATCTTCTCCAGGTCCATGCCGGCCAGAAGGTCGTGGATCGCCTCGGCGCCGATCATCGCGGTGAACGAATCCTCGCCATATTCGTCGACGGCCATCATGTACTCTTCCTCGCTGAGCAGCTGGTGCTCCTTCAGCGCGGTGAGGCCGGGTTCGGTGACGATGTAGTTCTCGAAGTAGAGGACGCGCTCAATGTCCTTCAGCGTCATGTCGAGCAGCGTGCCGATGCGCGACGGCAGCGACTTCAGGAACCAGATGTGGGCGACCGGTGCCGCCAGCTCGATATGGCCCATGCGCTCGCGGCGGACGCGCGACAGCGTGACTTCGACGCCGCACTTCTCGCAGATGACGCCCTTGTACTTCATGCGCTTGTACTTGCCGCACAGGCACTCATAGTCCTTGATCGGACCAAAAATGCGCGCGCAGAACAGGCCGTCACGCTCCGGCTTGAAGGTGCGGTAGTTGATGGTCTCCGGCTTCTTGATCTCGCCGAACGACCAGGACAGAATCTTCTCAGGGCTGGCAAGCGAGATCCGGATGGAATCGAACACCTGCGCGGGCGCCTGGGGATTGAAGAGATTCATGACCTCTTGGTTCATGCCGTTCTCCTTTTCGGGGTCCTCGAAAACCCCTTGCATCTAGCGCGGGCCAAACGCCCGCCGACTTGATCGGCCATCGGCCGAAGAATTTGGGTGCGCCCCGGTCGCGAGAGCCCTCTCCCGCGACCGAGCGTCTTGCTTATTCGGCCGCGTCGGGCAGCCGGATCGGGTTGTCGTCGAGCTTGGTGTTCTCCAGCTCGACATTGAGGCCGAGAGACCGCATTTCCTTGACGAGAACGTTGAAGCTCTCGGGGATGCCGGCCTCGAAGGTGTCGTCGCCTCTGACGATCGCCTCGTAGACCTTGGTGCGGCCGGCGACGTCGTCCGACTTCACCGTCAGCATCTCCTGCAGCGTGTAGGCGGCGCCGTACGCTTCGAGCGCCCAGACCTCCATCTCGCCGAAGCGCTGGCCACCGAACTGCGCCTTGCCGCCCAGCGGCTGCTGGGTAACGAGCGAGTACGGTCCGATCGAACGCGCGTGGATCTTGTCGTCCACAAGGTGGTGAAGCTTGAGCATATATATATAGCCCATCGTCACTTTGCGATCGAACGGTTCGCCGGTGCGTCCGTCATAGAGCTGCGACTGACCGCTGGTATGCAGGCCCGCCTGCTCCAGCATGATGTTGATGTCGGCCTCGTGCGCGCCGTCGAACACCGGTGTCGCGATGGAGACGCCGCGGCGCATCTGCTCGCTGAGGCGAACGATGCTCTCGTCGTCATATTCGCGGACCGGCTCGTTGCGGTCGTTGGCCGGCATGAAGCTCTCGAGCGTCTTGCGCAGCGGCTTGATGTCGCCCGCCGTCTTGTACGCGTCGATCAGATCGCCGATCTTCCTGCCCATTCCGGCGCAGGCCCAGCCCAGATGCGTCTCCAGGATCTGGCCGACATTCATGCGCGACGGCACACCCAGCGGGTTGAGCACGATATCGGCATGCGTGCCGTCCTCGAGGAAAGGCATGTCCTCGACCGGAACGATCCGCGACACGACACCCTTGTTGCCGTGCCGGCCGGCCATCTTGTCGCCGGGCTGCATCTTGCGCTTCACGGCCACGAAGACCTTGACCATCTTCATGACGCCCGGAGGCATCTCGTCGCCGCGCTGCACCTTCTCGACCTTGTCCATGAAGCGCTGCTCGAGCGCCTTCTTGGAATCGTCGTACTGGCCACGCAGGGCTTCCAGTTCGCTCTGGAGCTTTTCGTTCTCCACGGCAAACTGCCACCACTGCGAACGCGGATACTCGTCGAGCGTGTCCTTCGACAGCTTCGAGCCCTTCTTGAAGCCCTTCGGCCCGGCAATCGCCTCCTTGCCGACGAGAACGTCGGAAAGGCGCGAATAGACGTTACGGTCAAGGATCGCCTGCTCGTCGTCGCGGTCCTTGGCGAGGCGTTCGATCTCCTCGCGCTCGATCGCCATGGCGCGCTCGTCCTTCTCGACGCCGTGGCGGTTGAAGACACGCACTTCGACGACGGTGCCGAAGGTTCCCGGAGGCATGCGCATCGACGTGTCACGCACGTCCGAGGCCTTTTCACCGAAGATGGCGCGCAGCAGCTTTTCTTCCGGCGTCATCGGGCTTTCGCCCTTCGGCGTGATCTTGCCGACCAGAATGTCGCCCGGCTGCACTTCCGCACCGATGTAGACGATGCCGGCCTCATCGAGGTTCTTCAGTGCTTCTTCCGAGACGTTCGGGATGTCGCGCGTGATCTCCTCCGGCCCGAGCTTGGTGTCGCGGGCCATGACTTCGAACTCCTCGATGTGGATCGAGGTGAAGACGTCGTCGGCGACGATGCGCTCGGACAAGAGGATGGAATCCTCGTAGTTGTAGCCGTTCCACGGCATGAACGCGACCAGCACGTTGCGGCCGAGGGCCAGATCACCGAGCTCGGTCGACGGGCCGTCGGCAATGATGTCGCCCTTGTTGACCCGGTCGCCCATGCGCACCAGCGGACGCTGGTTGATGCAGGTGTTCTGGTTCGAACGCTGGAACTTCATCAGCCGGTAGATGTCGACGCCGGACTTGCCGGGATCGAGGTCTTCCGTGGCGCGGATGACGATACGCGTCGCGTCCACCTGGTCGACGATGCCGCCGCGGCGGGCGCCGATTGCGGCGCCCGAGTCACGGGCGACGATCGGCTCCATGCCGGTGCCGACGAACGGCGCTTCGGCGCGCACCAGCGGCACGGCCTGACGCTGCATGTTCGAGCCCATCAGCGCGCGGTTGGCGTCGTCGTTCTCGAGGAACGGGATCAGGGCCGCGGCCACCGAAACCATCTGCTTCGGCGACACGTCCATCAGATCGACGTTTTCGCGCGGCGCCATCATCACTTCGCCGGCGTTGCGGCAAATGACGAATTCGTCGACGAAATGACCATTCTTGTCGAGCTCGGCATTGGCCTGCGCGACGTGGTGCTTGGCCTCTTCCATTGCCGAAAGGTAAACGACCTCATTGGTCAGCTTGCCGTTGACGATCTTGCGGTACGGGCTCTCGATGAAGCCGTATTTGTTGACGCGCGCGAAGGTCGCAAGCGAGTTGATCAGGCCGATATTCGGGCCTTCCGGCGTCTCGATCGGGCAGATGCGGCCGTAATGCGTCGGGTGCACGTCGCGCACTTCGAAACCGGCACGCTCGCGGGTCAGACCGCCCGGTCCAAGCGCCGAAAGACGGCGCTTGTGGGTGATCTCCGACAGCGGGTTGGTCTGATCCATGAACTGCGACAGCTGCGAGGAACCGAAGAACTCGCGCACGGCGGCAGCCGCCGGCTTGGCGTTGATCAGGTCCTGCGGCATCACCGTATCGATCTCGATCGAGGACATACGCTCCTTGATCGCGCGCTCCATGCGCAGCAGGCCGACGCGGTACTGGTTCTCCATCAGCTCGCCGACCGAGCGCACGCGGCGGTTGCCGAGATTGTCGATGTCGTCGATCTCGCCCTTGCCGTCGCGCAGTTCGACCAGCGTCTTGACCACGGCCAGGATGTCGTCCTTGCGCAGCACGCGCACGGTATCCTCGGCCTTGAGCTCGAGGCGCATGTTCATCTTGACGCGGCCGACGGCCGACAGATCATAGCGCTCGCTGTCGAAGAACAGCGAGTTGAACATGGCTTCGGCGGTTTCGAGCGTCGGCGGCTCGCCGGGGCGCATCACGCGGTAGATGTCGAACAGCGCGTCCTGGCGGCTCTCGTTCTTGTCGACGTTGAGCGTGTTGCGGATATAGGCGCCGACATTGACGTGGTCGATGTCGAGGACCTTGATCTCGTCCTCGCCGGTGCCGAGCAGCACTTTCAGCGTCTTTTCGTCGATCTCGTCGCCGGCTTCGAGGAAGATCTCGCCGGTCGCGTAGTTGACGATATCCTCGGCAAGATAGTTGCCGAGCAGATCCTCGTCGGTCGCCTTGATCGCCTTGAGACCCTTCTCGCCAAGCGCCCTGGCCTGGCGGGCAGTGATCTTCTTGCCGGCCTCGACGACGACTTCGCCGGTGTCGGCGTCGACCAGGTCACCAACGGCCTTGAGGCCGCGGAAACGCTCGACGTTGAACGGGATGCGCCAATGGTCGCCGGCACGCTTATAGATGATCTTGTTGTAGAAGGTCGACAGGATCTCTTCGCCGTCCATGCCGAGCGCCATCAGCAGCGACGTCACCGGAATCTTGCGGCGGCGGTCGATGCGGGCGTGCACGACGTCCTTGCTGTCGAACTCGATGTCGAGCCACGAGCCGCGATAGGGAATGACACGCGCGGCAAACAGAAGCTTGCCGGACGAGTGCGACTTGCCCTTGTCATGGTCGAAGAAAACGCCCGGCGAACGGTGCATCTGCGAGACGATGACGCGCTCGGTGCCGTTGACGATGAAGGTGCCGTTCAAGGTCATGAGCGGCATGTCGCCCATGTAGACGTCCTGCTCCTTGATGTCCTTGATCGACTTGGCGCCGGTATCCTCGTCGATATCGAACACGATGAGGCGCAGCGTCACCTTGAGCGGCGCCGCATAGGTCAGGTCGCGCTGACGGCATTCGTCAACGTCGAATTTCGGTCCCTCGAACTCATACTTCACGAATTCCAGCATCGAGGAGCCGGAAAAATCGGAAATCGGGAAGACCGACTTGAAAACTGCCTGCAGCCCCTCGTCAGGACGCCCACCCTTGGGCTCCTCCACCATCAGGAACTGGTCATAGGATGCCTTCTGAACCTCGATCAGGTTCGGCATCTCCGCAACTTCCGGGATCTTTCCGAAAAACTTGCGTACGCGTCTGCGGCCATTAAAAGTCTGGGTCTGGGCCATCGTCGCTCCTTAGCTCAATTCTCGGGACGAGCCTCGCCGCGGCTCGCCTTGCATCTCGGGCCACCTTGGCGGCCCTGTCTTGTTGCCCGCCGCCTGTCGGCGGCTTCTTGTCTTTTCACCCGCCGCCAAATGGCGGTGGGCCAGAAACGGGAGAAAACCCGTTTCCTGAAGGCCGGTTTGCGGCCCTCAGGAAAGAGGTTTTCGCACTCTTCGCGTTACGCAGCCTCCCTTCGACGCGAAAGGAGTGGCTGACGGCGCGACGCCGTCCGCCGGTACTCAACGCTTACTTCAGTTCAACCTTGGCGCCGGCTGCTTCCAGCTGGGCCTTGAACTTGTCCGCGTCGGCCTTGGAAACGGCTTCCTTGACCGGCTTCGGAGCCGCCTCGACCAGGTCCTTGGCTTCCTTGAGGCCAAGACCGGTGATGGCGCGAACTTCCTTGATGACGTTGATCTTCTGAGCGCCTGCCTCGGTGAGGACGACGTCGAATTCCGTCTTTTCCTCGACCGGAGCAGCAGCGGCCGCAGCGCCGCCGGCAGCGGCAACCGCCACCGGAGCAGCGGCGGAAACGCCCCACTTTTCTTCAAGAAGCTTCGACAGCTCGGCCGCCTCGAGGACGGTCAGCTTCGAAAGGTCGTCTACGATCTTTGCCAGATCAGCCATTGCAATGTTCCTTCATAAGGTTCGAACGTGTGTTTGTGATAGCGAGGAACGGCCTCATGCCGCCTCGTCCTTCCGGGCGTAAGCGCCGATGACGCGCGCGACCGAAGCCGCAGGCGCATTGACGATCTGGGCGATCCGGGTTGCCGGCGTGGCGATCATGCCAACCAGCCTGGCGCGCAGCTCATCGAGCGACGGAAGTGTGGCGAGTGCCTTCACACCGTCGGCATTGAGCGAGGTAGTGCCCATTGCGCCGCCGAGAATGACGAGCTTGTCATTTCCCTTGGCGAAATCGGACGCGACCTTCGGCGCCGCAATCGGATCCTCCGAATAGGCGATCAGCGTCTGTCCCTTGAACAGCTCGATGATCGATGCGGAGTCCGTGCCCTGAAGAGCGATTTTGGCGAGACGGTTCTTCGCGACTTTGACGGTGCCACCGGCGGCGCGCATTTTCGACCGAAGGTCGTTCATTTGCGCGACGGTGATACCGGCGTAGTGGGCCACGACGACTGAACCCGCGCTTGAAAACGCATCATTCAGGCCCGTGACGAGTTCGCGTTTTTCCGCTCTGTCCACTGCCTATCTCCAGTTGACCCCTGCCCTCTACGAAGGACAGGCGTCGGGTTGCCTTTTGCCGGCCGGGCCATCCAGTAACGGATCTCCCGAACGACGCTCGAGGATCCTGCCCCCTTTCGCCACACCTGCCGGCAAGCCGGACGGTGCGCAGACAAAAGGCAAACACGGTTCGAACCTTTCATTGGAGCTTGTGGCTCCTTTGTCCGGTCTTCACCCGTCTCATGCAGGCCCACATGAATTAAGGCCCACATCACCTAAGGCTTGGGGGCCGCCTGCAATCTCGGACAGGATGTCCGGAAGCCTTTCGACTTCCGGTACCGGGCCGCCGACAGGTCGGAGGCCCGGAATTCTTTCACGGATCAGCGTTTTAGCGGCCGATCCAATTGTTCGTATCAGGACGCAGCGAGCGTCGAGACGTCGAGCTTGAGGCCCGGGCCCATCGTCGAGGTGACCGACACCTTCTTGACGTAGTTGCCCTTGGCACCAGCCGGCTTTGCCCTGGTCACCGCATCAGCGAAGGCGCGGACGTTTTCTTCCAGCGCCTTGACGTCGAACGAGACCTTGCCGACACCGGCATGAACGATGCCGGCCTTCTCGACGCGGAACTCGACGGCGCCGCCCTTCGATGCCTTGACGGCGGCGGTAACGTCGGTGGTTACGGTGCCGACCTTCGGGTTCGGCATCATGCCGCGCGGACCGAGCACCTTGCCGAGACGGCCGACCAGCGGCATCATGTCCGGCGTGGCGATGCAGCGGTCGAAGTCGATCGTGCCCTTCTGGACGATGTCGACCAGATCTTCGGCTCCGACGATGTCGGCGCCGGCAGCCTTGGCTTCCTCGGCCTTGTCGCCACGCGCGAAGACGGCGACGCGAACGCTGCGGCCGGTGCCGTTCGGCAGGTTGACCACGCCGCGGACCATCTGGTCGGCATGGCGCGGGTCGACGCCGAGGTTCATCGCGACTTCGATCGTCTCGTCGAATTTCACCGAGGAGCGATCCTTGAGCAGCTTCAGCGCCTCACCCAAAGCGTAAGCCTTGTTGGGATCGATGCCTTCGCGGGTCTTCGATACACGCTTTGCAATCTTTGCCATGATCTCAGCCCACCACTTCCAGACCCATCGAGCGGGCGGAGCCCTCGACCATGCGCATGGCCGCCTCGACGTCGTTTGCGTTCAGATCCTTCATCTTCTGCTCGGCGATGGCGCGCACCTTGTCACGGCCGATCGTGCCGGCCTTGACCTTGCCCGGCTCCTTCGAGCCCGACTTCAGGTTCGCGGCCTTCTTCAGGAAGTAGCTCACCGGCGGCGTCTTCATGACGAAGGTGAACGACTTGTCCTGGTAGTAGGTGATGACGACCGGAACCGGCGAGCCTTTTTCCATTTCCTGGGTCTGCGCGTTGAACGCCTTGCAGAACTCCATGATGTTGATGCCACGCTGACCAAGCGCCGGGCCGATCGGGGGCGACGGCGTGGCCGATCCCGCGGAAACCTGGAGCTTGAGCTGGCCTGCAATTTTCTTAGCCATCTCTCTTCCTGCCTTTTCTCATGCCGGTCTTGCCGGCGGTTGCAGTCTGGTGGTGCGGTCCGCGCGGCCGGCTAAAGCCGCATTCGCCTCCCACCCGTTTTTGGCCGCGCGATCTCCGCGCCGCCTTCCCTGCCGCCGAAACCGCTGCAGGGACTTCGGATCAGCCCTTCTCGACCTGTCCGAATTCCAGATCGACCGGCACAGCGCGCCCGAAGATCGAAACTTCCACCTTGAGCCGCGCCCGCTCCTCGTCCACTTCCTGGACGAAACCGTTGAAGGACGCGAATGGTCCATCCGAAACGCGGATCGCTTCGCCGATCTCGAACGTCACCGACGGCTTCGGCCGCTCGACGCCCTCCTGAACCTGGTTCAGGATACGCTGGGCCTCGGCTTCGGTGATCGGCACCGGCTTGGAGTCGCCCAGGAAACCGGTGACCTTCGGCGTGTTCTTGACGAGCGAGAACACGGCGTCGGTCAGATTGGCCTTCAGCAGCACATAGCCCGGAAAGAACTTGCGCTCGGCATCGACCTTGCGGCCGCGGCGGATCTCGACGACCTTTTCGGTCGGCACCACGATCTGCTCGATGTCGGCGGACAGGCCCTTCTGCTTGGCCTTGTTCTCGATGTCCTCGGCGACCTTCTTTTCAAAGTTCGAGTAGGCGTGGACGATGTACCACCGCGCGGTCATTTCAAGACTTCTCCGTAATCGCCGGACTTACTGTCCGAGGCCGAGGATTTTTTCGACCGCAAAGCCCATGGCCACGTCTGCGGTAAAGAAAAAGATCATCGCGATGACCGCGAACACAAGGACCATCACCGTCGAGATCATCGTTTCGCGCCGCGACGGCCAAGTGACCTTGGCGGTCTCCGCGCGAACCTGCTGGAGAAAGGTGAAGGGATTTGTGGTTTTCGAAGCCATATGCCGCTCTGTCTGCAAGACCCGTTGGCCGGGTCTCCTGGATGATCCCGCTGGCCGGGACGTGCCGCTTGAGCGTGCGTTCGCGCCGAATCAGCGCAATCATTTCGCCCATGCAAATCAGACGCGTAAAGCCGGCTTCCCAGCTCCACGCGTCGCGTGTCTGTCTCGTCTACATAAAACCGATTCTTGATCCACGCAAGTGGCAAGTGTCCGCTTTATGGCCAAACGCCGCCTCGGAACCATCCAGTCGTCCCGTCCCGGCTATGCGGCCCTTATGCCGCAACTTATGCTATATGGCAAGTCACAAGCCGATTTTCAAAGGCCGCACTGCAAAAGAATCGTTTTAGGCATCCATTCAAAGAATGGCACGGGCAGCAGGGCTCGAACCTACGACCTGCGGTTTTGGAGACCGCCGCTCTACCAACTGAGCTATGCCCGTATGCGCATGTCGGCGCAGCAGGCGCTTCCTAAAAGCTTCCGCGCGCTCTGTAAAGAGCGACGTGCGCTGCCCGGCCTTCATCTTCGAAAGTCCAGGCGTCCTCCCGGCCATTTCCCGTCGACCCGTCGATTGCTGACGATCAAGCCGACCCAGGGACGCAGGATTTCTGGGTCGGTCAGATTGATATATTTTCCCACCAGCCCTTTAGCACCCTCGCGCCGCGCATCGATGAGCCCCTTGCGCACGCCATCATGCCAATCGAACAGCAGGTAAACTCTCTCTCCCGCTGTCTTCACCTCGCCCCGGCCAGACTTCCATTTATCCTTGCTATCACCCGGAATTGTGGGATCGCCACCGCCGTTCCATCGGCCGGACCAGCTGCCTTCGATGGTGTCATTGCGGTCGCGGCCGCTTTCGGTGCCCCAGGCCTCGGCGTTTTCATCGCTTGCAGCGCCCTCCAGTTTCACGCCGGCGGCGAACGCCGACACCTCCTCGTCGTCGGGAGTGGGGACGTCCATGACGCCAAACGGATTTCGGGATCCGCGGTTGCTGTCAGAATTTGCTTTGCTGTCCGATCCCATCGCGGCCTCCGGTTTTTCAGCGCGGCCCCGCCAGCGACGGCGGCCTCAAACCGTTCCAACCTGGCGGACCGAACCATTCACCGCCACCCGCTTCCCGCCAATGAGGTCCTAGCGGCCGGGCATTCGACCGATTCGCGCCCGGTCAGTTTCCCGAAGGCGGCTTGTAGGGGCCGCCCGGCACGCCCCAGCCCCAGGCCGGCATCGGTTCCGTCTCGGGATCGCAGGTCTCGCCAAGGTTGGAGTTCATCTTGGCCAGCCGCGATCCCCATTCGACATAGGCCATGAAGGCAGAGCGGAACTCGGGATCGTCAGGCAACCCGATCTCGTCGGCGGCGTCGGCGAGAAGATTGATCCAGCGCCGGCGCTGCTCCTCGGTCAGATGCTTGCCGAGATGATGCATCACCATCTCGCGATGGCCGCCATGCTTCTCGCTGTAGGTTTTCGGTCCGCCAAAGACTTCGCCGATGAAGGCTGCGACGTGAGCGGGATGGTCCGGCGACATATGCTTGAACACTGGCCCGACGATGGGGTCCCGGGAGACGCTGTCGTAGAAGGTCTGGGTCAGACGGTTCAGCGCTTCGGACCCGCCGGCCCATTCGAACAACGTCGGGACATCCTGGCTCATTCGCGATCCCTCCCATGCTGGTCTTCGCTGGACGATAGCGGAAATATCGAGCGCCACTCAACCTGCCTCGATGGCCAGTTGGCCCGGCTATCATGCCTGTCTTACGATTTGACCGGCCTATGATTTCACGGGCGTGGTGGCCTGAGCCTTGGCGCCCGAGATCTCGCGGCAGTTCTCCGGCGTTGGCTCCGATCTGCAGATGCCAGGCCCGGTCAATTCGTCCGCGGACCCAGGCCCGGTCGTCAGCCCGACTTTCAGCATCATCTCTGGTTCAAGGTGCCGGTAGCGCGAGTATTGCGCCGATTGCATCGCCGAAAACATGCCGGGTCCAACAGTCATGTCCTCGAGATAGGCCTTGACCCGCTGCTCGAAGCCCATCGAATGCACGCTCAACTGTGCACGCGGGCCGACCAGGCGTTTGACACCGCCGGCGAGCATGATCGGGCAGGCCGAGCCGCACTCGCCGCCGGCATCGACCGTTAGTCCGTTGTAGACGCCGTCTTCGGCCGTGCAGTCGGCCTGCCGCGGCTCGCAGCCAATGAAATCGGTCCGCGCCACGGCGACGTCGAGTTTACGTTCGCGGATCAGCCTTCCGGCCGCCAAAGCACCGAGCACGTCGCCACCCGGCGAACTGACTACGATGGGCAGGCGCCGGGCGCCGACGCTGTCAAGCAGTTGGCGCAGTTTTTCGGCCGTGTCAGCGGTAATCGTGCCTTCCGCCGAGATCCATTCCGGGCAATTGGGATTGCATAGCGGATTGCTGCCGCGGACCAGGACGAAACGCATGTCAGCGACCTCCTTCGCCGGCGGGGTTTCGAGCCCTGAAGGTGCAGGCTCGGCGTTCGCTACCACTTCGCCGGCCGGCTTCGCGATATTCGCCGGCGCCGGCACTTCCCTGCAACTCGCCGGTAACGGATCGGAGTTGCATAGGGTTGGCGCGGTCAGCAGGTCGACGGCATCCAGGCTGGTGACGAGATTCATTTGCAGCATGTCGTAGGGAGCCAGTTGCTGGATGCTGCTGGCCGGCGTGCTTTTCATGGTCTCGAGCACGCCCAGGCCGACGCCCATCTCCTTCAGATAGGCCGCCAGCTTCCGCTCCAGCGGCTTGTTCATTTCGTAGGTCTTGTAGCTGCCCGCGTTCTTCCGGCTGACGACCCTGGTGCTGAGTATTTTCTTCTTGCCTTTCACCATCCGGTAGGTGGTGCGGTACAGCAATCTAGTCCGGATATAGGTCGTGGTGATCTGATGGACGCCGAGAAAGGCCCATTCCCCGACCACGCGCCGGATGCCACCGGAAAACATCAACGGACAGGCGGAATTACAGATGGCGCCGTCGGCATACGCATCGCCGAAATAACGGGCGCCCTTGCCGTCGTTTTCCTTGCAATTCTTCATATCCGGCAGACAGCCGACGAAGCGGCTTTTGCCGACGGCGATATCGAGCTTGTTCTTGCGGATCAGGCGGCCAAGTGTCAGCGCCGCTTCGACATTGCCGCCAGGGGAATCGACGACGATCGGCAGCTTTCGGCCGCCAAGCTGCTTCAGCGTGCGTTTGAAAAGGGCCGGCGTGCCGGCTTCTATCGAGCCTTCCGCCGATATCCATTCCGGACAGGTCGGCTCGCACCCCGGCGCGCTGCTGCGGACGACGA
This sequence comes from Mesorhizobium sp. WSM4828, assembly GCF_055811175.1. Lineage (NCBI taxonomy): Bacteria > Pseudomonadati > Pseudomonadota > Alphaproteobacteria > Hyphomicrobiales > Phyllobacteriaceae > Mesorhizobium > Mesorhizobium sp. WSM4828. The sequence goes on along the minus strand of NZ_JBVVQK010000025.1, from coordinate 63,176 downwards.
CGAACCGCATTGTCGGGCCGAGATCCGGCGAGGATTTTTCCGGCGTGGATTTCTTTGCATCCGCTGCGAAGGCAGCGTGGCCCATGACGAGCAATGACACCAGGCAGATCAGCCCTAGTGACCACCATGCCTGACTATGCAAACGGCGCCATGGAACCATTCGGGCAAGCCCCCTCGATGCAACCTATACTAGTTATGGCAGAGGCGCTTGCAACAGGATTTGAAGCAATGCGGTTAATCCATTGCCAGAATATCAGAATCAAAAGGGCGGCCCGAAGACCGCCCTTTTGCATCCGATCTCAACCGGCAGCGCCGGCGATTACTCTTTGATGGTGACGACGATGCCGGCACCGACGGTGCGGCCGCCTTCACGGATGGCGAAGCGCAGCTTCTCTTCCATGGCGATCGGCACGATCAGCTCGACATCGACGGTGATGTTGTCGCCCGGCATCACCATCTCGGTGCCTTCCGGCAGCGACACGATGCCGGTCACGTCCGTCGTGCGGAAATAGAACTGCGGGCGGTAGTTGGTGAAGAACGGCGTGTGGCGGCCGCCCTCGTCCTTGGTCAGGATGTAGGCTTCGGCAACGAACTTCTTGTGCGGCTTGACGGTGCCGGGCTTGGCCAGGACCTGGCCGCGCTCGACGCCTTCACGGTCGACACCGCGCAGCAGCGCGCCGATGTTGTCGCCGGCCTGGCCCTGGTCGAGCAGCTTGCGGAACATCTCGACGCCCGTGCAGGTCGTCTTGGTGGTCGGACGGATGCCGACGATCTCCAGCTCCTCGCCGACCTTGACGACGCCGCGCTCGACGCGGCCGGTCACCACCGTGCCGCGGCCCGAGATCGAGAACACGTCCTCGATCGGCATCAGGAACGGCTTGTCGAGCGGACGAACCGGTGTCGGGATGTAGGCATCGACCGCAGCCATCAGTTCGCGGATGGCGTCCTCGCCGATCTTCTTGTCGCTATCTTCAAGCGCGGCAAGCGCCGAACCCTTGACGATCGGAATGTCGTCGCCGGGGAACTCGTTCTTGGTCAAAAGCTCACGCACCTCGAGCTCGACCAGCTCGAGCAGCTCGGCGTCGTCGACCTGGTCGACCTTGTTCAAGAACACCACGATCGAGGGCACGCCGACCTGGCGGGCGAGCAGGATGTGCTCGCGGGTCTGCGGCATCGGGCCGTCGGCGGCCGACACCACCAGGATCGCGCCGTCCATCTGCGCAGCACCGGTGATCATGTTCTTCACATAGTCGGCGTGGCCGGGGCAGTCGACATGGGCATAGTGGCGGTTGGCGGTCTCGTATTCGACATGCGCCGTCGAAATGGTGATGCCGCGCGCCTTCTCTTCGGGCGCCGCATCGATCTGGTCGTAGCGCTTGTATTCGCCAAAATACTTGGTGATCGCCGCCGTCAGCGACGTCTTGCCATGGTCGACGTGACCAATCGTGCCAATGTTCACATGAGGCTTAGTGCGCTCGAATTTACCTTTTGCCATAGTCTCTTTCCTTGGACGGCCTGGGGACGGCCTGGACCTTCAGTTCAGTCGAATGCGGGGCGATTAGCGACTAAGGCCGAAAAACACAAGTGCCTTGTCGCCGAGCGCGCTCGCCCGCCCGAACGCGTGATCCGGTTTCGGAGAATGTGGCGCGGATATAGGAACGAACAAGGGCAAATGGAATGGTTACGGCGGCGGCTGACGGCTTTGACGGATTTACGGCCGGATCTGGCCCATTGCCGCCCTGGCGCCGGTCTGATTTCGTGGGCCGATGCATTTCATCCCGACTGCCATACGAGGCCCGCTGTTCATGGTCGTTTCGACCGGGTCCTACATCGTCAACGACACGATGATGAAGCTCGCAACCGCGGGACTGCCGCCCTACGAGGTGCTGTTCCTGCGCGGCGCTGCGGCAACATTGTGGGGCATTCCGCTGCTGTTCATGCTTGGCTATGGCAAGCAGATCCCGCTGATCCTGGACGCGAAGGTTTTGCGCAGGAACCTGCTCGAACTGGGTGCTATCCTTTGCTACGTCGTGGCGCTCGCCAACATGCAGATCGCCGATTCGACCGCGCTCGGGCAGATCACGCCCTTGCTGATGCTGGTCGGCTCCTCGATGTTGTTCGGCGAACGGATCGGCGGGGTGCGCCTGGCGCTGATCGGGCTCGGCTTTGTCGGCGCGGTGATGGTGGCACAACCGACGATGCAAGGGATTTCGGTCTATGCCCTGCTGGCGCTAGGCAATGCGGCTCTGTCCGCGGCGCGCGATCTGGCCGGACGCAAGGTCGCCGCCGACGTGCCGGGAATGGTCGTGGCTATTTCCGCGGTGATTGTGGTGCTCGCGGGCGCCGGCGTTGCGCATCTGGTTTCCGAGCAGTGGGTGGTGCCTGGGACCCGTCACCTGCTGCTGATGGGCGGCGCCGGACTGTTCCTGATCTTCGGCCACTTCTTCATCTTCATGGCCTATCGCGTCGGGCCGACCAGCGTGGTGGCGCCGTTCTACTATTGCTTTACCGTCTGGGCGGTGATTTCAGGCCTGGTGGTATTCCGGCAGCTCCCGAATGCGCTGGCCATCTGCGGCATCCTGCTGGTGGTGGCCAGCGGGTTGACCATCGTCTCGCTCGACGAGCGCAAGCGCCGGTTGACGGTCGTCGCTTGAAACTGAAATCGGCCTGCATAATGGGAGGAGCGCGTGGCAAGCCCGGATGACAACCAGAATTCACGCAATCGCACGCTCGCCGGAAAGTGCCTGTGCGGCGCCGTTCAGTACGCGGTGGCGGACGCGTTCGTCTATGCCGCGAACTGCCACTGCTCGAACTGCCGGCGCACCACCGGCTCGGCCTTCAAGCCATTCGCCGGCATCGAGCGCGACAGTTTGAGCCTGGCGAGCGGCGAGGACAATCTCATGATCTTCGGCGACGAAACCGGCCATAACGCGCACTGCAAGACCTGCGGCTCGTTGCTTTATTCGGTGGTCCGCGACGGTGCCTTCGTGCATGTCGCCATGGGAACCCTCATCGACGAGCCGACCATCCGCCCGACACAGCACATCTTCGTCGGCTCCAAGGCGAAGTGGTTCACCATCACCGACGATCTGCCGCAATATGAAGAACACGCGGTCACCGGAGATGCCGGCGAGTAGCGGTCGGCATTCGGGTGAATGCCGACGCAACTGCCGAACGGCTTCTAGAGTGCCCTCTTGCCGCTGAACTGGTGATAAGCCCACAGGACAACCACGGCACCGACCACGGCTACGATCAGGCTATAGATGTTGAGCCCGGTAACGCCCGACGCGCCAAACGCGCTGAAGATGAGCCCGCCGACGATAGCCCCGACAATCCCGAGCACGATGTCGAGCACAAGGCCTTGCCCGCTTTTATTGACGATCTTGCTGCCAATGAAGCCGGCGATGACGCCGAGAATAATCCAGCTTAATATTGACATTTTTCCTCTCCGTTCCCCGCACCCGATTACTTCCACATTATTAAGCAAAGCTCAAGCCAACTTGAAAATCATGATTACGGAAAGCTCAAACCGGCTTGAAATTCGCGATGAATGCGTCATTGTCGAAGACGGACGGGCAATTTGACATGGAGATCCACAATGGGACTGTTTGACAATGCCGTTCCCGGCGGCAACGTCGCCAAACCGCTGATGATCGCGCTCGGCGCACTTTTGGTGGGAAAAATGCTGAGCGGTGGAAGTTCCGCCCAGCCGGAGGCGGTGCAGAGCCCTGCCCCCGTCCCGCCTGATACAACCGCATCCACCGACGGCGGACTGCTCGGCGGTCTGGGCGGCCTGCTCGACAAACTGAAGGACGCCGGCCACGGCAACGTCGCCAATTCGTGGGTCGACACCGGTCAGAACCAGCCGATCAACCCCAACGATCTGGGCAGTGCCCTCGGCCCGCAGATCATCCAGGAGATCGCGCAAAGGACGGGTCTGAACCAGCAGGAATTGCTCCAGCAATTGTCCGCGGCCTTGCCCGGGCTTGTCGACCAGCTGACGCCGAACGGGCAAGTGCCGCAGCAGAACCAGCTCGCGTCCATATTCAGCAAATTCGCGAGCTGACGCCTGTCGCCCAGCGCCGCCTGTGGTTCGGGACATCGATAATACAGATTAAGATGCGCGCCCGTTTGGACGCGCAACCTTGAATTATCGGCAAAGCGCTTCTCTTGGCGCTGCCTGCTTCGGGATCGTGCGGGAGGTGCGCCGCGGCTGGGGGAAATCTGGAGCGGGTAGCGGGAATCGAACCCGCATATTCAGCTTGGAAGGCTGCTGCTCTACCACTGAGCTATACCCGCGCCTTTTAGTCAAGCATCGGATCCGCTCCGACGCTCGCTCTGCGTTTCAGGGCTTCCGGGCCGGCAGTGGTGGAGAGGGTTGGATTTGAACCAACGTAGGCATAGCCAACGGATTTACAGTCCGTCCCCTTTAACCACTCGGGCACCTCTCCAGTCTGCCGCCGGAGCCATGCAACGAGGCATCGACGCGTTGCGGCTGCCAAAGCAGCCCTTCCGCGAAGCGCCTTATGGCGGCAGCGCCCAAAACTGTCAACCGCAACAGCCCGGCAAAAAGCGCTGAATTTCGCACCTCGCCCGACAAGCAGCTTATGCGGCTGTATCCATGGCGGGACGACACAGCTATAGAAGCCGGCCATGAGCAACGATAACAAATCCAAGACCCCGAAAGATACCCACTACGCCAAGCTGCGCCGGGCGCATCGCGACGAGAAGAGCGGCGGCGCGCCGGCGTTCAGGCCGCGCCAGCCGGTGCCGCCCGGCGAGAACCCGGCGGATGGCCTGGTGCGGCTCTACGGGCTGCACACGGTGCGGGCAGCACTCGACAATCCGCGCCGCAAAATCAAGAAGATGCTGGTGACGCGCAACGCTGCCGAGCGACTGGCAATCGCCGATCTCGGCGCTTTGCCCTTCAAGGCGGAACTGGTCGAACCCAGGGACATCGACAAGGTCACCGGCTCCGATGCCGTGCACCAGGGCGTGCTGATCGAGGCCGAGCCGCTGAAACCGAAGCGGCTCGATGCGCTTGGCGACGCCAAGCTGGTACTGGTGCTCGACCAGATCACCGATCCGCACAATGTCGGCGCGATCCTGCGCTCGGCAGTGGCCTTCGGCGCCGGCGCACTGATCACCACGGCGCGCCACAGCCCGCAGGAATCCGGCGTACTGGCGAAGTCGGCCTCCGGCGCGCTCGAACACATCGATCAGATCGAGGTGAAGAACCTCGCCGATGCGCTGGGGCAGCTGCACGAGGCCGGCTTCCAGACCATCGGGCTGGATTCGGACGGTCCGGCAGAACTCGAAACGAGTTTTTCGGGAGAGAAGATCGCATTGGTGCTGGGCGCCGAAGGCAAGGGCCTGCGCCAGAAAACGCGCGAGACGGTGACGACGCTCGCCCGGCTCGACATGCCCGGCGCCATCCACTCCCTCAACGTGTCGAATGCCGCGGCGGTGAGCCTTTATGCGGCGCGGAAGTTTCTAGCGGCGGATTGAACGAGCGACCGGTATGTTCGAAACGTTCTCAAACGAGGGTGAATGGCTCGCGCTTCTTGCGAGTACAATCGGCACATTGAGAACACTCACTCCATTGGAGTTCTACGACGAGGCGAATGGCCGCTACCACGCGGCGAGAGATAGCGTAATGCGGCTAGTCTACAACCTTGAGAATCCAGCCGACTTTCGAGAATTCCTCGACGTCAACGCCGGTCGGAAGACTTGGCTGCCGGACAATTCCGAAGCCTTGACTGCCATGGATGTTACTGAAATTCACTATCGGGTCGTCAGCAACTTGGCCGGTGAACGGTGGGTTCACGGAGCTCTTAACGAACCCTTCGAGAACGGCATGCTTGTTCTAGCCCTCAAGCGGATCGCTGCCGATATCGACAAGTTCAAATTGACCAGTGGTCAGCAAGTTCCCTAACCAATTTCGAAATTCGCCATCCGCTCCAACGCTCTCACCAGTGCCGAGTGATCCTCCTTGGCGCCGCCATTGGCGGCACAGGAGTTGAATAGCTGCTGCGTGGTCGAGGTGTTGGGTAGTGCTACGCCGAGCGCTTTTGCTCCTTCCAGCGCGAGATTGAGATCCTTCTGGTGCAGTTCGATGCGGAAGCCGGGCGCGAAGCTGCGCTTGATCATGCGCTCGCCATGCACTTCCAGGATGCGCGAGGCGGCCAGCCCGCCCATCAGCGCCTGCCTGACCTTGGCCGGGTCGGCGCCGGCTTTTGAAGCAAAGACAAGCGCTTCGGCGACGGCCTCGATGGTCAGCGCGACGACGATCTGATTGGCGACCTTGGTCGTCTGGCCGACGCCGTTCGGTCCGACCAAGGTGATGTTCTTGCCCAACTTCTCGAAGATAGGCCTGGCGCGTTCGAAGGCTTTTTCCTCGCCGCCGACCATGATGGTCAGCGATGCCGCCTTGGCGCCGACCTCGCCGCCCGACACCGGCGCGTCGAGGTAGTCGCAGCCGAGGTCGTTGATCTTTTTTGCAAAGGCCTTGGTCTCGATCGGCGAGATCGAGCTCATGTCGATGACCAGCTTGCCTCTTGTCAGCCCGGACGCGACGCCATTTTCGCCGAACAGCACATCGGCCACCTGCGGCGTATCCGGAACCATGGTGATGACGATGTCGGCCGTTTTCGCGACGGCGCTGTGGCCAGAGACGATCTTCAGACCCTTGTCTATGAGATCGGCCGGCGGTTTCGAGCGGTGGTCGCTGGCGAAGACTTGATAGCCGGCATCAAGCAGATGCCCCGCCATCGGCGCGCCCATGATGCCGAGCCCGATGAAGCCGATGGTTTCCATGGTTGTTCTCCATTTCTTGTCAAGGCGGCGTTCCTGCGCGCCCCCTCTGGCCTGCCGGCCATCTCCCCCACAAGGAGGGAGATTGGATGTCACCGCCGCTTTCGCCAATTTTCGAGGCTGGGAAAGTTAAAAGCCGGCGCCGGAACTGCCGATCTCCCCACCTGTGGGGGAGATGGCCGGCAGGCCAAAGGGGGGCGCGAAGGAATGCGATCTCAGTTGCTACATCCCGGCCACTACGCCGCCACACTCCCCTGCCCGGCCGCGTCCTGAAACCACCCGAGCCCCGCTTCCGTTCCGCCCTTCGGCTTGTATTCCGCCCCAACCCAACCGGAATAGCCGATGCGGTCGATGTGGTTATACAGGAAGGGAAAATTGATCTCGCCCGTCCCCGGCTCATGACGGCCGGGATTGTCCGCAAGCTGGATATGCGCGATACGGTTGAGGTTTGCCTCAATGGTACGGGCGAGATCCCCCTCCATGATCTGCATGTGATAGATGTCGTATTGCAGGAACAGGTTCTTCGAGCCGACGCGGTCGATCAGCGCCAGGGCCTGATCCGAGTAATTCAGGAAGAAGCCCGGAATGTCGCGGGTGTTGATCGGCTCGATCAGCAGCCGGATGCCGGCCTGCTCCAGCTTTTCGGCCGCGAAAGCCAGATTTTCGGCGAAGACGTCTTCCAGCACGGAGCGATCAACGCCCTGCGGCGCGATGCCGGCGAGGCAATTGACCTGCCCGCAGCCCAGCGCGTGCGCATAGGTGACGACCTTGGCAATGCCTTGCCGGAACTCCGGGATGCGGTCGGGCAGGATCGCGATGCCGCGCTCGCCCTTGGCCCAGTCACCGGCAGGCAGGTTGAACAGGACCTGAGTCAACCCGTTCTTCTTCAGCCTGGCCGCGACGACATCCGGCGCATGGTCATAGGGGCCGATATACTCGACGCCCTTGAAGCCCGCGTGGGCGGCGGCATCGAAGCGGTCGAGGAAGTCGTGCTCGCCAAAGAGCATCGAAAGATTGGCTGAAAACCGTGGCATGGCGGTAATTCCTCATAAGCGGCTTAATCGAGCATGACGATCGCTGTGGGGGCATCTTCGTGATGTTCGGCAAGCTCCTCGAATTCGGTGATCTTGTCGATTTCGGTACCCATCGAAACATTGGTGACGCGCTCGAGGATGAATTCGAGCACCACCGGAACCTGGTGCTCGTTCATCAGCCGCTGCGCCTCTTCGAAGGCACCGGCGAATTCCTCCGGCCGGCGCACCCGGACCGCCTTGCAGCCCATCGCCTCGGCAACGGCGACGTGGTCGACACCGTAGCCCGCCTCAGGCTCGTCTTTCCGGTTGACGTTCTCGAAGGCCAGGCTGACTTCGAAATCCATCGAAAAGCCGCGCTGCGCCTGGCGGATCAGCCCGAGATAGGCGTTGTTCACGACGACATGGATGTAGGGCAATTTGTGCTGTGCGCCGGCCGCCAGTTCCTCGATCATGAACTGGAAATCATAGTCGCCGGACAATGCCACAATTGTACGGTCCGGATCGGCGGCGCGAACGCCGAGGGCCGCCGGCAATGTCCAGCCGAGCGGGCCGGCCTGGCCGCAGTTGATCCAGTTGCGCGGCTTGTAGACATGCAGGAACTGCGCCCCGGCGATCTGCGACAGGCCGATCGTGGTGACATAGGTGGTGTCGCGGCCGAACGCCTTGTTCATCTCCTCATAGACGCGCTGCGGCTTCAGCGGCACCTGGTCGAAATGGGTCTTGCGCTTCATCGTCTTCTTGCGCTGCCGGCATTGGCCGGCCCAGCCCGACCAGTCGCGCAATTTTCCGGCCGTCCTCCACTCGGTGGCGACGTCGAGCAGCATCTTAAGCGCTGCACCGGCATCCGAGACGACGCCAAGGTCCGGCGCGAAGATCCGGCCGATCTGCGTCGGCTCGATATCGACGTGGATGAATTTCTTGCCCTTGGTGTAGACGTCGACCGAACCGGTGTGGCGGTTGGCCCAGCGGTTGCCGATGCCGAAAACGAAATCGGCTTCAAGCATCGTCGCATTGCCGTAGCGATGCGAGGTCTGCAGCCCGCACATGCCGGCCATCAGGCGGTGGTCGTCGGGGATCGCGCCCCAGCCCATCAGCGTCGGAATGACAGGCACGCCGGTGACCTCGGCGAACTCGATCAGCAGATCGGACGCGTCGGCATTGATGATGCCGCCGCCGGCGACGATGACAGGCTTGTCGGCTGCATTGAGCATTTTCAGCGCCTTCTCCGCCTGGGCGCGCGACATTGCCGGCTTGAACGGCACCAGCGGCTCGTAGGCATCGATGTCGAACTCGATCTCGGCCAGTTGCACGTCGACCGGCAGATCGACCAGCACCGGCCCCGGCCGCGACGAGCGCATCAGGTGAAACGCCTTCTGCAGCGCCATCGGCACCAGATAGGGTTCCATGACGGTGACCGCCCATTTTGCGACGGGTGCGGCGATGGCGGCGATGTCGACGGCCTGAAAATCCTCCTTGTTGAGACGCGCGCGCGGCGCCTGCCCGGTGATACAGAGGATGGGAATAGAATCGGCAGCGGCCGAATAGAGGCCGGTGATCATGTCGGTGCCGGCGGGACCCGAGGTGCCGATGCACAGACCGATATTGCCCGATCTGGCGCGCGTAAACCCTTCGGCCATATGCGAGGCCGCCTCGACATGACGTGCAAGGATGTGGCGGATACTGCCCCTCGCCTTCAGCGCCGAATAGAGCGGGTTGATCGCAGCACCCGGCACGCCGAAGGCACAGGAGATGCCTTCCTTTTCAAGAACGAGAACCGCTGCGTCGACTGCGCGCATCCTGGCCATGTCAGCCTCCACGGAATTGTTGATAGCCGATGATGCCAGCGCAACGGCGATTTTTCGATTTTTTCAGAATATTTTTTCATTACGAGAAAAAAGCTCTTATGAATTGAATTGATTGGCCCTTTTGTTTTCCACGAATTCGCTTCGCAAATCGATGAAAAACTTTTTCATTGCTCGTTTGGGCGAACAGAGCGAAGAATGGCCCGATGGAAACCACCGAAAAACGCCAGCGCGGCCGGCCGCGCTCTTTCAACGGCCCGGCCGAGGCCGCTTCGGTGCAGTCGCTGGACCGGGCGCTGCGCATCCTGGCAATCGTCGCCGATGGCAGCGGCCTGTCGCTGAGCGAGATCGCCGCCAGGTCCGGTCTGCCGGCATCCACCGCCTACCGCATGCTGACGACGCTGGAGAACCATGGCATGGTCGAGTTCGACGGCACCGACCAGCTGTGGTCGATCGGCGTCGAGACCTATCGCATGGGCGCGGCGTTCCTGCGCCGCCGCAAGCTGGTCGACCGCGCCCGTATCGTCATGCAGGAATTGATGGAGAAGACCGGCGAGACTGCCAATCTCGGCGTCGCCGAGGACGATTGCGTCGTCTTCGTCAGCCAGGTCGAGACGCACCAGGCGATCCGCGCCTTCTTCCGGCCGGGCACACGCAGCTCCTTCCATGCCTCGGGTATCGGCAAGGCGGTGCTGGCGCATCTCGAGCCGGAACGCGTCGCCACCATACTGCGCCGGGCCGGGCTGGAGCGCTTCACCGAAAATACGCTGTCCGATATCTCGGCTCTCGCCCGCGACCTGGTGACGATCAAATTGCGCGGCTGGTCGGTCGACGACGAGGAGCGGCATCCGGGCATGCGCTGCGTCGCCGCCGCCATCTTCAATGAATTCGGCGAGCCGATCGGCGGGGTTTCGGTCTCCGGGCCGACGGTGCGGGTCACGCCGGAACGGCTGGCCGAGATCGGCCCGCTGGTGCGCGATGCAGCAGCGGAGGTGACGAGGATGATCGGCGGGCTGCCGACCCCTCCTGGCCGTGGCAGCGAACCGAACGCATTGCGGCGCTGACCAGCGCCGAATGGCGCGACATCTGCCAGGATGGCCCGAGCTAGCCCCCGGGCACCGCGCTCTTGGTCGATAGGTCGTAGAAATCGAGCAGCATCGCCAGCCCAACTCCGCAGGCGGTGACGATGAGGCCGGCAATGAAGATACGATTGGCGCGTTCATAAACGCGCCGTTGTAGAGACGTTGTGTCGAGCAGCAACCGCAGCGCTCGTATCTGCAGGGCAATGCCGATCAAAGTCGGCACGACGGCGGCCAGGTGATAGATTTCCCATGGTATCGGGTTGGCGGCCCAATGCGTGATGAAGCCCAGCGAGAACGCCAGCAGGATGCCGACGGTGGTGATTGTGCCGTTGCGGAAATCCGTCTCGATCGGCTCTTCGTTCGGATCGTGCTCGCCCAAGCGCCCTCTCCCTGTTTCGGCTCGGCTGTAGATTGCCGTTCGGCCTGTAGATTAGGCTGCTGGGAAACCCCTGTACATCCGGCAAGAGTGTTGGCGAATGGCATCCGACCTTCCGTAGGTGGGCGATGCCCGGCAGGACAGAGGGTGGCTGAGCGCCGCTCATTCCAGCTTGGGTTCCTCGCCCCACGAAGTGGGGAGAGGTGGCTCGGCGAAGCCGAGACGGAGAGGGGTGCGCCCTACGAAGCCCCCTCTCCGGCCGCTTCGCGGCCACCTCTCCCCCGCTTCGCGGCGGGCGAGGAACCCAGGTCCTAAGAAGTCGGAGGAACAATCCCTCAGCCTTGCCACTCAGACACACAGAAAAAGGGGCAGTGGGGTGCCCCTTCTTCCTGTTGCCTGAAACGGTCACCTCCTCTCAAGCTGGGCTCTCAAAGCCGGCAGCGATGGCGATAGCCGTCGTAGCCGACATAGGTGTCCGAGTACGGGTCGTAGCTCTGGTAGCGGTCGAGGCAGCGCCGGACGTGCCAGGAGCCGCCGTCGTCCTCGATATAGACGGTGCGCGGCTGGGCCAGCGCGCTGCCGAGCAGGAAGCCGCCGACGCCTGCGGCAATACCGATGCCGAGGTGCTTGTGCTTGTGATGGGCGGCCGAAGGCTGAACCGTGCCGACCAGCATGGCGGCGGCGACAGTGGTGGCGACGAGGCCGGAAACGATGGTGCGCTTGAACATGACGATCTCCTTGTTGCGGGAGGCGATCCAACCGCCTCTTGACCATCAGTCGTCCCGACAAGGAAAAAGGTTCGAAGATCTTTTTTGGATTTTTTCTAGAAAAAGGGAAATCGCCCGGTCCGATGCTGTCAGCCACGCGACCACGAACGGTCGCGCTGTTCGACAGTTCACCGGAACAACCGGCAGGCCTCAGCCCATGCCGGTGATATGGCGAAGCCAGAAGGCGAGCGCGATAAAGCCGATGATGGTGGTGACGCCGGTCCAGTCGATATTGGCGCGCTTCAGGTCCTTGATGAGTTTCACCAGGAGAACCCAGGCCACGACGACGAGCGGGAGAATGATGACAAACCTGATCATGCGACTGCCTCGCTGATGCGATTGCACCTTCGATCAATATAGGAAGCGAATTGGCCGTTTTCAGGACGCCCCGGCGGCAGAACCGGCGCGTTCGCCGGGAACCGAAAAACGGAGTTTTGTCTTTACTGGCGCAGCAAATATGCTAACCGGAGCGCCGTGCCCTTGTAGCTCAGCTGGTAGAGCAGCGGTTTTGTAAACCGAAGGTCGGCGGTTCGATCCCGTCCGGGGGCACCAGTACGGGCTGCTTGAGACCTCCGGGGCGCCTGATATCTGCTCATCCCCGATATCCACAGGCCGGGGCCGTCAGGATCGGTGGCACATCAGCTTCAACGCATATATTCCCTAGCGGAAACCATAGTTCCCTAGCGGAAAAACCCCAGGGGAAACCATAGGAGTCTTCGTTGGAGCAGAGACGCACGACCGCCCCCTTCGTCAGCGGCATGTTTGGTGGCGTTGTCGTCTTCGCCTTCGCGTTCGGCTTCCGTTTCCTGATAAGTCCCGATCCCGATCCTGCATCAAGAGCAACGACAAGCCTTTCGGTACTGGCATTCGCCATTTGTTTCGGCGCGGCATTCCTTCGCGAGCATCGACGCCAGATTGCCGCCGCCCGAGAATTTCTAAGCCGCCCAAGAACCTACTAGGCCCGCGCGTTCCGTCCCCGTCGGGGAGCCACAAACTTTGCCTGAGATTGCCGGCTTAATCTGACGCCAGATTGCGTTTTGGCGTCCCATACTAGGAGACGCCAAACCTATTCGTGTCTCGCCCTTATAGGGCCGTCATTTCGGCCTCTCTCCGGGTTCCGGGCCATTTTAACAGCATTCGATTAAATTACCCCTGTGTATATTAGCACTCGCTCAATTAAGCGCGCCGACAATGTTCGTGCGGCGGGCCAAAACCAACGGGTGTTGTCATGCGGAGTGATTTCGCCGCGGCGCGCGAGCTTTTGGAGTGCACACAAAACCGCCTCTGCGGCGCGGATGAAACGAGCCGACGCGTCAACGAGGCCCTCGACGCGCTGATTGAAGAAATAGCCATCGCGGAATTCCGCAAGGCGCCACTGACGGTCGTGCCGTTTCCACGAGCGCGGCCGCCCAAGCATATTCGGTAGAGCGCTGATCGCCCGCATTGACGAGGAGCCGGCGGCTGGTGTTTCCGCAATCGCCCGTTCAAGCGTCGTTGAACGACCGACCCTTTGACGATAAATTGCCAGGCCCTGGTGCTCTGAAACCCGGAGCTGATCTATGTCACGCTGTGGAGATGTCTACGAGAACAAGGTGACCGGCGAATATGCAGTCATCCTGCGTGGCACCGAAGACCGCGGCCAGGGACCGGGTATCGCTCATCTGACCGCCCGGCCGGGAGCCGCCGTGGTGGGCGAGCACTTCCACCCGAACCTGACGGAACGGTTTACCGTCCTCCGTGGCCGGCTCGACGCTTGCATCGCCGGGAAGACTTTGTCCCTGGGGCCTGGCCAATCCGCCACGGTCGAAGCAGGCGTCGCACATGATTGGTGGAACAGCAGCAAAACCGAAGAAGCGCATGTCCTGGTCGAAGTCGACCGGGCGCCAGGTGCGGACAATGTCGACCCGAACCGTTTCGAGCTGCTGATCGGCATGCTCTTCGGCTTGGCCAATGCCGGCAAGGTGGACAGAAAAGGCAGGCCTTCGCCGCTTCAGGCGGCAGTCATCGCCAGGGAATTTGCCGACGTAATCGTCTTCACGCACCCGCCACCTGCGATTCAGCGAGTGGCGCTGGCGATCCTGGCGCCACTCGGCCATCTGCTCGGCTATCGCGCGATCGACCCGGACTACTGCAAGCCGCACGGGCATGTCACGCCGGCTCCTGAAATCCTCGCGAGAGCAGGCCTAGTAGCCGGATGATCCGGGTCCAAATTGGGCGCCCAGCATTTTTGTCGGCAGCCATGCATAGGACTCGCGGCAAGCTCTATGACGCACTCGCGACCTGACCGGAAATCGCGGCCCTGTCGAACGTGTTTCTCACCCTGACCGACTTGTAGACGTAGGCGACCCAGATGCCGGTCAGGACAAAAGAAACTGCCGGCATTACCAGTGCATCCCCTGCAAGCACCAAGCTCACAGGAGCGCTCATAACCACAGAGATCCATACCGCGTCCAGAATAAACACGGTTGGTATCGCGAACCACTGATACAGGAACAGCTGCTTGAAGCGGTAACTCCGCAGCAGCATCGCAAAGAGCACAACCACCTGGAACACCATAAACGCCAGCAAGAGGGCAATCTCGCCGTAGACCGCCAAAGTGCCATTCGGGAGCGTCCTGAGCTGTCGGTAGCCTTCACTCGATGAGCCCAATGAGACGAGCGTGCGTAGCGGGGAGAGAGCCTGAAGGATCGCCAGCAGCATAAGCCAGCCGCCAATTCCCACAGGGGCTGCTGGATTCCCTGAGGGCTTTGTCGCAGATCGGACAGCAAAAAAGACAGGCACGCCGATCAGCAGCAGCAGTATTGCCCAATGCCAGATGGAAATCTGCATCCAATCCCTCCCTTGATGCCCTTTTAGGTTGTATCAGATTTCAACCTCAACTCAAGAGGCAACATCGAAAGGAAGCGCTGCTTGCAAGACCCGGCAACACTATATTTCTGGCACGATGCTATTTCCGGCAGGATGCTGCCATGTCGCGAACTCTGATCGTCGTTGGCCTCAGCATAGTTGCCATAGGCCTGCTGTGGCCTTGGTTGGCCCGGACCGGCCTTGGCAGGCTGCCCGGCGATATCGTGATCGAGCGTGAGAACTTCAGGCTTTATGTCCCCATCACCACGGGGATACTTGTCAGCATCGTGCTCTCGGCCATTCTATGGCTGATCAACCGTTAGGCGATGCTCCGGGCGATTTGTGTTGCAGGCCCTACTCGCTCTTGATCTTCTTACACTCCGATCGCTGCCACCAATATCCGGTTCTGCCGCCGTATCGCCGTGCGCAACTCTGCAATCCTCGCTTCCTCGCGCTTCACGAACTCGATGAACATCATGTTCATGTTGTTGAAGATGAGTTCGCCGAGCGCCGTCCCGTCGATGTCGCGGCGCACCAGGCCGAATGCCTGCAGGCGGGCGATAAGCGCACGTATCTGCTCGGTCAGTGCGCGGTCTAGCGCGGTGTAGGCCTGGCCGAACGGGCTGTCCGGCAGTTGCGTCGAGATCGCCATCGCCTGCCGCCACATCTCCTTGCTGAGGTAATGCAGCGAGTGCTCGATATAGATGCCGAGCAGCGTGTCTAGCGCGTCGCCGACATTGGCCGGCGGGTTGGCGACGACGCCGCGCCCGGCATTGAGCACCTCGTTGACCTCCATCGAAACGATGGCGCCGAGGATGTCGCCCTTGTTCTGGTAGTAGTTGTAGATCGTGCCGACCGAGACTTCGGCCTGCGCGGCGATGGTCTCGATCTTGGCGCCTTCATAGCCGGCGTCGCGGAAAAGCGCCGCCGCTGCCTCGATGATACGGCGGTGCCGATCCGCCTTCTGCCTTGCCCGCAATCCGCTCATAGCGGCTGTTTGCCACAAAAACAGAATTGACTCAATTTTAGAATTGGTTCAATTTTTTGCGACAAGCCAAAAAGGCAAGGGAGAACACTCGATGTCCGTCAATCCAAAGACCCCCAATCCAACCGTCAGGAATCCACTTTCCGTTCTGAGGAGCCATCTCCAGGGCGCCTGTGCCGCGGCAGCACTGCTGCTGGCGGCGGGCAGCCTCGCTCAGGCGCAGGACCTCAACGCGCTGATCTGGTGCGATCACGCCGATCCGGCGCTGTTGCAGCCGTTCGAGGAGGCGAACGGCGTCAAGGTCAATGTCAAGGAATTCGAAGGCACCGGCGCCGGCCTGGCCATCGTCGACCAGTCGCAGCCCGGCGACTGGGACGTGATGGTGATCGACAGCATCGACGTACCGCGCGGCGTCGAAAAGGGTCTGTTCGAGCCGCTGCCGGAAGACAAGCTGCCGCTGTCCGATCTGTTTCCGCAGGTGAAGATGGATAGCTCCACTGTCGTCGACGGCAAGCGCTACGGCATCACCGAAAAGTTCGGCTACAACACGATCGGCTACAACAAGACCAAGGTCGACCCGGCCGACATGCAGTCGCTTGCCGCGCTGACCGGTGACAAATACAAGGGCAAGATCGCCATCTACGATTATTACCTGCCGGTCATCGGCATGGCCGCACTGGCGATCGGCAAGAAGACGGCGCAACTGACCGAAGCCGACCTTCCCGCCATCAAGGAAGAGCTGCTCAAAATGAAGGCCAACGCCAAGCTGGTCGGCGAAGTGACCGCCAGCCAGACGGCGCTGGCGACCGGCGAGGTCGACATACTGGTCGGCGGCGGCGAATGGGTGACGGCGGGGCTGGCCAAGGAAAACCCTGCGCTGGACTTCTCAATTCCGAAGGAAGGCGCCGTGCTGTGGTCGCAGTCGCTGGCAATGTTCAAGGATTCCAAGAACAAGGAGCTGGCGCTTAAATTCATCCAGTACATTATGAGCCCCGAAGGCCAGGCGCGGCTCGCCACCTCGTCCTGCTATTGGGGCATGCCGGCGAACAGCAAGGCGGCGTTGAGCGACGAGCAGAAGAAGATCCTGCGCTTCGACGAGCAGCCGGAGTTCCTCGCCCGCGCCCAGTCCTATCCGGCGCCGAACGCCGATCTCGACAAGAAGATGCAGGACGTCTGGACCGAAATGCTACAGGCGCAATGACCGGCTGCCGGTCGTGAGCGCTGCCACAAAGAGTGAACGTGCCCTGCCCTGGGCGCTGGTCACGCCGGCGCTCGGCTGGACGTTGCTGTTCTTCGTGCTGCCCTTCGTCGCCATGGCCGTATCCAGCCTGACGGCGCATGAAGGCGGCGGCTTCACGCTGTCCAACTACAGCCAGTTCTTTGCCAATCCATCTTACTGGCAGGCGATGGTGAACTCGCTGCAGGTCACCGCCATCGTTACCGTGATCTCCGTGTTGCTTGCCTATCCCTTTGCCTGGATTCTGGCCGAGCAGGTGCCGGAGCGCTGGCAGCGGCTGGCGCTGATGCTGGCGGTGCTGCCGTTCTGGACCTCCTATGTCGTGCGCTCTTATTCGTGGCTGCTGGTGCTGGCGCAGAACGGCGTCGTCAACCGCGTGCTGACCGGCTCCGGCCTGTTCGGCGAACCGCTGCAGCTCGCCAATACGCGGCTAGCGACCGTCACCGGCTTCGTGCATTTCTTCGTCATGCTACTGACGCTGACGATCTTCGCCAATCTGAAGCAGCTCAGCCCAAGCTACCGCAAGGCCGCCGCCGACCTCGGCGCCGGGCCGGTGCGCACATTCCTGCATGTCGTTCTGCCGCTGACGCTGCCCGGCATCATGGTCGGCGCCTTCCTCACCTTTGTGCTGTGCATCGGCGACTACATCACGCCGCAGATCCTCGGCGGCAACAACGAGCTGTTGATGCCGCAACTCGTCATGATGCAGATCGGCCGGCGCGGCGACTTTCCGCTCGCTTCGGCGCTGTCGATCATCCTGATGGCGGTGGTCACCATCGCCTATCTCGCCTGCGCCCGCTGGCTGAAGATCGAGCGGGCCTGACCATGCGCGCTTTCATCCGCCTCGTCTCCGGCCTTTACGCCCTCGCCATCTATGGCTTCATCTTCCTGCCGGTGGTGGTGCTGGTGCTGTTTTCGCTGCAGGCGACGTCGTTTCCGATCCCGCCCTTCACCGGGCCGTCGCTGCGCTGGTACGAGGCCGTGCTTGCCGACACGCGGCTGACCTCGGCGCTGGTCAATTCGCTGCTGGTGGCGGTCGTCTCCTCGGCTGCCGCCGTCACGCTCGGCTTCCTCTCCGCCTGGGGTTTTGCGCGCTTCGCCTTGCCGGGCTCGGGCCTGATGCGCGGGCTGATCACGCTGCCATTGACCGTCAGCTATCTGATCATCGGCATGGGGTTGCTGGTGCTGTTCAACTGGGCCGGCGTGCCGAAGTCGCTCACTGCCGCCGGCATCGGCCATGTGGTGATCAACCTGCCGCTCTGCTTTGCCATCGTCTACAGCCAGATGGGCGACCACCAGATCAATATCGAGCGCGCGGCGCGCGACCTCGGCGCGCCCGAATGGAAGGTGCTGCTTTTGATCACGGTGCCTGTCATGGCGCCGGCTATCTTCGCTGGTTTCTTCCTGTCGATGACCTTCTCCTGGGACGAATTCGTGATCTCGTTCCTGTTGACGCGCTTCGACACGACGCTGCCGGTCGAGATCTGGAACCTGCTGCGCTCCGGCCTCAATCCCAAGACCAACGCCGTCGGCTCGCTGGTCTTCGCCGTCTCCATCGTACTGGTGGTATTGTTCGAGCTGATGCTGTTGCGGAGGAAGCCGGCATGAGTGCGCCACTGGTCGATATAAGCTCCGTCTCGCATCGCTTCGGCCAGCACACGGTGCTGAAGAACGTCTCGCTGACGATCGAGCCGGGCAGCTACACGATCCTGCTCGGGCCGTCCGGCTCCGGCAAGACGACGCTTCTGTCCATCCTCGGCGGCTTCGTCACGCCGAGCGAAGGCAAGGTGCTGATCCGCGGCGAGGACTGCACCGCCGTCCCACCGGCGAAGCGGCCGACGACGACCGTGTTCCAGGACTATGCGCTGTTCCCGCATATGAGCGTCGGCAGCAATGTCGGCTTCGGCCTGCGCATGCAGGGTGTCGATGGCGCAACCCGGGCAACAAGGGCGCGCGAGGCGCTAGCGCTGGTTGGGCTGGCCACCGCCTTCGACAAGAAGCCGCACCAGCTTTCCGGCGGTCAGCGGCAGCGCGTGGCCCTGGCGCGCGCCCTGGTGGTCGAGCCGGCGGTGCTGTTGCTCGACGAGCCGCTCGGCGCGCTCGACCTGAAATTGCGCCGGCAGATGCAGGACGAACTGAAGGCGATCCAGAAACGCGTCGGCACCGCCTTCATCCACGTCACCCACGACCAGGAAGAAGCGATGGCGCTGGCCGATCATTGCGTGGTGATGAATGACGGGCGCATCGAGGACGAAGGACCGCCCGAGCGCGTCTATGCACGGCCGGCGACGCGCTTTTCCGCGACTTTCATGGGCGAAAGCACGCTGATATCGGGAACGGTGACGGAGGCGAAGAGCGGCAAAATCACCGTCACCACGAAGCTTGGGCAGCTCTCGCTGGCCGGCACATTGCCGGTCGGCTCGACCGTTGCGCTGGCCATCCGGCCTGAGCATCTTGTCCTCGGCGCTGCCGGCGGTGCTGTGGCACTTGGCATGATCAAGGTGAACGATGTCGTCTTTCAGGGCAGCTTCAAGCGCGTGCTGGGGACCTCCACGACCGACCCGGCGCTGCACTTCATCGCCAAGGTCTCGGCCGTATCGGCCGTCCAGCCGGGCGACGTGGTCGCGGTATCGTGCGATGCTGGCGACATCATCCTGCTTGCGGACTGAACATGAGCACGCTTCCAACCATCGACGCCGGCCACTGGTACGAAACCATCCGCATGGGCGATGGCGTGACGCTGATCCACGAGCCGTGGATCAAGCCGTTCTTCCGCTGCAACATCTGGCATGTGCGCGGGAGCGACCGCGATCTTCTGTTCGACACCGGCCTCGGCCATTTCAGCCTGCGGCGCCATGTGCCGCTGGTGACGGAACGCAAGCTCACCTGCGTGGCCAGCCACACGCATTTCGATCATATCGGCTGCCATCACGAATTTCCCGACCGCTGCGTCCACCCGGCCGAGGCCGAGATCCTCGCCGATCCGCGCAACGAATGGACGGTTGCCGACCGCTATGCCACCGACGAGATGTTCGACGGCATGCCGCAAGGCTGGGATGCGAAGCACTACCGGATCCTGCCCGCACCAGCCGGCCAGTTGCTCGAGCAAGGCGATATCGTCGATCTCGGCGACCGTGCCTTCGAGGTGATCCACACGCCCGGTCATTCACCCGGCGGCATTGCGCTCTACGAAAACAGGACGGGCATCCTGTTTTCCGGCGACATCGTCTATGACGGCCCGCTGATCGACGACGTCTATCACTCCGATATCGACGATTATGTGGAAACGCTGCTGCGCATGCGCAACCTCGATGTCTCGGTCGTGCATGGCGGCCATTTCCCGAGCTTCGGCAAAGTCCGCTATCGCCAGCTTGTCGACGAGTATCTCGCGCAAAAGCGCCAGGCCGGCTGCCATCTGCTCGCCCGATAAGGACTAGGGTTATTGCGTCAAAGCGCCCTTTGCGGACAGGGTGTCCCCACCGCGTCGCCGCAGCGTGAGGCCGTGGGCTCGGGTCTAAAACTCTTTTCCTCCGACTGGCGCACCAGTTCCGCGAAAGCCAGGGCAAAACTTGCCAGCATCAGGAAGACAATAATCAAGCGTGCCAGCGGCAATAGATCGGCCTCGACTGGTTAGCCCCCACGCCGCCCGTCCGCTGCCGGCTAACATGATCGATCCGGCTTTACGAGAGTTTAAGGCGGATCTTAACCATCACATCATTTTGTCCCGCGACATGATGCGCGAGTGCGTCTTATTTGGCCGCCATCTCCAGGCACCTCCCTCCCTTTGCAGAAATGCCCACCCATGCTAACCCGGCGCTGGCGCGGCCCAGCAACCGGTCGCCGCCAATCGGTCGCCAGACGGTCGTCGCCAATCGGTTGTCGTTGAGAGCCATGAGCAAAACCGCCAGCCGTTTCGCCTTCGTCTCATCCGGTACAGCCGACGCCAATGCGGCGCTGGAAAGCCTTTCTGCGCGCTACGGCCAGGCATCCGTCGAAGAGGCCGGGATCGTCGTGGCGCTCGGCGGCGACGGCTTTCTGCTGCAGACGCTGCGCGAGACGATGAGCACGGGAAAGAAGGTCTACGGCATGAACCGTGGCACCATCGGTTTCCTGATGAACGAATACCGCGCCAGCGGCTTGACCGGGCGCATTGCGGCGGCCGTTGCCGAAACCATCCGTCCGCTGGAGATGCAGGCAGTGACGGCGGAGGGCGAGACGATTTCGGCGCTGGCGATCAACGAGGTCGCGCTTTGGCGCCAGTCCTACCAGACCGCCAAGATCCGCATCACCGTGGATGGGCAAGAGCGGCTGGAGGAATTGCACTGCGACGGCGTGATGATTGCGACGCCGGCCGGCTCGACCGCGTATAATCTGTCGGCGCACGGGCCGATCCTTCCGCTCGACGCTCCGCTGCTGGCGCTGACCCCGGTCAGCCCGTTTCGTCCGCGGCGCTGGCGCGGCGCGCTGCTGTCCAACAAGGCGATCGTGCGTTTCGACATTCTGGAGCCGGAAAAGCGGCCGGTGAATGCCGCCGCCGACCACACCGAAGTCAAGGCGGTGACGACGGTCACGGTGAGGGAATCGCCGACGGCAACGGCGACGCTGCTGTTCGATCCCAACCATTCGTGGAACGAGCGCATTCTCGCCGAACAGTTCAGGTATTGAGGCGGCGCGGCAGCCACTGCGCAAATTAAGCATCGCGATTAAGGTTACGACTTCACAATCGCGCCAATGCCGCCCGTTTGTGTTGACAAATCGTGGGCTTGCGCCTACCTGCAATACCAATCTTGCAGGCGCGCGGCGCTTGCCGCGACTGCTTATGTTGCGCCCCCGAACCAGCCAAAGACAGCCAAACTTGTCCTCAGACACCCAGATCGCTCAAGAAGCGTTGACCTTCGCAGACCTCGGCCTGTCGCCGAAGGTCCTTTCCGCAGTTACCGATGCCGGCTACACCGAGCCGACGCCGATCCAGGCTGGCGCCATCCCTCACGCCTTGCTCGGCAAGGACGTGCTGGGCATTGCCCAGACCGGCACCGGCAAGACGGCGTCCTTCGTCCTGCCGATGCTCACCCGGCTGGAAAAGGGCCGCGCCCGCGCCCGCATGCCGCGCACGCTGATCCTCGAGCCGACGCGCGAGCTCGCCGCGCAGGTCGAGGAAAACTTCGTCAAATACGGCAAGAACCACAAGCTCAACATCGCGCTGCTGATCGGCGGCGTGTCCTTCGACGAGCAGGACAAGAAGCTCGAGCGCGGCGCCGACGTGCTGATCGCGACTCCCGGCCGCCTGCTCGACCATCGCGAGCGCGGCAAGCTCCTGCTCAACGGCGTCGAGATCCTCGTCATCGACGAGGCCGACCGCATGCTCGACATGGGCTTCATCCCCGACATCGAGCGTATCTGCGAGATGATCCCGTTCACCAGGCAGACGCTGTTCTTCTCGGCGACGATGCCGCCGGAAATCACCAAGCTCACCGAGAAATTCCTTCACGCGCCGGTGCGCGTCGAAGTGTCGAAGGCAGCATCGGCCGCCACCAACATCATCCAGCGGCTGGTGAAATCCGGGCCGAAACCCTGGGACAAGCGCGAGACGCTGCGCAATCTGATGAAGGCCGAGGATGCCGAGCTGAAGAACGCCATCATCTTCTGCAACCGCAAGATCGAAGTATCGGAGCTGTTCCGCTCGCTCTTGAAATATGATTTCGACGCCGGCGCTCTGCACGGCGACATGGACCAGCGCGCGCGCATGCAGATGCTGGCCAATTTCCGCGACGGCAAGCTGCGCTACCTCGTTGCTTCGGACGTCGCGGCGCGCGGCCTCGACATTCCCGATGTCAGCCATGTCTTCAATTACGACGTGCCGATCCACGCCGAGGATTACGTCCACCGCATCGGCCGTACCGGCCGCGCCGGACGCTCCGGCAAATCCTTCACCATCGCGACCAAGTCGGACACCAAATACATCGACGCCATCGAGCGGCTGATCGGCACCAAGATCGAGTGGCATGACGGCGATTTGTCGACGGTCGTCGCCAGCGAGAGCGGCGAGGATGAGGCCCCGCGCCGTGGCCGAGGTGCGCCACGCCGCGCCGGCCGCAAGGACGACGCCAAGGACAGGGGCGAGCGCAAGCCGCGTGAACGCCACGCCAAGCGCAGCGAAGAAGCGGCGCCGGAAGCGGTCAGCGAGGAACAGCCGGTCGTGGCCGAAGTCGCCGACATCGGCGAGCGGCGTACCCGCAAGGACGCGATCCGCTCCGAAAACACCGAACGCAAAGCTTCGCCCGATCGCAACGAACGGCGCGCGCCGGAACGCGGCGACACCAGGCCGCAGCGCGAGCGCCCTGCCCGCCAGCGCCAGGAAGACAACGACGCGACCGTCGGCTTCGGCGACGACATGCCGGCCTTTATGCGTATAGTCGCCAAGGTCTGATACGGCGCTCGCGCGCGTCCCATGGCCGCGCAGTTCCTTCCAAATGACACCCTTCCGTGGCACATTTCCAGGGCTTGGATCGCTTTGTCCTAAAGGTTCTTGAGTTCCAGGCGGGATGCCAGCAGATCCAGAAAAGCGCGGACTTTGGCCGAGGATGATCTGCCTTCCGGCCATACGGCGTGTATCGGCACTAGCACCGGCTCAAATTCGGTCAGAACCAGTTCCAGGCGGCCATCGTCCACCAGGTGTTTTACCTGCCAAAGCGGCGAGTAGCCCAAACCCAATCCGTGAACCGCGGCCGCATAGATCGATATCATCAAATTCGACCGGAAGGTGCCCGCGACCTTCACCGGCCGGGGCTTGCCTTCAATCTGAAACATCCATTCGCCTCGGCGGCCGTCAACGGTTCGTACGATGCATTCATGCTCGCGCAGTTCGAGCGGATGGGCCGGTCGGCCGTGTTGCTGGAAGTAGGCAGGCGCGCCGAACACCACGCGCCGCAGCGCCCCCAGGCGCTTCGCACGTAAGTTGGAATCCGGCAAATTGCCGATCCTTACCGCCAGATCGAGACCCTCTGCATCGAGATCGACAAATTCATCGGAAAGCTGGAGGTCAACCTCGACCCGGGGATATGTCCGCATATAGTCGGCGATTGCCGGCACGAGGAAGTCCGGGCCGAACAGAACCGGCGCACTCACGCGCAGGATGCCCGATGGCTCCGACCGTCGATTGGCCGCTTGAAGCCTGGCTTCGTTAATTTCCTCGACGGCGGGTTTGATGCGCTGGAAAAAGGCCGCTCCGGCTTCGCTCGGCATAGAGCGGCGTGTCGTCCTGTGCAGAAGCTCGACCCCGATTGATTCCTCCAATGTCGCCAGGGACCGGCTGACCGACTGCAGCGATCGGTTTAGCCGGCGTGCGGCAGCCGTCAGGCTGCCATGCTCGACAATGGCAATGAAGGCTTCGAAATCATCTATCCGGCTCATCGCGTATTTCTCCCGAAACTCGGGAGAAACTATCGCAAAATCGATGAATTGTAACGCAGTTCGCCAGATTTTATCTTCCCTGCATAGGCCGAAAAGGCAGACTCGAGGGAAGGAGATCGTCATGCGAACACCCAGTCCAACTGTCCTGGTCGTAGGCGCCGCAGGCCGCGTTGCCGGTTTGGTTGTGCCTGAACTCGTCCGCCGCACTGCCAGGGTTCGAGCGCTTGTTCGTGACGCGGCGGCTGCCGAAAAAGCCCGGAAAGCCGGTGCATCCGAGATCGCGATCGGAGATCTGCGCAACCATCAGAGCCTTGATCAGGCAGTGAAAGGTGTCGACGGTGTCTTTCACATCGGACCGGCCTTTGCTCCCGACGAAGCCGCCATGGGGGTTGCCATGGTTGAGGCGGCGGCGCGAGCGGGCGTTCGGAAGTTCGTCTTTTCGTCGGTGATCCAGCCCACCAACACGAGGCTGGAAAACCATGCAAGCAAGATACCCGTCGAAGCTGCCCTCTATTCGACGAACATGGAATACACCATTCTGCACCCGGCCAATTTCATGCAAAATATCGCGGCCGCCTGGCCGTCCGTCGTCGAGCACGGCGTTTTCGCCGAGCCGTTTCCAAAGACGGCGAAGCTCGCCCGCGTCGACTACCGCGACGTGGCTGAAGTGGCAGCGATCGCACTGACCGAAGCGCGTTTGTCCTATGCGACCCTCGAACTGTGCGCCGACGGTATGCACAGCCGCGAAGAGGTCGTCGCCATGATGAGCCAAGCGCTTGGCCGGCCGGTTTCGGCGGGCGAGCCGACATTTCAGGACTGGGCGGCGAAGGTCCGCCTTCCCTATACCGACCGCCAGTTGCAGATGCTGGCCAAAGTACACAGCCACTACGCCAAATACGGCCTCGGCGGGAACAGCCTGACGTTGCGCGCCGCGCTTGGCCGCGAGCCGCGTTCGCTGCGAAGCTTCATTCGGGAATTGGCGCTGCAGACGGCATATGCCGCCTGATCGTCCTCACAACGCTTACGCACATTTCTGATTGGGAGATTTCGATGCATGCATCATCGAACCGAGCCTTCAAATTGAGAAAGCTGCCACCCTCCTACGGCGCGGTGGTGATGCCGTTGGTTCTTTCGATTCTGATGTCCTCGATTGTCTCGGCGGTCTCGACGGCAATCGGCGCAGGCTGGACGAACGGGTTTATTGCGGCCTGGAGCTGTGCATGGGGCGCTTCATGGCTTGTCGCGTTTCCCAGTCTGCTGATTGTGCTTCCAATTGTGCGCCGGATCGTTGCCGCGATTGTCGATCAGCCGGCCCGGTCCTGACATCACGAACGAAGGGGGCCGGCGGTCCGGCATAGCCATTGGAGCGGCCCTTGCGAGGCCGCTCCAGGTTCGTACGCTTGCCTCAGGTAAGCGGCGACAGCTGGATTTCGACGCGGCGGTTCTGAGCCCGGCCGGCAGCGGTCGCGTTGGAGGCGATCGGACGCGTCTTGCCGAAGCCGGTGACGGCGAAGCGGCGGGAATCGACGCCCTGTCCAGACAGATAGTTGGCGACCGCCAATGCGCGCCGCTGCGACAGGTCGAAATTGTGCTCGTCGCTGCCGGTCGAGTCGGTGTGGCCGAACACGTCGACCGTGGTCTGGCGGAACTTTTTCAGCACAAGGGCCACTGAATTCAGCACCGGATAGAAACCGGCCTTCACCGCATCCTGGTCGACGTTGAAAGTGATGTCGGACGGCATATTGAGGATGATCTGGTCGCCGGTGCGGGTGACGCTGACGCCGGTGCCCTGAAGCTGCCGGCGCAGTTCGGCCTCGTTCTGGTCCATGGTGGCACCGATGGCACCGCCGGCAAGCGCGCCGATGCCCGCGCCGATCAGCGCGTTGCGGCGGTCGTTGCCGCCGGCAAGCATGCCGAGCCCGGCACCCGCCAAAGCGCCGAGACCGGCGCCGGCAGCGGTGTTGGAAACCTTCTGCTCCCCGGTGTAGGGATCGGTGGTGCATGCGCTCACGAGCACAGCCGTCGCCACGACGGCGAGCACAATCTTTTTCATACGGTGGTCCCTCTCCATTCCACGGCCACGCAACGGCGCACCGCATCAGCCCTTCCAGCGACTTGTAACATGAAATGCGGCGAAAAGCGGACCAGCAAAAGCCGCTGCCGCGGCTTTCCCCGGCTCAATTCCACACGCCTGCAGCGGCTCGCGCGACCACCGCAATTCAACCTGCTACCAGAGATTCTTGCCGTCGATGACCACCACTTCGACCTTGTCGAGATCGAAATCGTCGAACAGCCGCGAGTTCACGCTGATCTTCGGATTGTCGAAATTCGGCTCGCCTGTCGACCAGTCCGGCGTCTCGGTGAAGGTGCCGCAGCCGCAGGTGGCGCAAAAACCGTGTTTTATGGTTTTCGATCCCCACTGGTAGAACGAAACATTCTCCGGCGGGCTGGTGAGTCTGAATTGCGATGGGGTGTAATAGGCCCACAACGAACCGCGTTTCGAACAGAAGGAACAGGTGCATCGCGTCACTGTCTGCGGCGCTTGCGAAACCTCGAATGTCGTCGCCTTGCAGTGGCAGCTTGCCTTGATGGTCATGGATTAGTCCCTCACAATGCCACCGCCCGTAAGCAAAGGCAGCATAAAGAAACGCTCCTGACAACTGCCTGTCAGCGACCTGCGAGCCTGCGATGCACAGGTTAAAAGTGCTGGGTTGCCGATCGAAGGCCCATCGATACGAAACCGCTGCACGCCCTCGGTGTCACGCCGTGGGCAAGCTTTTGGGCGCCATGCGCTAATAGGACGAGGGGGGCACGAACAGGCAGATGGTCTTTCCGTCATTAGCACCGGCAACGGAGCACCAATGATATTCGCCGTCGGGCGAATTCTTGATCCGCTTGTCGCTATAGGCCACGACTTCCCCGGTCCCTTTGATGACATAGCCCTCGGGACGTTCGCTGATCGATGTCTGAGAGACCTCGCGGCAATCATAGCCCGAGCAGCAGGAGAACGGATAGCTCCAGCCTTGCGGCATGGCCGCGGTCGGCTTGGCATCATGCGCCAGAGCAGGCGCTGCAAATGGAATGGCGGCAGCTATCAAAACCACTGCCGCGACAAGTGAATTCAGGAGTCGGCGCGCCGTGCGGGCGACTGGGGCCGGTCTGGTTGTGAGAGCAGGCATGAGCGCAGTTCCTATCAACGGTTGTCAAGCATCTCGCTTGCCCGTTCCCGGAACGTGTCTTCCCAGTGGCCGGATCGTCAGGTCGCAGATACGCCGCGTCCGGCCATAAATGCTTTTTTCCTCCCCAGCGCATGAATGCTGGGCTGATTCCTTGGTTGGCGCAAGTAATTGCTGTCGCAACCGAACGCCGACCTCTGCAACCGGAACCAACCTGCCGTCCTGATCGACGAAACCTGGTCAACCCCGGCAGTGGGATCGCCAATAACGGGATCGGCTCGCGCTGGTTCCAGGCTTGGCACCGGCAGGCCCGAGGCATCCGCGTCAAAAGCGTAAATCGATTTTGAAAAATTCGATGAAAAACAAAGTTGTAGAACGACAGGTAAGTTCAAATTGAGAGCTCGTCACTCTCGCGCGACGGCCGTAACTCTCGCGTGATGAAACCAGGTACTGCCGGACTGGTGCCGCCAGCCTCAGTCGATATCGGCCACCGTTTCACCAGCGCCACCCTCGATCCGCTGCGACAGTGAGGCTTCCATGAAATCGTCGAGGTCGCCGTCGAGCACGCTCGACGGGCTGGTGCTCTCGACACCGGTGCGCAGATCCTTCACCAGTTGATAGGGCTGCAGCACGTAGGAACGTATCTGGTGGCCCCAGCCGATATCGCTCTTCGACGCTTCCGTGGCGTTCGCCACCGCTTCGCGTTTCTTCAGCTCTTCCTCGTAAAGCCGCGAGCGCAGCATTTCCCAGGCCTTCGCCTTGTTCTTGTGCTGGGAGCGCTCCGCCTGGCAGGCGACCGCGATGCCGGTGGCGAGATGGGTTATGCGCACCGCCGAGTCGGTAGTGTTGACGTGCTGGCCGCCCGATCCCGAAGAACGGTAAGTGTCGATACGGACGTCGGATTCGGAAACGTCGATGTCGATCGTATCGTCGATGACGGGATAGACCCAGACGCTGGCGAAGGAGGTGTGGCGGCGCGCATTGCTGTCATAGGGCGAAATCCGCACGAGACGATGCACGCCGGATTCCGTCTTCAGCCAGCCATAGGCGTTGTGGCCCTTGATCAGCAGCGTGGCGGACTTGATGCCGGCTTCTTCGCCGTCATGCACTTCCAGCACCTCGACCTTGAAGCGGCGGCGCTCGGCCCAGCGCGTATACATGCGCAGAAGCATCGAGGCCCAGTCCTGGCTTTCGGTGCCGCCGGCGCCGGCATGGACTTCCAGATAGCTATCGTTGGCATCAGCCTCGCCCGACAGCAGCGTTTCGATCTGGCGCGCCTTGGCCTCGCCGCGCATCGAGCGGATCGCCGCTTCGGCCTCCGCGATGACGCCCTCGTCGCCCTCTTCCTCGCCAAGCTCGATCAGGCCGATATTGTCTTCCAGGGCCTGGGTGAGGCCTTTGACCGCGGCAATGCCTTCCTCGAGGCCCTGACGCTCGCGCATCAGCTTTTGTGCTTCCAGCGGCTCGTTCCAGAGGCTGGAATCCTCGGCGCGGACGTTCAAGTACTCAAGCCGCTTTATGGCTTGGTCCCAGTCAAAGATGCCTCCTCAGCAGGGTGATCGCCTGCCTGATCTCGTCGACAATATTTTGCGTTTCCGCGCGCATGGCTGGCTGTTCTGTCCTGTTGCTGGATGGCGGTTTGGTGGCGCGATACATAGGGACGGCACGGTCTCCTGTAAAGCGCCGGCCCCTGTAATGTACCGGCCCCTGTAAAGCGGAATGAACCGGCTCGACCAAGATCGTCAAGCCGGCCCGACCCGATGTAGCGATTGTCAGTAGAGCCCGCCGCCGCCCGACTGGATGGCCTGGTTGGCCTGCGGCGACAGCGCCCCGCCGGTGGCGTTGGAGCCGTCCGCACCCATGCCGATCACCCAATAGCTGTCGGCGGGACCTGTACCCGGCTTGAAGGCTTCGATGAAGGCTCCGGCGTCGCCCGCGTTGGCCCGCATGCCGGTCTTGCGATTGATCGCAATCAGCTTCATGCCTTCCGGAACCTTGAAGTCGACATTGGGCGTGCCGTCCAGCGCCACGCGCATGAAGTCCTTGAAGATCGGCGCGGCAAGGCCGCCGCCGGTCGCGCCCTTGCCAAGACCTTTCGGCTGATCGTAGCCCATGTAGAGGCCGACAACGAGGTTCGGCGTAAAGCCGATGAACCAGGCATCCTTTTCGTCGTTGGTCGTTCCGGTCTTGCCGGCGATGTGGCGGCCGAGTTCGTTGATGGTGGCGCCGGTACCGCGTTGCACGACGCCCTCCATCATCGATGTGATCTGGTAGGCGGTCATCGGATCGAGCACCTGCTCGGAGTTGTCGACCAGCTCCGGCTCTGGCTGGTTCTGCCACTCGGCGGCGTTGCAGTTCGAGCAGCCGCGTTCGTCCTGCCTAAAGACGGTCTTGCCGTAGCGGTCCTGGATGCGGTCGATCAGCGACGGCTTGATCGACTTGCCGCCATTGGCCATGATCGAATAAGCCGACACCATGCGCATCACCGTCGTCTCGCCGGATCCCAGCGCCATCGGCAGATACGGCGCCAGATGGTCGTAGACACCGAAACGCTCGGCATATTCCACGACCAGCTTCATGCCCATGTCGTTGGCAAGCCGCACCGTCATCAGGTTGCGCGATTTCTCGATACCGGAGCGCAAGGTCGCCGGGCCGGCCACCGTTCCGTCGTAATTCTTGGGCGTCCAGGTCGTGTTGCCGCTCTGGATGGTGATCGGCCCGTCCATGATCACCGAGGCAGGCGTATAGCCATTGTCGAGGGCGGCCGAATAGACGATCGGCTTGAACGACGATCCGGGCTGGCGCATGGCCTGCGTCGCCCGGTTGAACTCCGATTGCGCGTAGGAGAAACCGCCGACCATGGCCAGGACGCGTCCGGTATGCGGATCCATGGCGATCAGGCCGCCCTCCACTTCGGGAACCTGGCGCAAGCTGTAGCTGTTGTCCGAGCCTTCGTTCTTCTGCACGAAAATCACGTCGCCCGGCTTCAGCACGTCGGCCGGCGACTTCGCCTTGACTGTCCTGCCGTCGACCACGTGGCGCATGGCGAAACTCATGTCTTCCTTGCTGACAGTGCCTTCGACGCGGTCCTTGACGATTTCGCCGGAGATCTGGCGCGTCGGCTGCAGGCCGATGGACAGGCCGGTGGCCGAGCTGTCGAGCACGACGGCGAGCGACCATTCCGGCACGTCCTCCAATCGCTTGACGTTGCCCAGCGGCACGCCCCAGTCGCCGGAAATGTCGATGCTCGTGACCGGCCCGCGGTAGCCGCGCAGCGTGTCGAACTTCATGAGACCGTTCTGCATGGCCTTGCGGGCAATCAGCTGCATCTTCGGATCGAGCGTCGTGCGGACGGAAAGGCCGCCTTCGTAGAGCGCATTCTCGCCATAGCGCGCGATGATCTGGCGACGCACTTCCTCGGTGAAATACTCCCCGGCGAAGAGATAATTGCCGGTGCGGCGCGGCGTGACGCCGAGCGGCTCGGCCTTGGCCTTCTCGCCTTCTTCATGTGTGACGTAGCCGTTCTCGACCATCTGGTCGATGACCCAGTTGCGGCGCTCCAAGGCGCGATCGGCATGCTTGAAGGGATGATAGTTGTTCGGACCCTTCGGCAGAGAGGCGAGATAGGCGGCCTCGGCCACGGTGAGCTCGTTCACCGATTTATCGAAATAGGTGAGCGCAGCACCGGCGACGCCATAGGCGCCGAAGCCGAAGAAAATCTCGTTGAGATAGAGCTCGAGAATGCGATCCTTGGAATAGGCCTGCTCGATGCGGAAGGCCAGGATCATCTCCTTGATCTTGCGCTCGTAGGTCTGGTCTGAAGACAACAGGAAGTTTTTCGCCACCTGCTGGGTGATCGTCGAGGCGCCGACCTGGCGCTTTCCCGAGCCAACATTCTGCAGGTTGACGACAATGGCGCGGCCAAGGCCGGTCACGTCGATGCCGGGATGATTGTAGAAGTTCTTGTCCTCGGCCGACAGGAAGGCCGCCTTGACTCGATCCGGGATCGCCTGAATCGGCAGATAAAGCCGCCGCTCACGCGCATATTCGGCCATCAGCGCGCCATCCGACGCGTGGATGCGGGTCGTCACCGGCGGCTCGTATTTGGCCAGCACCTCGTAATCGGGCAGGTCCTTCGACAAATGGCCGATATAGATCGCCACGCCCGCCGCGACCAAAAGGGCCAGCGTCGTGCCGATGCCGAAGAAATAGCCAATGAGACGAATCATACCCGCTCCAGTCCTTGGTTCGGGAATTTCCTAAACGAAGCCGCCCTTCACGCAAGCTTTCGGGACGATCCCAAACCGTAATCGCAAAACCCATGTCGCGACCATGTGGGCAAAATACGGCAGCATGGAATTTCGGTTTCGAATGCCGGAAATAAAAGCACAGGGTGTTGTCGCCGTGCAACGCTGCTTCAGGTTGTGGGCGCCGGCGGGCATTTCAGCCTCCGGCCCCCGTTCCGCTCTTGGCCGAAGCAAACAGTGCAACGGCGTTGGTTATGCTCTGGGTCGCCTTGTTGCGCCAATCGGCGCTGAGCAACTGTGCTTCGTCCTTGGCATTTGACAGATAGCCGAGTTCGACCAGCACGGATGGAACATCCGGCGCCTTCAGCACCTTGAAGCCGGCAGAACGCTGCGGGTTGTTGATCAGGCCGACGCTGGTGGAAAGCTGGCCGACGAGAGTATGGGCAAAGCTCATCGAAAAATTATGCGTCTCGCGGCGGATCAGGTCGATCAGGATATCGGTCACTTCCTTGCTGTCGTCCTTGATCTCCATGCCGGCGAACTGGTCGGAAAGATTTTCACGGTCGGCAAGCGCTTGCGCCTCGGGATCGGAAGCCTTGTCGGACACGGTGTAGACGGTAGCGCCGCGGATGCCCTTGAGGCTGATCGTGTCGGCATGGATCGAGATGAGCAGGTCGGCCTCATGCTGGCGGGCAATGCGCACGCGGTCGTCGAGCCGCAGGAACACATCGGTCTCACGCGTCAGGAACACGTCGTATTTGCCGCCGGCGGCGAGCTTGTCGCGCAGTTCCATGGCGAAGGCGAGCGTCACGTTCTTCTCGACCGTACCGTTCAGGCCCTCGGCACCGCCGTCGATGCCGCCATGGCCGGGATCGATGACGACGGTGAAACGATGGCCCGGATTGGAGACCGGCCCGGTACCGACCCTGCCGGCCTTGTCGGCGGAGACCGTCGAGCCGGTGGTCAGCGCCTGATTGGCGAGCGCCGCATCGAATTCCCGCTGCGACGCCGCCGACATGTCGATGGCGATGCGGTAGCCCTTGCCGTCATCGTTCTTGAGCACGTCGAGATTGTCGACGGCGAACGGTCCCTTGCCGGTGAGAATCAGCCGCGATTTCCTCTCGCCGAGTTCGCCGTAACGCACGGCGCGGACAAGCCCGCGCGGCTTCACATCCTTGGCATTGAGGGCGAATCTCGTGGCCGGCAGATCGATGACCAGACGATTGGGGCCGCGCAGCAGGAACCATTTGATGTCGGGCTCGCGGTCGAAATTGATGACGATGCGCATCTTGGTGGCATCGCCGGCCATCTTGTAGCTTGTGGCACCGAGCGGTGCGTCGGCAGCACGCGAAAGCGGCGAAAAGACCAGGCAAGCCAGGATCAGCGGCAGCAGGCAGGCGGTGCGGAAGAACCGGCCTCCATGATGACGGCCCTTGTCTGCGAAGCCTGCCAGTCCCATCTTTCTACCAGTCGCTCCCGTTTGGCGTCATGCCCGATCGCTTGTCGAAGTGCCTTATTGCTTGTCAAAGTTCTGGCAGGCCGCGAACTCGATTAACGATTGGTATCCAGAGAAGGTTAACCAAGCCTTTTCATGGAAGGCTTGGGACCGGGGCTTCCGCTGCGGAACGGCTTTTTGCCGGCATCGGGAATCGGGGTTGCCTTCCAACCCGCCAAATCATAAAAGCGATGGTGGATCACTGCAATCCTGGAACCGTCCTCCTCCGCAGCTTCCTGCTACAGGTCAGACGCAAGACGGCTCCTTTCGCTTCAGGCGAAGAAGGCATCGGTGATCGCGACGATTTTCGCAGGCGTGCTCCCGTGGCGGGGGAATCGCCTGCGTGAGCAAAACGGCCGGGATTGTCCCGTGCCGGCTCTGTATGAGCAAACAAGCTGGTCCGGTTTTTCCCGGGCTTTGGTTCAAAAGGTTCTGCTGGTGACGATGGCTTCAAGCGCAATCATGGAAAGGTCCGCAACAAACCGCGCCACTACGGCTGCGGGCGGCACCGCCATGGCGCTCAGGCAGCGGCCGGCGGACGTTCAATTGTCCGGCACCCATGTTCCAGGTCCACGGCAGCGGGCATTGTCCTGCAAGCTGCGGCCGACGGCTGCCGGGAGGAAACGAAATAATGCCCAACAAAATGCTGATAGACGCCTCCCACCCGGAGGAAACACGCGTTGTCGTCGTTCGCGGTAACCGTATTGAAGAATTCGACTTTGAATCCCAGGACAAGAAGCAGCTCAAAGGAAACATCTATCTCGCCCGCGTAACGCGCGTCGAACCTTCCCTCCAGGCAGCCTTTGTCGAATATGGCGGCAACCGTCACGGTTTCCTCGCCTTCAGTGAAATACACCCCGACTACTACCAGATTCCGGTCGCCGACCGTCAGGCGCTGCTGCGTGCGGAAGCACAGGAAGCTCAGGACGAAGAGGACGAGGAAGCCGCCGAAGGCGAGGACCGCCAGAGCCGCGACCGTGGCAAGCGCGGACGCCGGCGCGGCGGCAAGAGCCGCGACCGCGGCGAGCACAGGCGCGAGGCAGGCGCCTCCGACGGTGAGAATAGCGAGAACGGCGAAGATGCCGTCGCAGAAAACCTGGATTCCGCTGCCGACAACACCATGTCCGACATTGCCGGACAGAGCGAGGATGCTGCCGGACAGAGCGATGAAGTCGCCGATCGCGGTGAGACCGAGCCGTCCGAAGGCGGTTCCAGTTCCATCGCTGCCAGCGTCGATGCCGACGTAATCTCGGAAGCCGTCCCGCAAGTCGAGCTAAGCGGGCCCGAGAAAGGCGGGGCCGAGACAAGCGGCGAAGCAACCTCCGAAGACAATGATCGCGGCATGCTGGAAGAGGTGCAATCCTCGCATCCGGACGATCACGAGGTCGAATCGGTCGGTGCCGAGGACGCGCTTGAAGAAGTGCGCAACCGCCGCAAGCCGGTGCGCCGCCAGTACAAGATCCAGGAAGTGATCAAGCGCCGGCAGATCTTGCTGGTGCAGGTCGTCAAGGAAGAGCGCGGAAACAAGGGTGCAGCGCTGACCACCTATCTGTCGCTGGCCGGCCGCTATTCGGTGCTGATGCCGAACACGGCGCGCGGCGGCGGTATTTCGCGCAAGATCACCAATGCGCAGGACCGCAAGCGGCTGAAGGAAGTGGTCGCCGATCTCGAAGTGCCGCAGGGCATGGGTGTCATCCTGCGTACGGCCGGTGAAAGCCGCACAAAGGCAGAGATCAAGCGCGACTACGAGTATTTGATGCGGCTTTGGGAAAACGTCCGCAATCTGACGCTGCAATCCACGGCCCCTGCCCTGGTTTACGAGGAAGGCAGCCTGATCAAGCGCTCGGTGCGCGACCTTTACAACAAGGATATCGACGAGATCCTGGTTTCCGGCGAAGAAGGCTACCGCGAGGCCAAGGATTTCATGCGCATGCTGATGCCGAGCCACGCCAAGGTGGTTCAGCCGTTCCGCGACACGACGCCGATCTTTGTGCGCAACGGCATCGAAGCGCAGCTCGACCGCATGCTGCAGCCGCAGGTGACGCTGAAGAGCGGCGGCTACATCATCATCAACCAGACGGAAGCGCTGGTCGCGATCGACGTCAATTCGGGCCGTTCCACCAAGGAGCACTCGATAGAGGACACCGCACTTCACACCAATCTGGAAGCCGCCGAGGAAGTCGCCCGGCAATTGAGGCTGCGCGATCTCGCCGGCCTCATCGTCATCGACTTCATCGACATGGAGGAGAACCGCAACAACCGCTCCGTCGAGAAGCGGCTGAAGGATCACCTCAAGAACGATCGTGCCCGCATCCAGGTCGGCCGCATCTCGCATTTCGGCCTGATGGAGATGTCGCGCCAGCGCATCCGTGCCAGCGTGCTGGAATCGACGATGAAGCCTTGCCCGCATTGCGGCGGCACCGGCCATGTGCGCTCCGATTCGTCGGTCGCGCTGATGGTGGTGCGGGCAATCGAGGAATTCCTGCTCAAGGATTCGCGCAGCCACATTACGGTGCGGACGCCGGCAGCGACCGCGCTCTATGTGCTCAATCACAAGCGCGGCACGCTGGTGGAATTCGAGCACCGCTTCGGCGTGACCATCACCATCGAAGCCGACGATGCGGTCGGTGCACAACACTATGCCATCTTCCGCGGTGCGCTGGCCGAAAAGCCTGAAGGCTTTGTCGAGGCCCGCACGTTCCCGGCCTATGTCGAGCCGGAAGAACCCGAGGACGAGATCGTCATCGAGGAGGAAGACGAGGCACCGGTGCAGGCCGAGCAGCCACATCCTGTCCAGCAGCCGCAGCAGCCA
This sequence comes from Mesorhizobium sp. WSM4828, assembly GCF_055811175.1. Classification (NCBI taxonomy): domain Bacteria; kingdom Pseudomonadati; phylum Pseudomonadota; class Alphaproteobacteria; order Hyphomicrobiales; family Phyllobacteriaceae; genus Mesorhizobium; species Mesorhizobium sp. WSM4828. The sequence continues at coordinate 27,093 of NZ_JBVVQK010000025.1, read as the reverse complement.
AGGTCCGGCGAGGACGGCGAAGGCCGCGATCGCAAGCGCCGCAAGCGCCGCAGACGGCGCGGCGGCAAGGATCGTGAACACGGGGAACGCGAACATGGCGATCGCGAACACGCGGACCGCGAGCATGGCGCTGCCGTTGAAGGTGCCTCCGTTTCGGCGCCGACGGACGACGCCTTCGTAGCCGCGGCCGACCAAGCCGCCGAAGCGGAACGTGAAGCGCCGGCCGGTGTTGCCGAAACGGCGGAAGCGGCGGACGACGGTCACGGCAAGAAGCGCCGGCGCGGCAAGCGCGGCGGCAAGCGCAATCGCCGTGAGGACGGCGAGGACGGCGTCGAAGCCAGCACCGGCGAGCCAGCCGCCATGACGGAAGGTGCCGTGTCGGAAGCAGAGCCCGTGACCGGCGACCCGGAAGGTGCGCCGCCGGCCGAAGAGCTTGCGGTGCTTGCTCCGGCGAACGACGACATGCCGAGCGCCGCAAAGCCGAAGAAGCCGCGCCGCGCCGCCAAGCCGAAGAAGGTTGCGGCGGAAGCAGTTGCCGAGATTGCGGGCGCCGAGACATCGGCTGCCGAGGCCGCCTCCGTGGCTTCCGGCGAGACCGCCGCGCCGGTTCCGCAGGAGACCGAAGTGGCGGCTGCCGAGGAAACGCCGAAGGTCCGGCCGTCGCGGCGCAAGCCCGCACCGGTGGATGCTCCGGTCGTGCCGGTCGTCTCCTCGATCGTTCCCGAAGAGGCAAAGACCGAGGAAGCAAAGGCCGAGGACAAGCCAAAGCGTGCCGGCTGGTGGCAACGGAAGGGCTTTTTCTAAGCCTTTCCGTGCATTAGCCAGACTTTCTGATTAAAAAAATCCCGCGTTGCCGATCGGCTGCGCGGGATTTTTTGTCCGAATTCCAGGCGACAGGCGCTATGGCGCGAAGATCGACCAGTTCATCGTCTTCGCCAGTTTTTCCAGCGCGATCGAGCCCAGCCTGGAATTGCCGTTGGCGTTGAGGCCGGGCGACCACACGGCAAGCGAGGCAACACCCGGCACGATCCCCAATATGCCGCCGCCAACGCCGCTCTTGCCGGGAATGCCGACGCGGAAAGCGAAGTCGCCGGAGCCGTCATAGTGGCCGCAGGTCAGCATCATCGCACCGATGCGGCGGGCGCGCTCGGCCGACACGACGGAATGCCCGGTCGCCGGGTTCTTGCCGCCATTGGCGAGGAAGCGGCCGGCCAGCGCCAGTTGCCGGCAGCTCATGGCGATAGCGCAATGGTGGAAATAGACGCCCAGCGCCAGTTCCGGCGCATGGTGGAGATTGCCGAACGATTTCATGTAATTGGCAAGCGCGAAATTGCGAAAGCCGGTGGCGCGTTCGGACGCGGCGACCTCGCGGTCGATGATGATCGTGTCGTCATCGGCCAGGAACTGGATGAAGCGCAGGATCTCGCCGATCGCCTCGCGCGGCTGATGGCCGGCAAGCAGGATATCTGAGACCACGATGGCGCCGGCATTGATGAATGGATTGCGCGGAATGCCGTTCTCGTGCTCGAGCTGGACGATCGAGTTGAACGGATTGCCCGAAGGTTCGCGCCCGACCCGCTGCCACAGCGCGTCGCCGACATTGCCGAGCGCCAGCGTCAGCGTGAACACCTTTGAGATGCTCTGGATCGAAAACGCCTCGTCGGCATCGCCCGCGGTCAGCACGCGGCCGTCATTGGTCACCGCGGCAATGCCGAATTTTTTCGGATCGATCTTGCCGAGCTGGGGAATATAGCTGGCGACGTCGCCGCGATCGGTACGCTCCGCCATTTCGGCAGCGACCTCGCGCAATGCATGTTCGAGTTGCGGCGCCTGTTCAAGCTCCGGCATCGTCGCCCCCGCTACTTCAGCCAGCGTTCGATACGCGCCATCGCCTCGACCATGTCGTCGTGGCTGCCGGCGTAGGAAAAGCGCATCGTGCGATGGCCTTGCAGCGGATCGAAATCGCGGCCCGGCGTCGCCGCCACATGCGCCTCGGCCAGCATCCGGCGCGCAAACGCCATGCTGTCATTGGTGTGCCTGGTGACGTCGCAGAAGGCGTAGAACGCGCCGTCCATGGGCGCGGCCAAAGCAAAGCCGAGCTCCGGCAGGCGCTGCATCAGGAGCTCGCGGTTCCAGGCATAGCGCGCCTTCACCGCTTCCAGTTCTGGCGTCGCCTTGAATGCCTCGATCGCGGCAATCTGGGACAGCTCGGGCGGCGAGATGTAGAGGCTCTGGGCGATGCGCTCGACCGGCCGCACCAGTTCCTGCGGGAGCACCATCCAGCCGATGCGCCAGCCGGTCATGCAATAATATTTCGAGAAGGAATTGATCACCGTCACATCCGCGCCGAAAGAAAGCGCGGTCGTGTCGGGTGCCGCATAGGCCAGCCGGTGATAGATTTCGTCTGAGATCACCGCGATGCCGAGCTCTTGCGCCGTCTTGACCAGCGCCTCGAGATCGCCGGCGGGAATGACCGCGCCGGTCGGGTTGGCCGGGCTGGCGAACAGCACGCCCTTCAACGGTTTTTCGCGATGCGCGGCTTGCAGGTGCTCGGCATGGAGATAGGCAGCGCCGTCGAGCTCGATCTCGGCGATGTCGATGCCAAGCGCGGCCATGATGTTGCGATAGGCAGGATAGCCGGGCGCAGCGATGGCGACGCGGTCGCCCGGATCGAACATTGCCAGGAAAGCGAGGTTGAAGGCAGCCGACGATCCGGTGGTGACAGCTATCCGCTCGGGCGAAACGTCAAGCCCGTAATGCTCGCCATAATGCGCCGCGATCGCCTTGCGCAGACCGGCGAGGCCCAGCGCGTCGGTATAGCCGATGCGGCCAGCTTTCAAGGCGTTGGCCGCCGCTTCACGAACCCCGGCCGGCGCCGGATCGGAAGGCTGGCCGACGGCCATGGAAACGACCGGCAGGCCCTTGGCTTTCAGCCGATTCGCCTCGGCCAGGATGTCCATGGCGTGGAACGGTTCGACCGCGCCGCGGCGCGAAAGCGAAACAACCATTTTTCAATCCACCACACTTGTCCGCACGTGCCGGCCATGCTGGCCGCGCCGCACAAATGCCCGATTGGTGTGGGGATCACAAGTTCGGTAAGTTTAGGCTGCCGACTTTTCATCCTTCGCCCACTCGTCTACCAGTGGACCTGCCATGTTGAGCCGACCCAGATCGACGATCGCCAGGACAGCGCGCGCCATCGCGACGCTTTCGCTTGCCGCGGTGGTCGCCATGGCCGGCTCGGTCAACGCGTTTGCGCAGAATGTGCCGGTGGTGCGCGATGCCGAGATCGAGGCGCTGGTACGCGATTACGCGCGGCCGATCTTCAAGGCGGCGGGCTTGTCGGGCGACGCCATCAACATCGTGCTGGTCAACGACCAGAGCTTCAACGCCTTCGTTGCCGGCCGTCGCCTGTTCATCAACACCGGCGCGCTGATGACGGCCGAAACGCCCAACGAGATCATCGGCGTCATCGCCCACGAGGCCGGCCATATCGCCGGCGGACACCAGCAAAAGTTGCGCGAACAGCTCGAGCGCGCCAAGACGATGGCGATCCTGGCGACGCTGCTTGGCGCCGGCGCCATGGTGGCCGGCGCCACCAGCAACAGCCGCGGCCTCGCCGGGGCCGGCATGGGCGTTGTGGCCGGCGGCGGCGAGATGGCGCAACGCAGCATCCTCGCCTATCAGCGCACTGAGGAGATGACTGCCGACCGCTCGGCGATCACCTATCTCAATGCAACGGGCCAGTCCGGCATGGGCATGTTGAAGACGTTTGGCCGCTTCCAGAACGCATTGTCGCTCTCGGGCGCGCAAGTCGATCCCTACAGGATCAGCCATCCGATGCCGCAGGAGCGTATCGCCAATCTCGAAGTGCTGGTGAAGCAGAGCCCTTACGTCGACAAGGTCGACCCGCCGGCACTGCAGCAGCGCCACGATATGATGCGCATCAAGATCGCCGCCTATATGCAGGGCCAGGCCGCGGCGTCGCGATTGATGCGCAAGAATCCCGGCAGTCTCGCCTCGCGCTATGGCGACGCGCAGATGACCTATCTTTTCGGCAATCTGGCCTCGGCGCTCACCAAAACCAACGCGTTGATCAAGGAACAGCCGAAAAATCCCTATTTCCAGGAATTGCGCGGCGACATCCTGATGAAGGCGAACAGGCCGAAGGATGCTGCTGACGCCTATGCCAAGTCGGTCAGCCTCGATCCGGCGCGATCCGGGCTGCTGCCGGTCTCTTACGGCCAAGCGCTGATGGCCATCGGCACGCAGGATTCACTGAAGAAGGCGGTGACGCAGATCAACACCGGCCTCGGACGGGATCGCGAAAACGCCGACGGATACCGCTATCTGGCACAGGCCTACGGGGAACTCGGCAACATCCCGGCCGCCGAGCTTGCAACCGCCGAAGGGCATTTCTATTCCGGCGACTACAAGAATGCGAAAATCTTCGCCATGCGGGCGCAGCAGACCATGAAGCGGGGCGAGCCGGGCTGGCTTCGCGCGCAGGACATTATAAACTACGCACCATCAGGTAAGAAGAAGTGAACCTTTCGGAAGCACGCTGCGACACAGCCAAACCGAGCGGACCCGAACACAGGCAAGAGGATCGAGGATCATGACCAAGGCAATTCTGCTGGGCACTACCGGAGTGGCAGCGGCCCTCGCCATGCTGGCGTTCGGCTTCGTCGCCGGAAATCCGCAGACCGCGAAGGCCGGCACGGCGCAGCTTGTCCAGATGGCATCCTCGGAAACCAAGCTCGACCGAACCGAAGTCGAAGGCATCGTCCGCGACTATCTCCTGAAGAACCCGGAAGTGCTTCTGGAGGCCCAGCAGGCACTCGAGGCCAAGCAGAAGGAAGAACAGCGCGTCGCTAGTCTCGGCGTCATCAAAGACGCCAAGGACCAGATCTTCAATTCCTCCTTCGACGGTGTTGTCGGCAATCCGAACGGCAAAATCACCATTGTCGAGTTCTATGATTACAATTGCGGCTACTGCAAACGTGCCATCGACGACATGCGCGCGCTGACCAAGGCCGATCCGGACCTGCGTTTCGTGCTCAAGGAGTTCCCGATCCTCGGCCCGGATTCGCAGAAGGCGAGCGTCGTCTCGATGGCTTTCCATTTGATGAAGCCGGAGAAATACGGCGAATTCCACAATGCGCTGCTCGGCGGCCAGGGGCGCGCCACCGAGGCGGCGGCAATCAAGGTGGCGCTGTCGCTCGGCGCCGACGAGGCGGCGCTGCGCGAAAAGATGAAGGATCCGAGCATCACCGAGGCCTTCTCCAAGACCTATGACCTCGCCACCAAGCTCGCCATCACCGGAACGCCGTCCTATGTCGTCGGCAACGAGGTGGTGTTCGGCGCGCTTGGCCAGGAAGTACTGGCCGAAAAGATCGAGGCGGCGAAGGCGGCGCTCTGATCAGCTTTCGGGTTTCGATTAGGCTGCGGGTTTCCGGCACGGGCCGTTTTCCGGCTGTTGTGGACGGCGAAAGAACGCACTTGCGCTCTTTTCGCCAGCGTCTATGCCCATTATAGAGGGTCCGGCGCGCCGGCTGAGCCGCGCCGGGAAAGGTCGGCATTTTTTGAAAACGGTTTTCGTCCTGAACGGCCCCAATCTCAACGCGCTCGGCAAGCGCGAGCCGGGCATCTATGGCGGTAAGACGCTTGCCGCGATCGCCGACGACTGCAAGCAGGCAGGTGCTGCACTGGGGCTGGAGATCGATTTCCGCCAGTCGAACCATGAGGGCGACCTCGTCGACTGGATCCAGGAGGCCGCCGACAAGGCCGCCGCAATCGTCATCAATCCGGGCGCCTACGGCCATACCTCGATCGCCATTCACGATGCCATCCGCGCTGTCGCGCCGCTGCCGGTCGCTGAGGTGCATCTCTCCAACATCCACGCGCGGGAACCATTCCGCCACGTTTCCATGGTCGCGCCGGTCGCCGTCGGCATGATCTGCGGGTTCGGGCCGCTCGGCTACACGCTGGCGCTGCAGGCGCTGGCTGCACGCCTATGACCGGCCAACAAACAGAAGGCTCGAAAATGTCGATAAAGAAGAACGGTGTTGACCAGCAGCTGATCCGCGATCTGGCGGGCATACTGAACGACACCAACCTGACCGAGATCGAGGTCGAGCTGGGCGATCTGAAGGTGCGCGTCTCGCGGCAGGCGCCGGCCGTCCATGCGGTCGCCGCAGCTCCGCCGGCAGCCGCGCAGCCTGCGGCAGCGACCGCGCCGGCGACGCCCGACGTGTCGAAGAACGCCGTCGCCTCGCCAATGGTCGGCACCGCCTATCTGGCACCGTCGCCCGACGCCAGGCCGTTCATCGAAATCGGCCAGAAGGTCAAGGAAGGCCAGACGCTGCTGATCATCGAAGCAATGAAGACGATGAACCAGATCCCCTCGCCGCGCGCCGGCACGGTGACGGCGATCCTGTTTGAAGATGCACAGCCGGTCGAATATGGCATGCCGCTCGTCGTGATCGAGTAGAGCCGGGAACAGGCGAAAGATGTTCCAGAAAATCCTCATCGCCAATCGCGGCGAAATCGCCCTCAGGGTGCTGCGCGCCTGCAAGGAGCTTGGCATCCAGACGGTGGTGGTGCATTCGACCGCCGACGCCGACGCCATGCATGTGCGTCTCGCCGACGAGAGCGTCTGCATCGGCCCGCCGCCGTCGCGCGACAGCTATCTCAACATCCACCAGATCGTCGCCGCCTGCGAGATCACCGGCGCCGACGCGGTGCATCCTGGCTACGGTTTTCTGTCGGAGAACGCCAAGTTCGCCGACATCCTCGCCGCGCACAACATCACCTTCATCGGCCCGACCGGCGACCATATCCGCATCATGGGCGACAAGATCGAGGCCAAGCGTACCGCAAAACGCCTCGGCATTCCCGTGGTGCCCGGCTCCGACGGCGCGGTCACCGAGGACAAGGAAGCCAAGCGCATTGCCGCCGCGATCGGCTACCCCGTCATCATCAAGGCGTCGGCGGGCGGCGGCGGGCGCGGCATGAAAGTGGCGCGTAGCGAGGCCGACCTTGAGGTGGCGCTGCAGACGGCACGCTCGGAGGCGGGTGCGGCCTTCGGCGACGACGCAGTCTATATCGAGAAATATCTGCAGAAGCCGCGCCATATCGAAGTGCAGGTGTTCGGCGACGGCGCCGGGCGCGGCGTGCATTTCGGCGAGCGCGACTGCTCGCTGCAGCGCCGCCACCAGAAAGTCTGGGAAGAAGCGCCCTCGCCGGCTCTCAATGCCGAGGAGCGCGCGCATATTGGCGGCGTCTGCGCCAGGGCGATCGCCGATCTCGGCTATTCCGGCGCCGGCACGATCGAATTCCTCTATGAGGACGGCCAGTTCTATTTCATCGAGATGAACACGCGCCTGCAGGTCGAACATCCGGTCACCGAGGCGATCACCGGCATCGATCTCGTGCACGAGCAGATCCGCGTCGCCTCGGGCGGCGGGCTTTCGGTGCGCCAGGAAGATATCCGCTTCCATGGCCATGCCATCGAATGCCGTATCAACGCCGAGGATCCGCGCACCTTCACCCCCTCGCCGGGCACCATCACCCACTTCCACACGCCGGGCGGCCTCGGCATCCGTGTCGATTCCGGTGTCTATTCGGGCTACAAGATCCCGCCCTACTACGACAGCCTGATCGGCAAGCTGATCGTGCACGGCCGCAACCGCGTCGAATGCATGATGCGGCTGCGGCGCGCGCTCGACGAATTCGTCGTCGACGGCATCAAGACGACGCTACCGCTGTTTCGAGACCTCGTCGGCAACGCCGACATCGCCAATGGCGACTACGATATCCACTGGCTGGAAAAATACCTGGCCGAAGGCGAGTGATACAGGGGCGAAGCGATGACCCGTCCCTACGCACCCGGTTATCGCATCCCGACGGACCTTTTGCTCAAAGCCTATGCCTCCGGCGTCTTCCCGATGGCCGAGAGCGCCAATGACCCCGAAGTGTTCTGGGTGCGGCCGGAGACGCGCGGCATCATTCCGCTCGACGGGTTCCACATACCGAAAAGCCTGAGAAAGACGATCCGCAAGAACCTGTTCGAGTTCCGCATCGATTTCGACTTCGAGGCGACGATCGAGGCCTGTGCCGAGAGGCGCGAGGAACGTCGGTCGACCTGGATCAACGCGCCGATCCGCGAAGCCTATATCGAGCTGCATCGGATGGGCCATTGCCATTCGGTCGAGGCCTGGCACAACGACCGGTTGGTCGGGGGGCTCTACGGCGTATCGCTCGGCCGCGTGTTTTTCGGCGAGAGCATGTTCGCCAGGGAGACCGACGCGTCAAAGGCCTGCCTGGTTCACCTCGTCGACCGCCTGAAGGCGCGCGGCTTTGCACTGCTCGATACGCAGTTCACCACCGAGCATCTCAAACGCTTCGGCGCAATCGACGTGCCGCGCGGCAAGTACGAGAAGATGTTGGCCGAGGCGCTGAAGGGCGAGGCCGTGTTTTTTCCATAAACTGGAATGGTTCATCGTTTCGAAGAAACGCAATCCCGGACGGAAACCGTTCACACTTTTCCTGAAATTGCTCTAGCGGCCGGTCAGCGTTTTGCTGCCGTCACAGCGGCGTCTGTGCGTGGAACATCATCTTCCAGCCATTGACGCGGTGGACATAGCCGGTGCTGACCAGCGCCGCATAGGCTTCGCCATCTTGCCGGGTCGCACGCGCCTCGTAGGTCAGCATGACGATGTCGCTGCCCGGCTCGATGATGCCCTTGAGGTCGATGTCGAGATCGCGCCAGCGGTTCGGGTCCGTGGCAGTTGCGGCCAGATCGGCATTGCTCATCACCCGCGCCATCTGCGGGAAGGCCACCAGGCATTCGCTATCGGCATTGGCCTTGAAATAGTCGGCGCCGCCGCTCCAGAATCCCCTTTCGATGTCGAGAAGTTCGTTCTTGTTGGCCGTCATCATGGCAACCTCCTCCGTAGAGTGGCACCAACGCTCGGGCAACACGGCGGTTCCGCAAGACGCGGTATCCGCCGCACGCTGACAGATTCTAGTTGGTTTTGGGGGCGGCGGGTGCCGGCACGTCGGACTTCTGCTTGCAGCCCTTCAGCCAGATATCATAGACGGCATGCTCGACGGCGTTGATCCCGGGGCTTTCAGCAAACATCCAGCCGGTGAAGATACGGCGTATTTTCCGGTCGAGCGTGATCTCGTCGACCTCGACGAACGAATCCGTCTTCGGCTCTTCGTTTTCGGGCCGTGAATAGCAGATGCGCGGCGTCACCTGCAAAGCGCCGAACTGCACCGTCTCGTCGATATAGACATCGAAGGTGATGATACGGCCGGTGATCTTGTCGATGCCGGCGAATTCAGCGACGGGATTGGTGATGCGCTCGGATAGTGCGGGTGCTGCAGGCGCCACCGACGCGTCCGGCGCAGGCGGCGCCAACTCCTGCGCAGCAGCAAGCGCCACCATAGAAGCGAGAACGACCGCGGTTAATCCGCCCGTCAAAAATCGGCTGAACATGCTCATGCAAGGTCCGGTGGTTTGCGCCCGGGTGATTCTCTTAACGCCAAGGCTAGTTGCTGCTGTCGGATCAGCAAACAGCTAAACAGCAATTGTGGCGACAAAGGACCGCCCCGTGGGGACCGCGCCAGTGGAGACCGCGCGTGTCGCAGCGATCGATCACGAACCAGGCGTCCAGGCGTCGTAGTCGCCCGTCACCTGCGGACGATGCTGGTTGGTTAGCACCGAGCCCTTCGGCCGATAGGCCGCGGGGCTGCCGGTGAGGTTCGGCACATGCGGCTTTTGCCAGTCGCGTGGCTTGTAGTCTTCGCTTGGCGGCGCAACGTCGACACGGTGATGGATCCAGCCATGCCAGCCGGGCGGAATCGCCGAGGCTTCCGAATAGTCGCGGTAGATGACCCAGCGGCGGGTGCGGCCTTCCGAATCGACGCCGCCCTCATAGTAGACGTTGCCGACCTCGTCCTGCCCGACCTTCTTGCCGTGCCGCCAGGTGTGGAAGCGCGTTCCCAATGTCTGGCTGTTCCACCAGGTGAAAAACTGCAGAAGGAAAGTTTTCATCCAAATCCTCGTGGCAAGTCCTTGAAGCAAGTCCTCGCGGCGGCTGCGGCGCCTGTTCCTGCTTATGGCGTCACGGCATTGCGAAGGCAAGCGTCTTGCCGCAACCGGCGAGCAAATGGCTGGCGGGAAAGCGAAACGATCATGCGATTTTCGCGTCCGCCCGAAGCAGATGAAATGGGTTGTTGGCAACCTTACGCAGCGTTATTCTAAGAGTTGAAGCTTCGTTGCCTCAAGGACGGCAAATGAGAGGGGCTCATGTCATCGCTGGCGGGCACGGCCGGTCGCGCATTGCCGCAGGTCGTTGAGGCGATCTACGATTCGATTGCCGACGTCGACCGCTGGCAGGCGACACTCGAGGCCATCTGCAACCTGGCGGAAGGCCAGCTTGCCATGCTCGCCGTCATCGACACGATCAGCAGCTCCGCGCGGTTTTCGGTGTCCTGCGGCGATCCCGCAGTTCTTGAGCCGTTGAAGCATGACTATGGCTCGCAAGTGCCGTTCTATGCGGCGGTTCCCAAGATGGAGATCGACGTGCCGTTCACCGTCGATTCGATCTACGCCCTGCAAGGCCCGGATACGCGACAGAGATGGCTCGAAAGCCGCATCGTGCGCGAATGGGTACAACCCAACCGGCTGGACGATTTCTTCTGGGTGGCGTTGATGAAGCGGCCGACCCGGATCGGCACGTTGATGGTGGTCACCGACAAGGACAGGCGCCAGATTTCCCGCGAGGATCTCGATCTTGTCGGCCTGCTGGCCCCGCATGTGCGGCGCGCGGTGACCATCGGCGACCTGTTCGAGGCCGAGCGGCGCAAGGCCGAAATCTTTCGCTCCATCATCGAAAGCCTCGACCATCCGGTGCTGATCGTCGCCGAAGACATGACCATCATCTTCGCCAATCCGTCAGCCGAAGCGTTGCTCGCCGAAAACATTTCGGTCGCTTGCGTGCGCGGCCAGCTTTCCTTCACCTACGCCAATGCCAATGCCGCGATCGGCCGCGCCGTCCAGCTCGGCACGCGCGACGAATTCGCGCTCGGACCTTGCGGCATCAATATTCCCCTGGCCAAGACGGCCGTTCCGGCGGTGGCCCATGTGATGCCGCTGGCGCGGCGTGAAATCTCGGCGCGCATCGCGCAGCGCGCCGCCGCAGCGATCTTCATCGCGGCGGCCGGTTCGGCACCAATCCCGGCGCTTGACGCCATTGCGGCGCTGTTCGGACTGACCGCGGCAGAAAGGCGCGTCGCCGGTCACGTTGCCGCCGGCCTAACGCGAAAGGAAATCGCCGCCGCCGGCGGCGTCTCCGACGGCACCGTCAAGTCGCAGTTGGCGACGATCTTCGACAAGACAGGTACCGGCGATCAACGCGAGCTCGAACTTTTGATGCGCGAATTGTCGCCGCCCTTGCGCTCCAGTTGATTTTGCGCGGGGTTTCCCGGACCGGCAGCGGTCCAAAAGACTCGGCCGGCAAGTTTTTTCCAAGCCCTTGAGACCATCGTCCGCAAAATCTGCGAAACGAAACCGGCATCGTTGCAATTCGGCCAAAATCATGGTGCGGTCGTTCGCGGTCCAGAAACGCGGCACTACGCTCGGCTGGAATGAAAATGGTTTCTGGCGCGGATCTCAATCTTTGACACCGACATCTACCGAGCGGCTGCTCCCCTACCTCTTTCTGCTTGGGCTGATCGCAATCGCGGTCGCTTTCCGGCCACTGCTGCCCGTCGACGAAACGCGATATCTAAGCGTCACCTGGGAAATGTATCTGAGCGGACAGATCTTCGTCCCGACGATGAATTTCGCGCCCTATCTGCAAAAGCCGCCACTGCTGTTTTGGCTTATCGACCTTGTCTGGACCGTTTTCGGCGCCAGCCGGCCGGCGGCGATGCTGGTCATCTTCGCCGCCTCCTCGCTCGTCATCTGGCTGACGACGGCGTTGGCAAAGACCCTATTTCCGGGCCGCGACGACATCGCCCGGCGCATCCCCTGGCTGGTCGCCGGAAGCAGCGTGTTCGTCATCTATTCGACGCTGATCCTGTTCGACTTGTTGCTGACGGTCTTCGTGCTCGCCGCGCTGTTGTCGCTGATTGCCTTTGGCCGCAGCGGCAACCGCTGGCAGGCCGTTCTGGCCGGGCTGTTCATCGGCATGGGCGTGCTGACGAAAGGCCCGGTGATGCTGATCCATATCGGCGCGCCCATCCTGTTCTACCCGTTCTGGCGCGACCGGCGGGCGGGACTGACGACACCGAACTTCCTCGCTGGAGTGGGCCTGGCAGTGCTCGCCGCGCTGATTCCGGTGGCGATCTGGCTGGTGCCGGCGACCATCCTGACAAAAGGCAATTTCGTCTATGATCTCGTCTGGAACCAGTCGGCGGGGCGTGTCACCGGCAATTTGCGCAATTCGCACGGCCGGCCATTCTATTTCTATCTGCTGCTGCTGCCCGTCATGTTCATACCGTGGATCTTCATACCCGAGGTCTGGCGGTTGAAGCTGCGCACGCGGATACGCAGCCTGATCGAGACGAAGTCGCCGGACCTGCGCGCCTTGCGCCTGCTATCGTTCTCGTTCGTTGCCGTGTTTCTGGTGTTCAGCGCGATATCCGGCAAACAGCCCCACTACGTCGTGCCGATGTTGCCGTTCGTGGTCATCCTGTTCGGCTATTTCATGGCGGAGATCCCGCTCGCCAGGCTGAAGAGCTCGGCCATTGTCATGCTTGTCATTTTCGGCATCGGCCACGCGGTGGCATCGGCAACCGCGTTCAAACGCTATGACCTGACGCCGCTCGCTAACTTCATCGACGAGCGAAAGGATGCGGACTGGGCCGTGGCTTTCGACTATCAAGGCGAAGTCGGCTTCCTGGCCCGGCTGCAAAAGCCATTCGAAACCACCGACAAACCGGAAGAATGGCTTGGCTCGCATCCCAGCGGCTATGTCATCGACAAGGTTTCCAAGGATCCGGGCACTGCAGGGCAAATCGCGTTCCGGCTCCGCGTCGAACGCGGTTATCTCGTCGTGCTGAAGGGACAGCATTGACGATCGTCACCGGTACGCGAGTTCGTCCCCCGCACGGGAGATGAAGGCGTTGCTGCTTCGTGGTTCCATCGCTCGATAGAACCGGGAGGTATTCATGCGCAAGCTTATCTCGACGACGCTTTTCGTCTTATCGCTCGCTGTGGCCGGCCTTGCCGCCGATCCGGCATGGAGCTTCAAATGTCAGTCCGGAACGATCGGGCAAGGCAGTTGCTCCTGCTCAGGGACCGCCGACTGCACCGACATGCGGCATTCCAAAATGTGCAAGGGCGACCTGAACTGCGGTTCGGGCAAATGCTCCTGCACGGCCGCATTGGTAGTCGACCCCGGTCCGAAAACCCCCAAGCCCAAGGTCGTCGCGCCGAAGGCGACAACCAAAGGCGTCGTGAAGCAATAGCCATCCAATCGGAAAGGACGGCGGCTTGACGCGCTAGGCCCGCCCGATGTTTCGCGGTTCATCCCCCGTGCGGGCGATGAACCGCCATCGAAGAAATGCTGCTGTCTAGCCGGAGGGTGGTTTCCAGCGACAGAGCGAGGATACCATGTTGAAAACCTGCACGATGCTGTTCTTCTGCCTGATGGCGGCCACCGCGGCCGCCCAGCCGCCGCCTTCGGGGCCGCCGGTTCCCAGTGCGGCACTTGCCCTATGCAACCCCGTACAATCGAACAGGCCCTGCAAAGCCGAACTCGGCGTGTTCCTGATCACCAACACCGTCCGCAACCTGGCGCAAGCCAAGGTCGACGCCACCAACGCACAGCTCGCCGCCCAGGGACGATCGTCACGCGCATCGATCGAATCGCTGAAGCAATGGCGGCCGTCGCGCTTTGCGACGCAGATGCTGAACCAGCCGAACAGCTGGTTCGTCAAGGTTCCTTACATCCTGACCATCAAAGTCTCGATCCCGGTGACCTCCGACCGCCACATCGGCATTCCCATAGACGTCAACGTCTTCTGCAGCGGCTGGCAGACCGATTCCAGCCAGGTCATCATCCGCTCGCAACCCGGCCCGGCGAGCTTCGAGGGCGGCAACATCCTCGAAGACGTTTTCAACGTCGGCAATTACATCGACGCCCAGGTACGCAGCTCGTTTTCGGCACCTCTGCCGGTGACGACGCCCGTTCCAAATTCGAAATGCTCGGCCATGGACGGCTCCGATGCCGGCACGCAGGCCACCGGCGATGATCTCATCTTCTGGACGGTGCCGCGGCGCAACCTGATAGTGACGGACGCTATAGCCAAGCCGACGGTTGAAGTGACCTTCGACAGCCTCACACGTCTGGCAGCCCGCGACTTCCACAACAATGTCGTCTACGCGGAATCCGAGGCCATAAACCTCAACGTCTACGCCAATGAGGACGGCCTTCAGAAGGCGCTGACGATGCGCGAAGGCGACATGGCTGCGCTGAACCTTCCCGCACTCAGGCTCGACGCGCGAAAATACGATTCGCTGGTCGTCATCGGCAATGTCGACCAGCCGCCGAACGATCCCAGAGACAGCGCCTTCGCAGTAGCGGCCAAGACTGCGGGATTCGGTGCCGGTTCCAAGATCATGCAGATCCCGAAGTGGTATTCGAGGCCTCCGGACCAGTTCAATCCCAAGCCTACATGGATCCGAGTTCCCGGCTATGAGCTGCACTATACGGTACGCTATCTCAACAGCGGTGGGCTGGCAGTCGATGGTGGAACCAGCACGGTCCGGCCTCCAAAAGTAGGCGTTCCGATAAAGACGCTCATCAAGCCGAAAACGCCCTGACGCGGCCGCTTGCGGATGACGGCGGCGGTTCAGACCGCTGCCGCCATCCCCCGCGCGGCCGATGCGGCAGCGCCGGCTTCATGGCCTGATCTTGCGGGAACAAACGCGCCGCTGCGCCACTAGCGAGCGACGCCATCGATAGAGACGAACGATGCTGCACCTTCCCCAAACCATGCCCGCCGTCCGGATCATTGCGGCAATCTCGCTGCTTGCCTTCCCGAACTTCCTGCCGCCGGTCACGAGCCCGGCGAACGCGCTGCCGGTCAGCCAATCCTGCCGGATCACCACCTATTACAAGACGGCGGCAAAGGCGACGGAGGTTGGCGTGCGCTCGACGTGCCAGGGCGTCAAAAAATGGGGCGTCACCTCGAAATATTACGAGGTCGAAAAGATCGAAGCCGCCACGCCCCCGCACACGTCGGGTGGCGGCGGCAGCCTGCCGTGCGAGTTTCTCGCTGCCGGCTGCTCCAACCTGCCCGTGAAACGCAACTGAGCGCCAGGCGAACGAGCTAGCCGATCGCCTTCTCCAAAACCAGCGCCGGCAATCCTGACGCGCCGCCGCAATCGGCCGTGTTGCCGGCGGGCAAGAAACCTCTCGAGCGGTAAAAGGCGATGGCCGGAGCATTCGCTTCCTCGACCTCGACGCGCAGCGTCCGGGCCTCCGGAAAGCTGGCCTCGATCTCGTCCAGCAGGGCTTGGCCGATGCCTTGTCTCTGCCAGGCCGGATGCACGTAAAGCTGGTTCAGCATGACGATCCCGGGATCCGTGGTGGCGGCGGCGAAGGCCATGCCGCCGATGCTCTTGCCGTCGTCGGCGAGCAGGAACTCCGAATTCGGCCGCGTCAGCCGTGCTTTGAGCGCGGCGATCGAATGCCATTCATCGGTGATTTCAGTGACCCGCACCGCGCCGTAGATGGCGTCATAGGTGGCATGCCATGTCTCGACCAGCAATGCGCGCACCGCCGCAAGATCGCGCTCGCTGGCGGTACGGACGAACATCCTACTCGATCCCGAGCCTGGCCTTGACCAGCTCGTTGACCGCCTGCGGATTGGCCTTGCCGCCGGTCGCCTTCATCACCTGGCCGACGAACCAGCCGGCCATGGTCGGCTTGGCGCGCGCCTGCTCGACCTTGTCCGGGTTGGCCGCGACCACCTCGTCCACCGCCTTTTCAATGGCGCCGGTATCGGTGACCTGCTTCATGCCGCGGCTTTCGACCAGCTGGCGCGGATCGCCGCCCTCGTTCCAGACGATCTCGAACAGATCCTTGGCGATCTTGCCGGAGATGGTGCCTTCCTTGATCAGGTCGATGACCGCGCCAAGCTGGTCTGGCGAAACAGGAGCATTTTCAATATCCTTGCCGGCTTTGTTCAAGGCCCCCAGGAGGTCGTTGATGACCCAGTTGGCGGCGAGCTTGCCGTCGCGCCCGGCCGCCACCTTCTCGAAATAATCGGCAATCGCCTTTTCAGAAACCAGGATCGAGGCATCGTAGGTCGACAGGCCGAGCGAGGTGATCAGCCGCGCCTTCTTGGCGTCCGGAAGTTCCGGCAGGTCCTTTGCCAGCGCGTCGACATAGGCCTGGTCGAATTCCAGCGGCAGAAGGTCGGGATCGGGGAAATAGCGATAGTCGTGCGCTTCTTCCTTGGAGCGCATCGAGCGCGTCTCGCCCTTGTTGGGGTCGAACAGCCGCGTTTCCTGCTCGATCCTGCCGCCGTCCTCGAGGATTGCAATCTGGCGGCGCGCCTCATAGTCGATGGCCTGGCCGATGAAACGGATCGAGTTGACGTTCTTGATCTCGCAGCGCGTGCCGAATTCGCCGCCGGGCCGGCGCACCGAGACGTTGACGTCTGCGCGCAGCGAGCCTTCGTCCATATTGCCGTCGCACGTACCGAGATAGCGCACGATAGTGCGCAGCTTGGTGACATAGGCCTTGGCTTCATCGGCGGAGCGCATATCCGGCTTGGAGACGATCTCCATCAGCGCCACGCCGGAGCGGTTGAGATCGACATAGGACATCGTCGCATGCTGGTCGTGCATCGACTTGCCGGCGTCCTGCTCAAGGTGCAGGCGCTCGATGCCGACCTCGATGTCCTCGAACTCGCCCTGCCGGTCAGGGCCGACCGAGACGATCACCTTGCCCTCGCCGACGATCGGCTGCTTGAACTGCGAGATCTGGTAGCCCTGCGGCAGGTCGGGATAGAAATAGTTTTTCCTGTCGAAGACCGATTTGTGGTTGATCTCAGCCTTCAGGCCCAGCCCGGTACGGATCGCCTGCTTGACACATTCCTCGTTGATGACCGGCAGCATGCCGGGCATCGCCGCGTCGACCAGGCTGACATTGGCATTGGGCGCGGCGCCGAAAATGGTCGAGGCGCCGGAAAACAGCTTTGCCTGTGAGGTCACCTGCGCGTGGACCTCGAGGCCAATGATGATCTCCCAGTCGCCGGTGGCGCCGGGAACCAGGCGCTTGGCGTCGGGCGTGCGGGTATCGATGATGCTCATAAGGGCCTGCATATTGAAATTGCGGATATGCGAGAACGCATATTTTGATGTGCAACTTCGCTAGTGCAAACCGCCAAAAGAGACAAGCGCAAAGCCGCAGGCGCCGACGCGGCACAGGCCCGCACCTGCCGCGATGGACTGCTATAGCGGCTTGAAAAAATTCAATGGCCGGCAACCCGGCCGCCGTCGCCTCATGCCGTGGCGATGTAGGCCCTGATCTCCTCGGCCTCGCGCTCGACATCCTCGATGCGCCGCTTGACTACGTCGCCGATCGACACGATGCCGTCGAGCAGCCCGTTCTTTTCCACCGGCAGATGGCGGAAGCGGCCCTTGGTCATGATCTCCATGACCTCGTTGACGGTGTGGCTCTCATTGCAGATCTTCACCTTGGGCGTCATCGCCGAGCGGATGGCGAGGTCGAGCGCCGCGGCCCCCTCTTTGGCGAGGACCCGCACCACATCGCGCTCGGAAAGAATGCCGACGATCTTGTGATCGCCGTTGGTGATGACCAGCGCGCCGATCCTGTGTTCGGAAAGCATGCGGATGGCTTCGCTGAGCTTTTCGTTCGGCCCGAGCGTCACCACGTCGTGGCCTTTTGCCTCGAGAATTGCCTTAACAGTCATGGCGTCCTCCTCTGCATTTCCTTGCCGGCTCCTGCCCTGGCCGGCTTTCCCTGGGATGAACATGGTGCGCCGCGATCGGTTGCTTTTCAAGTGCGGAGGTCTCAGGTCTCCGGCTCGTCCACCTGCCGGGGTGCCTGCTCTCGCCGATCAAAAAACCGCAGGCCGAAGAAGCCGGCAAGAAAGCCGCCAATATGGGCTTCCCAGGCGATCTGGCCGTCAATGCCGGGCGCCAGGCCGAAGAGGCCGGTCGCGAGGTTGATCACCATCCACATGGCGAGAAAGGTGACGACACCGCGCGAGCGCAGCACCGCCGCCATCGGCAAAGGCTGGCCGGTGAAGGCGGCCTTGCCCGACGAGCGATCGATGCGGAAGCCGTAGCGTGCCGCCGCGCCCATCATGCCGGAAATCGCGCCGGACGCGCCGACCAGCGGCGCCTCGCCAAGCGGATGCATGGCCCAGAACAATGCCACCGCCGCCAGTCCGGTCGCGGCGAAGAACAGGCTGAAGCGCAGCGCGCCGAAGCGGTTCGCCAGCGGTGAGCCGAAGGCCGCGAGCCACACCATGTTGATGGCAAGATGGGCAAAGCCGCCATGCAGGAAGGCGTAGGTGAAAGGGCTTGAAAACGCAAAGAAATCCAGGTCGAAGCGGCCGGAATAGCGGATCGGCACAAAGGCAGCCCTGACAAGCAGTTCGAAGTCCTGGTCGTCAGTCAGCCAATAGACCCGGATCAGATGAACCGCGACGCAGATGCCGATCACCGCCAGCACCACGGGCGGCAGGTTGAACACCGGCTCGCGGCGCTGCTCCGGCTCGCGGGCGACAGGCCCGCCCTCGCCCTGCTCGATCTCCGGTGGGCTTTCTGGGTCGCTCATATGGCTTGCACTCAGTCGCTGGATTGGACTTCGCGAGCATGTAGATCACGGCCAACCGAATCACAAACGGCGAATCAGCAGGCCCGAATCAAAAAAGAAGCCGTCCAAGGTTTCCCTTGAACGGCTGGTCGAGCCCCCTTGCTCCCCCTGAACTCTTGACTGAAGTGCTGCCGATCGTCGCAAAACGACCGCTTCTGGAGTGGTTTTGGTGTGCCACAGGGCTGGCAGGCGCGCAACGTAAACCAGTTGTTAACCTTAACCGCCCCGACCCGTGAACAAGTATTAACGACGCTGGCACGCATCCTGCTCCGCAACGCATGTAGGTCTTCGGAGGGCGCCCTTCTGTTCACCGATGGGACATCAGAAGACAGAATGCGCGGAGCAGCATTAGCATGAACCAGACCGGATCGATCACGCTGTTCCATTATTGGAACCGGTTGCGTGACGGACGCCCTGCCCCGAAGCGCTCGGAAGTCGAACCCGCGGATATCAAGTCGCTGCTGGCCGACACGTTCATCCTGGAAAAGGACACGCGCGGCGAAGCGGTGTTCCGGCTGGCCGGCACCAGGCTCTGCGCGGTCTATGGTCGCGAACTCAAGGGGTTTTCATTCCCTTCGCTGTGGCGCGAGAAGGACCAGCGGCTGATCTCGAAGCTGACCGACGGCGTCTTCGACCTGAAATCGGTGATGCTCATCACCTATGAGGGTTTCAGCCGCAACGGCCGGTCCAACAGGTTCGAGCTGCTCGCGCTGCCGCTCGACGGCGGGGTCGAGAGCCCGCGCTGCCTCGGCGTGATAAGCGCCGTCGAAAAACCCTTCTGGCTGGGTGCCGACCCGGTTCTCGACGCGTTGATCGATTCGATCCGTGTCGTCGATCCCGACAAGGAGCCGATGTTCCTGAAGAACCGGCCGGCGATAGAGGTTCCCTCGCTCGCCCCGTCGGAATTCGACCCGCCCGAGACGATTTCGGCGCTCGGCCAGGCCCGCCGCATCCGTCACCTGGTCGTCTTCGACGGCGGACGCGAGGAATGATGCCCAAAGCTTAAAGCAACAGCGCCGGGCTTTCCCCTTTGTTAACCTGCTTTGTTGTAGTTTTCCGCTGAAATTCCCCGCATCCATGCGCGGAATGCCGAATGGGGTATGGCAGTGATGAGGTCAGCGGCGGTCGACCATGCGCCGTCCCAAGCTGAAAGGCGTAACTTTCAGCGCGTCCGCGTGAAAATTTACGGACGCTTCATGCTGGAAGACCGCACCGAACATCCCTGCCAGGTGGTCGACATGTCGCCCGGCAACGTTGCGCTGCGCACCGAGCGCGCCGGCCTGGCTGGCGAAAAGGTCATTGCCTATATCGATCACATCGGCCGCATCGAAGGCGTCATCACCCGCACCCTGCAGGATGGCTTTGCGATGACCGTCATCGCGTCCGACCGCAAGAGGGACAAGCTCGCCGCGCAACTGACCTGGCTTGCCAACAAGCACGAGCTCGACCTGCCGGAAGACCGCCGCCATGAACGCGTCGCACCGCGCAACCCGACGAGCGTGCTGCAGCTTGCCGACGGACGCCAGTACCAGTGCCGCATCATCGACCTGTCGCTGTCGGGCGCGGCGATCGAGATCGACATCAAGCCGGCCATCGGCGTCCAGGTGACGCTGGGCACCATGCGCGGCCAGATAGTGCGTCATTTCGAAGATGGCGTCGCCATCGAGTTCGCCGTCATCCAGCGGCCGGAAACGCTCGATACCGAATTCAGCTCACCGCGCGGCTGACGCAGAAGCCTTAGCGCCATCGGGAAGAGGCTTGCGATCCTTCGCGCCCCCTCTGTCCTACCATCCTAGCTGTTCGAACGGCGCGACGAAGCATGGGAACGCACCCGGCTAGAATCCTTAAACAATTCTATACTCAATTGCGTCAAATTTTATGTTTATTCTATGGGCGTTTTACTTAATGTCTACTTCGCGCTTTTGCGTCAAATAAATCCAGCCGTGTCATTGTCTCCTCAAACGGGGAGACTGAATAATGAACAGGATGAGGGGCAAGCTGTTGCTGGCGGCAATAGCGATGCAGCTTTTCGGCTGGGGGACTGTAAACGCGGCGGAGCCGGCCTTCATGCACACCGGCGGCCGCACCACGCAGCCGGTCGGTCACTACGAATTGTGCCAGCAGCTTCCGCAGGAATGCAATCAGAGGACGCCTGGCCGGGCACCCGTCGAGCTCACCCGCAAGCTGTGGGCGACGATCGTCAGGATCAACAATTCGGTCAACAGCAAGGTCGCGCCGCGCACCGACATGGAAATGTGGGGCAAGGAGGAAGTCTGGTCCTTTCCCAATAGCGGCTTCGGCGACTGCGAGGACTATGCGCTGGAAAAGCGCCGCGAGCTGATGAGCATCGGCGTGCCGGCCGGCGATCTGCTGATGACGGTGGTGCGCCAGCGCAATGGCGACGGCCATGCGGTGCTGACCGTGCGCACCAGCCTTGGCGAGTTCATCCTCGACAATCTCCAGCCCAAGGTGCTGTCCTGGACCAATACCGGCTACACCTACCTGAAGCGCCAGTCCGAGCGGAATTCCGGTGCCTGGGTGACCATCAACGACGGCCGCTCCGACGCGGTCGCCAGCGTCCGCTGAGGACGCGACGCAAAACCCGGTCGAGTCCCCCCCCCACCCCCGCCCAACGACCGGGTTTAAGGAGCCGGCCCCGTCCCCGGGCCGGCTCCACCATTTCCGGCGGAACACATCTCGGTACAGTTATCTCCGCTTTGTCTCCAATTGCGCCTCGTCATCCAAGCTGTCTCACGATCGTTTGTGGGATACGAGCTGCCGTTCGTCGCCGAAACGCCGTTACTTGCCCCTGACACGGAACGCGTCGACAAAGGCGGAAAACGCCGGAGAGGGATGCCGTCGGCTTGGATAGTACAGGTGGTAACCCTGGAACGTCGGGCACCATTTGGTCAGGACTTCCTGGAGAAGGCCACTCTCAATGTGTGGAAGGACGAGTTCGCGCGGCAGATAGGCCAAACCCACACCGTCAAGCGCGGCCTGGATCGCCGGCCCCATGTTGTTAAGCGTCAGTTGCCCCTCGACCCGAGCACTGAACTCGCGCGCTCCTTCCCGCAATTCCCAGGCATAGACCGATCCTGACGTCGGCAGCCGGTAGTTGATGCAGTTATGGTCGGTCAGCTCCTGCGGTGTCTCAGGCGGTGACCGGTGGGCGAAGTAACGGGGTGAGCCGACCACAGTGTAGGTCACGTCGGCTCCGATGCGCACGGCTACCATATCCCGGGCAATGGACTCGCCCAGCCGCACACCGGCGTCGAACTGGCGCTCGACGATGTTGGTGAAGGCGTTGTCGACCACCAGCTCGACATTGATATCGGGGAAGTCGCTCAGGAACTTTGGCAGCCGGGCGCGGAAGACAATGTCGACCGAATCGTCGGTGCACACCAGGCGAATGTTGCCGGACGGCCTGTCGCGAAGGACGCCGAGAGCGCTGACCTCAGCCGCAATGCCTTCGAAGTGCGGTTCGATGCCTTCCTTGAGGCGTTGACCGGCCGCCGTCGGGGCGACGTCGCGCGTGGTGCGAGACAGAAGACGAACGCCAAGCCGCGACTCCAGCGACTTGATGGTGTGGCTAAGAGCCGAAGGAGTGACGCCGAGCTTGGCGGCTGCTCGGGTGAAGCTCCGCGTCCGGGTGATCTCCAGGAACGCGCGCATTTCGGCGAACTCGTCGCGTGGCATTGATGAGCCTCATTCACAACCACATCAAAATTATACCCGCTAGTCGCATTTGGCCAACCCGACTACTTAGTTCGGCAACGGACAGGAGACTGCCTTATGACCATTGAACTCGCGCTGAACGAAGCCGCCGCTGCTGACAGCACGACGACCCCATGGTCTGCGGTGGTCTGCCTGTCGCTGCTGACCTTCCTTTTGGTCGGACTGGAGTTCCTGCCGGTGAGCCTGCTCACCCCGATCGCTCAGGATCTGGCCGCCTCCGAGGGTCAGGCCGGCCAGGCAATCGCGGTATCCGGATTCTTCGCCGTGGTTACCAGCCTCTTCGGCAACTCGCTGTTGCGAAACGTCGATCGACGGACGGTGGTTCTGCTCTATACGGCAGTGCTGGCCGCATCGAGCCTGGCGGTGGCGCTTGCTCCCAACTTCCTGGTCTTCCTGGCCGGGCGGGCGCTGGTCGGCATCGCGATCGGTGGTTTCTGGTCACTGTCGACGGCCATTCTGGCCCGCCTGGCCGCGGGACCCGACCTGCCCAAGGCCATTGCCTTGCTCCAGGGCGGCACTGCCTTCGCATTGGTGATCGCCGCGCCCGTCGGCAGCTTCCTCGGATCGCTGATCGGATGGCGGGCAACCTTTTTCGTCACTGTCCCCATCGGCCTTGCGGCGCTCGTGTGGCAGTTGGCCGTTCTCCCGAAGATGCCGCCGATGGAGGCCGCCTCGGTGTCGAGCATGTTCGGCCTGCTGCGGAATCGCAGATTCGCCATCGGCATGGGCGCGACCGGGCTCGCTTTCATCGGGCAGAACGCGCTCTCGATCTATCTGCGGCCGTTTCTGGAAAACGTGACGGGCCTCGAGGTCAACACCCTCTCAATGGCTCTGTTGGGCGTCGGCCTCGGTGGCGTGGCGGGACTGTCGGTCATCGGCCTCATACTCCGGCGGCACCTCACAGCCGTGCTGATCGGGCTGCCGAGTGCACTCGCGGTCTTCGCTCTACTGCTGATTGCCTTTGGACCGTTTGCACGCGCCACAGCCGGCCTGCTGGTTCTTTGGGGAACGTTCGCGACCCCGATCCCGGTGGCGTGGAACACCTGGATGACCACCCTTATCCCCGAAGACCTGGAGGCCGGCGGCGGACTGCAGGTCGCCCTGATCCAGTTCGCGATCGCGGGCGGCGCTATCGCAGGAGGCCTGCTGTTCGACGTGGCCGGCTGGTGGAGCGCCTTCCTTCTCGCCGCCGTCCTGCTCACGGGCTCGGCCTTGCTCGCCGCCTCGGCCGGGCCCCGCACCTGAACTCTTTCAATTCTTGTCTAGGAGAATCTCATGTCCGAAGGAATCGAAAACAAGGTCGTCGTCATCACCGGTGCCAGCAGTGGCCTCGGTGAAGCGACGGCACGCCATCTTGCCGCACGAGGCGCTTCAGTGGTCCTGGGTGCACGCCGGTCACACCGCATCGACGCGCTTGTCCAGGAACTGACCGCCGCTGGGTTCAAAGCCAAGGCCGTCACTACGGACGTCACCGACGCCGGCCAGGTCCAGAACCTGGTGAACACAGCGGCCCGGGAATTCGGCCGCATCGACGTGATGCTGAACAATGCGGGCCTCATGCCGTTGGCCCCGCTCGAACGGCTCAAGGTCGACGAATGGGACCGGATGATCGACGTCAACATCAAGGGCGTCCTTTACGGCATCGCGGCCGCGCTTCCGTACATGAAGGAGCAGCGATCGGGGCACATCATCAATGTCTCGTCCGTATACGGCCATGTGGTCGACCCGGGTGCCGCGGTCTATTGCGCCACCAAGTTCGCCGTGCGTGCGCTGTCCGAGGGTCTGCGGAAAGAGGTCAAACCCTACAATATCCGCACCACCGTGATCTCGCCGGGCGCTGTCAGCACAGAATTGCTCGAGCATATCAGCGAGCAGGATATCCAGCAGGGCACCAGGGACTTCGTGAGCAAGATCGCCGTGGGGCCAGATACGTTTGCCCGCACGGTCGCCTTCGCGATCAACGAGCCCGACGACGTCGATATCAACGAGATCTTGTTCCGTCCTACCGCCCAGCCGGTTTGACTTGGAAGGAGCTATGCTTTCGGTATCCTAAGGCCCGGCTCCACCATTCTGGGTCGGCTAGACCTTCTTCAGCCCCGCCCTGAACCGCCTGCCGTTGGCCACATAATGCGCGGCCGAGGCGCGCAGCCTGGCGATTGCGGCCTCGTCGAGCATCCTGACGACGCGCGCGGGCGAGCCGACGATCAGCGAATTGTCGGGAAATTTCTTGCCTTCGGTGACCAGCGCACCGGCGCCGACCAGCGAGTTGTTGCCGATCTTCGCGCCGTTCAGCACGATGGCGCCCATGCCGATCAGGCTGTTGTCGCCGATCGTGCAGCCATGCAGCAGGGCACGGTGGCCGATCGTGCAGCCTTGGCCGACGGTCAGCGGAAAGCCGGCATCGGTGTGCATGATTGTGTGCTCCTGCACGTTGGTGTCGGCGCCGATGACGATCGGCTCGTCGTCGCAGCGGACAACGACGCCGAACCAGAAGCCGGCATTGCGGCCGATCCTGATATTGCCGATCAGGGTGGCGTCGGGCGCGATCCAATTGCTGTCGGCGTCCTCGAAGGCGGGCGCTTTTCCGTCAATCGCGTAGATCGGCATTGCTGTCTCCAGATCGTCTCACACCGACAAGCTGCCAGACCCTAGAAGCGAAGCCGCCCAGGACGCAATGGCGATCACCACCATGCCCAGCGCCAGCGCCCAGATGGTCGCCGTACAACCGCAGGAGATCAGCCCCAGCACCGAGATGCGACGCTCGCGCCAAGCGTCCAGCGCCTCGTTGGCGAACATCAGCGGCCCGGCGCAAGCCGTCGCGGCGAGCGAGCGCAGCATGTGCTTCGACGACACATAGGGCTGGACGAAGGCAAGCTTGCGGCCGGCGACCAGCTCCATCGCCGATCCGACCAGGCCGCAAGCCGTCAGCCCAGCCATGAAACTGAATATGATTTGTTCGACCGGACCCATCTTTACCCTCCGTTTACCATGAAATCGCACAGTCGCCTGCAAAAGCTGCGAAGCAAGAGCCGTGCCGTGCCGAGATGTGCCGCTCAGGTACACCCGACGGGACGGTAAACGAGGGTCACGATGAAGCAGGCAGCCGCCACAGAGGGCCCGCAACTCAGCGTCGTCGATTCGACGCTGATGAAGCGGGTGTTTTATGCGTTCGCGACGCTGGCGCTGCTTTCGGTGGCGATCAGCCTCGGCGGCAAATGGTTCGGCCGCTCGATCGCCATGGCCGGATACACCGACGACACCACGGTCCACGAGGTCGTCATCGGCAACAACATCATCGCCGTGCCGGCCAATGTCATCCGCTTTGCCCAGGCCCGGCGCGACGGCATCGCCTCGCGGCTCGACCTCTATCTGCGCTATCCCGAGATGGACGGCTACAGCGAGGCTGCCCGCAACGACTTCAACCACACCGGACCCAGCAAGGACATCGTCTTCCTGTCGTTCGAGCCGCAGATGATGTCGCGCGATATGAGCGGCCGCTTCGCGCCGATTTACAGCGCGCTGATCGCCAAGCCGGGTACGCCCGGCCCTGGCGGCATGCTGCTTTACGCCTTCAGCGAAAAATCAGGCTATCTCAACGAAGTGCTGGCGGTCGCAAACCGCCCCGGCAAGGATCCGTTCGTTGCACGCTGCCTGAGCGGCCCGAGCGCGGACGAATCGCTAGCGCCCTGCGAACGCGACATCCTGGTCGGCGACAATCTCAGCCTCACCTACCGCTTCCCCCGGGAATTCCTCGGCGACTGGCAGGTGCTCGACGCGGCGATTTCGGGCGAGGCGGCGCGTGTGCTGAAGACTGGGGGGTAGCTTGATCCTTTGACCGGCCTGAAGGGCTGTGGGCTGGAGCCCCGCCAATCGGGCTATCAATCTCCAGGGTTTGCGATTAGCTGTAGGCCCACCACGCCTTCGTCATCCTAGGGCGGAGCAGGAGCGAAGCGACGTCGCGGAGACCCTAGGATCCATGCCGTTACCTCAGCCGAGGAATGCAGCGGTTCAGAACGGCACTTGCGTCGGCGCCGGCGCAAGCTACCCTTCAACCATGACCGGCTATGCCTACATGACTGCAAGCCAGAAGCGCGGCACGATCTACATCGGTGTCACCAACGACCTCGGCCGCCGCATGCCGGAGCACAAATCTGGCGAAGGCTCGCGCTTCACCAGCCGCTACGGCGTACAGCGTCTGGTCTGGTACGAGGAACATTTCGACATTCGCGACGCCATCCAGCGCGAGAAGTCGCTGAAGCGCTGGCCACGCCAGTGGAAGATCGAACTGATCGAGAAGACCAACCCTGAGTGGTTCGAACTTTTTCGCGGAACAGGTTGGTAGAGGACGCCCAGCCGGTGCCAAGAAGCATTCGATTCTGGTCAGAGCGGAGCACTGCCGCGGGGTAACGGCATGATGGGGTGGACGGCCCCCGAAGCGGCATCGATGTGCCAGATTGAGGTCGTATAGAACTTCAATCGAAGG
>NZ_JBVVQK010000024.1:0-104180 GCF_055811175.1 Mesorhizobium sp. WSM4828 | reverse complement strand
GGCTGGGCCGCCGCCGCACTCGGTTTCACGCTCGGCAATCTGGCGCTGATCATCACCGGCGCACTGGTCGGCTCGTCCGGTGCCATCCTGTCCTACATCATGTGCAAGGGCATGAACCGGTCGTTCATCTCGGTTATCCTCGGCGGCTTCGGCGGCGAGACATCAGCCATTGCCGACGACGGCATCGAGCGCACGGTCAAGCAGGGCTCCGCCGAGGATGCCGCCTATCTGATGATGAATGCGCAAAAAGTCATCATTGTGCCGGGCTACGGCATGGCCGTCGCCCAGGCGCAGCATGCGCTGCGCGAAATGGCCGATAAGCTCAAGGCCAACGGCGTCGACGTAAAATACGCCATCCATCCGGTGGCCGGCCGCATGCCCGGCCACATGAATGTGCTCCTGGCCGAAGCCAACGTGCCTTATGATGAAGTGTTCGAACTGGAGGACATCAACTCTGAGTTCGCGCAGGCCGACGTCGCCTATGTCATCGGCGCCAACGACGTCACCAATCCCTCGGCTCGTGACGACAAGTCCTCACCTATCTACGGCATGCCGATCCTCGACGTCGACAAGGCCCGCACCTGCCTGTTCGTCAAGCGCTCGCTCGGCTCCGGCTATGCCGGCATCGACAACACCCTGTTCTACAAGGACGGCACCATGATGCTGCTCGGAGACGCCAAGAAGATGACCGAGGAGATCGTCAAGGCGATGGATCACTGAAACGGCATCGTTGCCAAATCACTGCCGATCGTCGAATACAGCCCGGCCCCGCGCCGGGCTTTTTCTTGGCTGTTACCGGTTCTGAAGCTACGATGCCGACCCGTCGTCTTGCTAACGGCGTCATCGTGGAGGTGCTGGTGCCCGACCCTGGTTCTGCTGCATCGCCCGCCGCCGATCTGACCGCAGCAGAGAAGGCGCCACGCAAGCGCAGCCAGGCGGTGGTGGTCGTGCACGGAATGGGCGAACAGCGGCCCATGGACACGTTGAGGGGATTTGTCCAGGCCGTATGGAGCCACGATCCGGCCCGTGCTCCGTTCTATGCCCATGTCGCCGATCCGGCCGACCCGATGGGTGCGAAAATCAACCAGAGCTGGATCACGCCCGACAGCCGGACCAATTCGCACGAGCTTCGCCGGATCACCACGCCCTATGATGTCGATGGCCGCCGCACCGATTTCTACGAGCTTTACTGGGCCGACATCACCCAGGGCACGACCCGGA
Source organism: Mesorhizobium sp. WSM4828 (assembly GCF_055811175.1). Lineage (NCBI taxonomy): Bacteria > Pseudomonadati > Pseudomonadota > Alphaproteobacteria > Hyphomicrobiales > Phyllobacteriaceae > Mesorhizobium > Mesorhizobium sp. WSM4828. Next base: position 102,959 of record NZ_JBVVQK010000024.1, on the reverse strand, counting down.
GCCGCCTTGCTGCCTGGGTGACGACCCTGCTCTGGCGCAAGCCCGCCGATATTCCGCACGATGTGCGCAAACTCTACGCCGTCACGCTTTTGGCAACCATCGTCGTCCTCGGCGCGGCGCTGGCGCTCGCAACGTCGGCCTGGCAAGGCTACATCTCCTGGACGACCGGCGTGCTTGTCACGGTTCTGGCGTCGTTCGTCATCTGGTTGGTGGACCAGTTTGGCTTGCCTTATTTCGGCGATGTCGCCGCTTATGTGCGGGCCGAAGCGGCAACGGTCGAGAAGCGGGCGCTGGTGCGCGAGCGTGGTCTCAAGCTGCTGAAGCGTCTTATGACGGACGACGCCTATGACCGCATCGTGCTGGTCTCGCACAGCCTTGGGTCGATCATCGCCTATGATCTGTTGCAGATATTGTGGGCCGATTTCAGGCCTCGAAAGCTGGAAGCCATTCGTGACAGAGCGCGGCTGAAGGCGATCCACGCCGTCGACAAGGCGACGCTGGCCGCCGATGCCGCCGCCTGGCCCGACAGCCTCGACGACCTCGCCGCATTCCGGCGCAGCCAATGGGAGCTCTACCGGCAGCTTCGCGTCGGCGACGCCGATCATCCGCTGTCGTGGAAGATCAGCGATTTCGTCACGCTCGGCAGTCCGCTGACCCACAGCGAGTTTCTGGTGACCTACAACCTCGCCGAATTCAGGCGCGGCATCGCCGAGCGGCTGTTCTCGGCATGCCCGCCGATCGCCGACAGGGCGGCGGGCGGGACCATGCTCTATCAGGAAGGGCGCAGCCATTCGGGAAAGCCGCAGCGGGCGGTGCATCATGGCGCGGTGTTTGCCGCGACGCGCTGGACCAATATTTTCGACAGGGGCAATGGCTGGCTGACCGGCGACCCGATTTCCGGGCCGATGACGGAAAATTTTGGTCCCGGCGTGGAAAACATCCAGGTCGAGCTGCGCGGCTTGCGCGGCCGCGTCTTCACGCACCGGCTCTACTGGTCGCTGACGGCGAGCGGCGTCGAGATCAACGCGCCGGCCGGTGCACAGCCGCGCTCGCACCTTGCCGTGCTGCGCGATGCGGTCGATCTTGGCCGCAAGCTGGAGGACTGAGCTATCGGCGGCGAGCAGCGCACGACAATGCTGCGCCGGCAGTTCAAAGCAAGGTCCCCTTCGGGCGTAATCTTCCCGAAGCGGACCGAGTTCGCTTAGTCACCGATCAACGATTGGTCAGGAAAATCGCTTCCTCTTCGTCGCGCTGCCTGCCGCCAAGTGCTGCAGCCGCGCTGGCAATGAAGGCCCCGACGACCAGCGACAGCGCGCCGATCAGCGAGAAGGTGGCGCCTGCCTTTCTGGCGGTGTCGGCCGCCTGCTGAGCCTTGACCTTGGCGTCCTGTGCTCTGGCGATTACCGCATCGACGCGAGCGGTGGCATCCGCTTCGGACAGACCTGTGCGGGCGGCCACTAGCCTTGACAGATAGGTCTTGTCCTCGGCCGATATTTCGCCTGCTGCGGCACTCGCGAGCAGAATGCGCGATGCCTGTGCCGTTGCCGCAGCGTCGCTCTCCGGATTGGCGGCAGCGAGCCTTGCCGGATCGGCCGGGCGGAACAGCGTATCGACGAAATACGATGTGGCGTCGTTAGTCGAGGCGCTACCAGCGTTTGCAGCAGCACCTGCCGAAGCGCCCATTGCCGCGCCGGATGCCACAGTCGAAGCGGCCTGGACACCGGTACCTATCGCGGCCGAAAGCGCCGTGCCGAGCACGCCGGCGACGAGCAGCGTCGCCAGCGCCCAGGCCAGGAAGCCGTGAGCGGTATCGCGGAAGAAGACTTCATCGGTGTGGATGCCGACCCATTTGGTGCGCAGGCGTCCGGCGAGGTAGCCGCCCAGGGCCGACGACAGCCACTGCACGACAATCAGCCAGACGGCGGTGGAAACGGCGAATGTGGTGACTGACGCACCCGAGCCGGACCATGGCGACACCATGCTCAGCCCAAGCCCGGAGCCGAGCAGCATCAAAGTGAAGGTAAGCGTCGACGCAGCAAAGGCGCCGGCGACGATTGGCCCCCAGCTGACGGCGGGGGAAGCGGATTCCGTCGGTGCGGAAACGTCGACAGTCGTTAGCGTGGACGGCATGGAAGCCCCCTACCTTGCAAACAGCATAATCAGAATAATGATCGGAATCGGGACTCCGAGAAGCCAGAGCAAAATGCCACGTCCCATGGATGCCTCCTGCGGCGATTGTGATCGACTACAATGCCTTGAAAGCCTTTCCGTTCCGGCGGTCCTGGTGATCTTTGTTGCGTTGCAGCAGTCGTATTGGTGCGCCAAGGCGCACCAATACACTTCATGCCTGCTGGCTGGGTATCTGGATGGCGGCTCAGATGTCCAGATTGGCAACCGACAGCGCGTTTTCCTGGATGAATTCGCGCCTTGGCTCGACCTCGTCGCCCATCAGCCGTGAAAACAATGAGTCCGCATCAGTCGCATCATTGACCTTGACCTGTAAGAGCGAGCGCACATTCGGGTCGAGCGTCGTTTCCCAGAGCTGCTCGGCGTTCATTTCGCCAAGGCCCTTGTAGCGCTGCATGGTCAGGCCCTTGCGGCCGGTGGCAAACACGGCATTAAGCAGTGCCAGCGGCCCCGAGATGGTTTCTGAGACATCCTTGCGGCGCAGCACCGGCGGCTCGCCGTAAACTTCTGCCAGGCGCGGCGCATAGCGGTCGAGCTGGCGTGCGTCGGCGGAATTGATCAGCGCCAGGTCGAGATGTGCGAACTCCTTGACACTGCGCACTGTTCGCTCGAAGACATAGCCGCCAATGCCCTCGTTCGAGGTCGACATGCGGCCGGTCCAGCCGCGCTCGGTATCCTCGGCAATAATATCCAGACGGCGCGCAACACGCTCGGCCGTCTCGTTGGCGCGGCCGAGGTCGGTGAAGATCTCCGGGTTGAGCGCGCCGGCGATTGCTGCCTGCTCGACCACGCCTCTGTTGTAGCGCGTGTGCAACCCGTTGATGAGCTGGCGGACAGCTAGGGCGTCGTCGATGGCGCTGCGCAGGTCCTGCCCGGCCCGCACCTCGCCTGTGCTGAGCGCAAGCGACGCTTCTTCCAGCCCGGAGCCGATCAGGAATTCCTCGAAGGCGGCTTCGTCCTTGATGTATTGCGAACTCTTCCCGCGCGTCACCTTATAGAGCGGCGGCTGCGCGATGTAGAGATGACCGCGTTCGATCAGTTCCGGCATCTGGCGGAAGAAGAAGGTCAGCAGCAAGGTGCGGATGTGGGCGCCGTCGACATCGGCGTCGGTCATCAGGATAATCTTGTGGTAGCGCAGCTTGTCGGCGTTGAACTCGTCCTTGCCGATCGAGGTGCCGAGCGCGGTGATCAGCGTGCCGATCATGTCGGAGCCGAGCATGCGGTCGAAGCGGGCGCGCTCGACATTGAGGATCTTGCCGCGCAGCGGAAGAATTGCCTGGTTCTGGCGCGAACGGCCGCCCTTGGCCGAGCCGCCGGCGCTGTCGCCCTCGACGATGAAGATCTCGGATTTCGCCGGGTCGCGCTCCTGGCAATCGGCCAGCTTGCCGGGCAACGAGGTGACGCCGAGCGAACTCTTGCGGGTGATGTCGCGTGCCTTGCGCGCGGCCTCGCGCGCGGCAGCTGCCTGGATGACCTTCTCGATGACCGCCTTGCCCTCGGTCGGGTGCTCCTCGAGCCAGGTGCCGAGCGCTTCGTTGACAAGCCCTTCGACCACCGGGCGGACCTCGGACGACACCAGCTTGTCCTTGGTCTGCGAGGAGAATTTCGGGTCGGGAACCTTGACCGATAGCACCGCGGTGAGCCCTTCGCGGCAATCGTCGCCGATCAGCGCCACTTTTTCCTTCTTGGTCAGGCCCGAGGAGTCGCCATAGCCGGTTATCTGGCGTGTCAGCGCGCCGCGAAAGCCTGCAAGGTGCGTGCCGCCGTCGCGCTGCGGGATGTTGTTGGTGAAGGCCAGCACGTTTTCATGGTAGCTGTCGTTCCACCACATGGCGACTTCGACGGTGATGCCGTCGCGCTCGGCGCGGATCGAGATCGGCTTATCGAGCAACGGCTTCTTCGTCCGGTCGAGATATCGGACGAATTCTTCGAGGCCGCCATCGTAGTGCAATTCATGGCGCACGATGTCGGCATGGCGGGCATCGGTCAAAACGATGCGCACGCCGGAGTTCAGGAAGGCGAGTTCGCGCAGCCGGTGCTCCAGCGTACCGTAGTCGAACTCGACCATGGTGAAGGTCTCGGACGACGGCAAAAACGTGATTTCGCTGCCGCTGCGGCCTTCATAGGTGCCGGGGACCTTGTCCTGTTCATAACTGCCGGTGATGCGCAGCGGCGCGTCGGCATTGCCATGCGTGAAGCTCATCTCGTAGATATGGCCGTTGCGGCGGATCTTCAGCTTCAGCCAGGCCGACAGGGCGTTGACGACCGACACGCCGACGCCGTGCAGGCCGCCCGACACCTTGTAGGAATTCTGGTCGAACTTGCCGCCGGCATGCAGCTGCGTCATGATCACTTCGGCCGCCGAAATGCCTTCGCCGGTGTGGATATCGGTCGGAATGCCGCGGCCATTGTCGATGACCGTCACCGATCCGTCCGGATTGAGCGTCACCGTCACCAGGTCGGCATGGCCGGCCAGTGCTTCGTCGATGGCGTTGTCGACGACTTCATAGACCATGTGGTGCAGGCCCGAGCCGTCGTCGGTGTCGCCGATATACATGCCCGGCCGCTTGCGGACGGCATCCAAGCCCTTCAAAACCTTGATGGAATCGGCGCCGTATTCGGCTTCAACGCCGTTGGCGATGTCGGTCTGGTCGCTCATGAAAACCTGTCTGATTGATGCCGTGTGCAGAGCGCGAAAAATCGGCTTCGAATCGCGCATTTCTAATGTCGTAGATATAGGCGCAAAAGGCGGTTTTTCCAAGGTTTGCAGGCATTTCCGAACGGAATGATCGTCGCGTCGGCCGGCTACTGGCGCTTGGCTTCGATCCTGGCCAGCCGCTCACGCAGGAACTTGACCATGAACTTGTATCGCGGCGCCAGCCGACCGGTCCGGTCGAGCTCGAGCGTCATGTCGAGCGCCTTGGAAAGCACGGCCTTCGGGTCCTTTGCGACTTGGGCGTAGTCGATATAGGCGACCACCAGGTCGCGCTGCCAGGTGGCGTTGTCCGGATCGGACCGGGCAAGTTTCTCACGAATGGCCAGGCTGTCCTGAAGGGCTTGCCGCGCCCCCCTGACGTCGCGCTGCCTGAGGCGCAGCGTGGCGATCTCGGACAGCGTTATCGACAAGTCCCGCTGCCAGTCGGAATTGGCGGGATCGAGCTTCGCCAGCCGCTGCGCGATCGCGTAGCTGTCCAGATAGGCTTTCAGCGAGCCTTTGTGGTCGCCCTGTATAGCCAGGACGCCGGCGACTTTCTCGATGCATACGGACAGGTCGCGCTGCCATTCGGTGTTGTTCGGGTCGCCGGCGGCGAGCGCGCTGGCCTGCGAAAGTGCCTCACGATAAGCCGAAAGTGCCGCCTGCCAATTCTGCCGGTCGCTCAGCGCGTTGCCGATCTTGGCATTGCCGACCGACAGGTCGCGTTTCAGCTCGGTGTCGTCCGGATCGCGTTTCGCCAGTTGCTTGACGATCGCCAGGCCCTCCTTGTAGGCAGCTAGCGCCCCGGCAGCGTCGCCGCGTTCGCGCAGCAGGTCGCCTATCGTATCGTGGCTGACCGAGACGTCACGCTGCCGGTCGGCGTCCCCCGGTTTGTCCGCGGCCAGCGCCAGCCGCACCTTCAGGCTCTCTTCATAGGCCGCCTGTGCGTTGTCCAGTTGACCTGCGATATGGGCAAGGTGACCGATCTCATCGTAGGTGATGGTCAGGTCGCGCTGCGGTTCGGCACGGTCGGGCTCTCCGGCGGCGAGCTGCTTCTTGATCGACAGGCTTTCCTGGTAGACCTCTGCGGCGCCGGCCAGATCGCCTTGCGTCGCCAATACGTTGCCGATCTTGTCGTCGGCCATGGCGAGGTCGCCGAACCAGTCCAGATTATCCGGTTCTGCCTCGGTCAGGCCCTGCAGAATGGTTTTGGCCGTCTCATAGTTTTGCAGCGCTGTCGGCAGATTGCCTTGGGCCATCCGCACATTGCCGAGCTTGATGTGGCTGACGGCGAAGTCGCGCTTCACGCTGGGATCGGTTTCATGATGCGACCGCCGCTCGAGATCGGCTTGCAGCGCCTCGAAGGCACGGCCAGCCGCATCGATATTGCCGACCGTGGTATAGAGCTTGCCGAGCTCGTCCAGCGTGCGGATCAAGCGGTCGGCGTCGTCGAGCGACAGCACCACCTGTCCGGCTTCGCCATAAAGCGCGAGCACGGACTCATAGTCCTTGATGGCTGTGGCGTAGTCGAGGTCGGCGCGCGCCGCCCCGCCGGACAAATAGCGCGTTGCGGCCTCGGAGAGCGTGCGGCTGACGAAATTGGCCCTCAAAGCGTTGCGAGAGACACTGTCGATCTCGGCTGCCTCGGCGAGCTTTTTGCGCGCCGCATCGAACGCTCCCAGCGAAAGCTGCTCTTCGGCTTGCCGGCGCAACGCCGACACTCTGAGATCGTCGGATCCAAGCGTCTGCATTTCGCTCCGCACCTTGACGAAGGCGTCGGCTGCCTCACGCAGCCTGGCGTTCAGACTGTCCGCAGAGAGGTGGCCGGCATCGGAACTGATCAACGCGCCATAGAGCGGTGCCAACGGCATGTCGGCGTCGCTGGCGATCTTCTCCACCTCGCCGCGCATCAGAGGCGTCACCTCGGCCATGGCCAGCAACAAGCGTTCGCGTTCCGGCAATTTCTCCTTGGCCGAGGCGGCAAAGAACAGCTGCGGCAGGCCGCTCTCGACATAGGGCAATTGCCTGCCGCGCGAGAGGTCGTAGACCTCCTGCTGCACGAGCGTCAGCACGGAGCGGATCTCGAGACCTTCGGTGCCGAGGTATTTCGTCAGCGCCGCGGTAAACGGCGAATTCTGGCCCGTCCCATCCGCGGCGGTCTCGCCGGGCGCCGCCGAGAAGGCAAACAGGATGTTTTCTGCCCGCCCGATGCGGCCAAGACCCGGCCGGACCTTGTCGCTGACCTCTTTTACCAGCGCCGTTGCGCCGCGGCCTTCGCCGCCCGTAGCCGCGAATGGATCGCTGCGGCAGGCATCGAGCACGATCAGTCCGACCTTGCTGGTGGCGGCGACGGCCGCGCGGATCTCCTCCAGCGGCAGGCTGGTCCTTTCCAGCGTAGCGAGCGACGACGCGTCTGCATCGACCGGCAGGAGCCGGTTCTCGCCGGCTATTTCGACGCCGTGGCCGGAGAAGAACACCAGTGCCACGTCGGCGCCTTTGGCATCCTCGCGGAAATCGTCGAGCGCCCGGCGCATGCGCCGCAGGTCGCGGTTGGTTTCGAGGAAGACCTCGAAACCGAGCTTCCTCAGCACCGTTTCCATGATCTCGCCGTCATTGACGGGATTGGCGAGCGGCCGGATCAGCCGGTAGTCGTTCTCGGCGATGACCAGCGCAGCGCGCCGCTCCGCCATTGCAGCGGAGGCCGTCGAGAGGATCAGCAGCAAGGCAAACAGAAAACGCAAATCGAACCGCCCCGGCCCGGTCATTTGCCGGAGCATTCCATCTCTTTATGGCATGAGCAAGTTATGGCATCGGCCAGCTCGGCCGTTCGCGTTGTTAGGTGGCGCGCATCGGCCTCAGCGCTTCGCTCCAGCGGAACAGCTCGTCCAGCATGGTCCTGGCCCCGCCGAGCACCTGCTCGCTGGGCAGGAAGGCGCCGGTCTCGTCGAGCAGCTTCTGGTACGTCGGCAGCGCCACGCCTTCCGGAATCGGCATGACACCGACGGCGGTCAGCAACGGTTTGACCGCCTGCGCCGCTCGCAGGCCGCCGGAGACACCGCCGTAGCTGAGGATGGCGGCCGGCTTGTATCGCCATTCCCTGAGCAGGTAGTCGACCGCGTTGACGATCGCGGGAGCGGTGAAATAATTGTACTCCGGCGCCACGAAGACGAATGCGTCGGCGGCGTCGATTGCTTTCGACCAGGCTTTCGTGTGGCTGTTTTCGTATTTGCCGAGTCTCGGATGATGCGGCTCGTCCAGCACCGGCAGGTTGAATGCGGCGATGTCAGTGAGCACCGGCTCGAATTTGCCATGCTCGCGCGCAAAGCTCTCCAGCCACTTTGCGAAAACTGGTCCGGCGCGGCCCGGCCGCGTGCTGCCGATGATGACGTTCAACTGGTGCTTCAAGACAGGCTCCCGCCGGTTCTGACATCTGTGGTGCTGCCACCTAAGACACGCAGCCGGACACAGCAAGCAGGCACTTTCCGGTGCCCGGGTCACATTCCAGAGAGCGGATGCATCACCTTGTCGTCCGCTCACATGGACGCCTGCCTTGCCCGCCACTACATTGAGGTGTCAGCGGAGCAAGTCATGGACAGTCAGCCCGTCCCCTTCGTCCCGCCGGCGCCGAAGCCGCGCACCGCGCCGCCCTCGACGCTGGAGATGATCCGCATCGTCTATCGCAATCCGCTCGAACTGTGGGGCGAGCCGACCTACAACGAGCCCTGGATTTCGGTGACCGGCATCGGCGGGCCGCTGGTCATCGCCAACGACCCCGGTCTCATCCGCCACGTGCTGGTCGATAACGCCAAGAACTACAAGATGGCGACGGTTCGCCAGCTGATCCTGCGGCCGATCCTGCGCGACGGCTTGCTGACCGCCGAGGGCGAGGTGTGGAGGCGTTCACGCAAGGCGATGGCGCCGGTGTTCACGCCGCGCCATATCTTCGGTTTTGCCGAGCCGATGCTGAGGCGCACGCGGGAGTTCGTCACGCGCTACGAGGGCGGCGGCACGTTCGATATCGCTCACGACATGACGCTGCTTACCTTTGACATCCTGGCCGAGACGCTGTTTTCCGGTGAGATTTCAGGCGAGCCGGGCAGCTTTGCCAAGGAGATCGACCGCCTGTTCGAGACCATGGGTCGGGTCGATCCACTAGACCTTTTGCGGGCACCCGATTGGCTGCCGCGTCTGACCCGCATCCGCGGCCGCAAGACCATGGCCTACTTCCGCAAGATCGTTACCGACACGGTGCAAATGCGCGAGGCGCGGTTGAAGCGTGATCCGGACACGGTGCCGCAGGATTTTCTCACGCTGCTGTTGAAAGCGGAGGGACCGGGCGGGCTGACCCGGGCCGAGGTCGAGGACAACATCATCACCTTTATCGGCGCCGGCCACGAGACTACGGCCAGGGCGCTCGGCTGGACGCTCTACTGCCTTGCCGAAGCGCCGTGGGAGCGCGAAAAGATCGAGCACGAGATCAATGCGGTGCTGGCGCGTGAGTCCGATCCGACGAAGTGGCTCGACGCCATGCCGCTCACCCGCGCCGCCTTCGAAGAGGCGCTCAGGCTCTATCCGCCGGCGCCGTCGATCAACCGCGAACCGATCGAGCCCGAAACCTGGAACGGCCTCTACATACCGCGACGTGCCGCAGTGCTGGTGATGCCGTGGGTCGTCCACCGCCATCGGAAATTGTGGGACCGGCCCGACGCTTTCATGCCGGAACGCTTTCATCCGGGGAATCGCGAAAAGATCGACCGTTTCCAGTATTTGCCGTTCGGCGCCGGGCCTCGTGTCTGCATCGGCGCCAGCTTCGCCATGCAGGAGGCAATCATAGCGTTGGCGATCATGCTGTCGCGCTATCGTTTCGATACCACCGCGCAAACCCGCCCCTGGCCGGTGCAGAAGCTGACGACGCAGCCGCAAGGCGGGCTGCCGATGCAGGTTACCAGGCGCGCGGCGTAGGCAACCGGACGTCCGTTCGCGCCGGTATTATGCGGCGGACTTGCGTTGGAACTGGCCGGCGGCGCGGTAGCGCCAGAGATAGCTGGGCAGGATGGTTCCGATCGACCGCGGCTGGATCCCGAGGCCGGCGAGCGTCCTGTTGTCTTTGACGGCGGCTTCCGACACGACATTGTGCTGGCGCAACAGCAGGACCTGGTCCTTGGTCAACAACGGATTGGGCAGCAGCCCGAGAATTGATGCCTGGAGGTTCGCCAGCCACCATGGCACGGGCAGCAAAAACCGCTTGCGTTCGATGATGACAAGCAGCTCTTGCATGCATTCCTTGAAGGTAAGCACTTGCGGCCCACCGAGTTCATAGATCCGGCCGCCCTGGACCTTGCCGTCGACCGAATGCGCCACCGCCTCGGCGACGTCGCCGACATAGACCGGCTGGAATTTCGTCTGCCCGCCGCCGATCAGCGGCAGCACTGGGGAAAAGCGGGCCATGTTGGCAAAGCGGTTGAAGAAACCGTCCTCCGGCCCGAAATTGATCGATGGCCGCAAGATCACGGCGTCTTGGACCGTCTCCAGAACGGCCTTTTCGCCGAGCGCCTTGGTACGCGCATAGTCCGATTGCGCGTGGAGATCCGCTCCCAGAGCCGAGATATGGGTAAGGCCGGCGCCGACGGCGCGCGCCGCTTCGGCGACAGCGCGCGCGCCGAACTCGTGGACAGCAGTAAATTTCTGCCGGCCGGCCTCATGCGCGATTGCCACCAGATTGACGACATGGTCGGCGCCTTGCACGGCGCGGTCGACCGACCAGCGCACCCGGACATTGGCCTGCACCGGCTGGATCTGCCCGACATTGCCAAGCGGTTGCAAATGACCGGCGAGATCGGGCCGGCGGCAGGCGACCCGGATGCGGTAGCCGCGCTTGGCCAGCGCCCGCACGACATGACGACCGACAAAGCCGGAGCCGCCGAACACGACGACGAGCTTTGGGGTCTGCAGGATTTCGGTCATGGCTGGCTCCGGCGGGCTATCCAGATGGCTTGGTTGAAGCCGTTTCATAGTCGGTTTCGCGCCAAAGGCAAAGGGTGAGCATAGGTCGCCCGGCATTGTTGAAGCATGATTTCCGGTATCCGTTCGAAACGGCAGAAAACCCGCCGACGCCCGGCTTTAGGGTAACGCCATTAGGAACAGGAACCTTTGTTCGGTCGGCGGTTTTAGATGTATGGTTTGATTCCGAATGGAGGATATTGCCGATGACGACAAAACGCGTTGCGCTCTTCGCTCTGGCTTTCGCAACAGGCTGCAGCATTGGTGCCTCGGCATTCGCGGCAAACCGGCATCACCACCAAGCTCAACCCGAGCGCTACGTTCCGGCCAACGGCGACATCATCGACATTCTGTTCGGTGGCCCGCGCTACTATGACAACCACCTGTTCACGACGGCCGCCGAACCCTGCTCCTACAACAGGGTAGGACCGGACGCGAATGCGGCGAATGTCATCAACGATCATTATTGCGGGAAGTAGGCTCGCGCTGCCGGATCGGCCGGCCTCGTCAGCCGCTCATCGGATAAACGAATTTCTTCAGGACGAATAGCGGGCGGCGAATTCGGAAATGCGCTGCACGACGGCTTTCGGCGCGCTTATGCCGCGCGCCGCCGCCTTCTCCGCGGCCTCGGCCCGGGCACGCCCCGGCACATGCACGCCATAGCGCCGCCGCAGCCGGTCGAGCTGATCCTTCATCCGCTTTTCGAAGTCCGGATCGAGCAGCTTGGGCTCGACGGCAAGCACGAACAGGCCGGTCCCCGGACTGTCCGGCCCGCCGCTGAACCACGGCGCATCGAGCGACCAGTTGGCGCCCGACAGGCCCGCAGCCAGCACCTCGACCATCAGCGCGATGTTGGCGCCGCGCTGGCCGCCGAAGGCAAGCATGGCGCCCTTCATTGCAGCTGCCGGGTCCGTGGTCGGATTACCGCTCGCATCCAGTGCCCAGCCTTCGGGTATCTTCTTGTCATCCTCGGCCGCCTTGCGGATGTTGACGAAGGCGGTGGCGCTCGACGATTGGTCGATGACCAGCGCCGCCCCGTCCGCGGCGGGTGCCGCAAAGGACATCGGATTGGTGCAGTAGACCGGCTTGACCGAGCCCGAGCCGGCAAGCACGGCCGGGCCGTTGGTGGCGGCGAACGACACCAATCCCTGCGCGGCCAGCCGTCCGGTGAAATAGCCGAGCGCGCCGCACGTATAGGCATTCTTCTGCGAAAAAATCGCGACGCCGAACAGCCGCGCCGCCTTGGCGAGGTCATCGATCGTGCGGTCGAAACCGGTATGCGCCAGTCCGCCGCGCGCATCGGAGAGATAGACCGCGAGCGCCGGCCTGGTGATCACCGGATCGGCGTTGCCGTCGATGCGGCCGGCTTCCAGCGCTTCGAGATAATCGATGAAGTGCGACAGCCCAACGGTCGACAGTCCTTCCGCCTCGGCCGCGACGATCGAGGCAGCCAGCGACTGCGCCGCCTCTTCATTGGCGCCAGCGCCAAGTGCGGCCATCCGGCACAGCCCGGTTGCCTGGTCGAGACTGAGTTGCATTGTGATTGCCATGGATATCCGAGGGAATGGTGATGGTGAATAGTGATGAATGGGACTTAGCCGGTACCATTACGGGCTACTCACTACTGACTATTCACCATTTCACCTAACCAATCTTGTTCGGAATCCGCGCCTCGATCTTGCCTAGCGTGAAGACGAGGATGCCGGTGATCGCCATATAGATCAACGCGAGGAGCAGCAAGGGTTCATAGGTGAGGTAGGTATCCTGACGCACCTTTGAAGAGACGGCGAATATATCGATCACGCTGATGGTCGCCACCAGCGGCGTCGATTTCAGCTGCAGCACGGTTTCGCCGGTCAGTGTCGGCAGCGCGCGATAGAAGGCCTGCGGTAGCCAGATTCGCTGGAAAATCTTCCAGCGGCTCATGCCGAAGGCGCGGGCGGCTTCCAATTGGCCTTTCGGCACGCCGGCAAAAGCGCCTCGCATCACCTCGCCCTCATAACCGGCGAAGGACAGCGTCAGCCCGAGGACGCCATAGGGCCATGCCTGCCTCAGATAGGGCCACATCCAGGACTCGCGAATCCATGGATATTGTGGAAACAGCGAGCCCAGCCCGTAATAGAGCAACCAGAGTTGCAGCAGCAGCGGCGTCCCTCTGATGACGGTGCAGAAGACCTTGGCGGGTGCTGCGAACCAGAACGAGCCGGCAGCCTGCGCCAGCCCGAGCGGCACGGCGAGCAGGAAGCCCAGCGTGCAGGTGACGGCAAGAATCCACAGCGCGCGCCAGATGCCGAGCAGTCCTAGCCCGTAATATTTAGGCAGCCAGTCCCAGCGCATGAAGACAGCCGCCGCCAAAACCAGTCCCAGCGCGATCAGGATCAGCACGATACGATGCGGCTTCAGCCACAGCGAAGCGCGTGCGGCTATCTCGACGGCCGCTGCTTCGCCAGTCATCGCCGGGTCAGCCATCACCGGGCCTCCTTGAGCGAGGGCATGCCGCGGCGGGCCCAGCTCTCGATGCGGCCGATGATCAGATTCGAAACCAGCGTCAACAGAAGGTAGATCGCGCCGGCGGCGACAAAGAATGTCAGATAGGCTTTGGTTACGCCTGCCGCCTGCCGTGTCGCCAATGTCAGCTCGAAAAAGCCGACGACCGCCAGCAGGGCGGTGTCCTTAGTGGCGATCAGCCAGAGATTGGCAAGGCCGGGTATGGCGAACGGCAGCATCGCCGGCAGTGTGATGCGCCGCAGCAGCAGGCCGGGAGACATGCCATAGGCGCGCGCGGCTTCGATCTGGCCCTGCGGAATGGCGAGGATCGCCCCGCGGATCACCTCGGTCGAATAGGCGCCCTGGACGAAGCCGAGCACGGCAATGCCGGCCGCCAGCCCGCTAATGTCCATGCGCTGATAGCCCATTGCCGTCAGCATCTGATTGATCAGGTCGGTGCCGGCGTAATAGAGCAGAAGGATCAGCACCAGCTCCGGCACGGCGCGCACGACTGTCGTATAGACTGCCAGGAGATCGCGCACCACCGGACCACCATACAGCTTGCCGGAGGCGCCGCCGATGCCGATCAAAAGGCCCAGACAGGTGGCGCCGACCGCGATCTCGATCGTATGGAGCAGCCCGACGATGAGCGTTCCACCCCAGCCCGGCGGCACGGGCGAGAGAAGCGCGATGGCAGAGGCGGCCCAAGCCGGAACAAATGCGTCGATCAGCGTCGCCCTCGAATTGCTGGCGCTAAAACCGCCGGCGATTTCCGCCCGCGGAAGCTCGCGTCGATGGATTTCGACCAACCACGCGGCTCTATCGCGGCCGCGTGGTTAATCGCTCATGGATGAGGCCGTCAGTTCGACTGCGTGTCGGAGCCGTAAATATCAAAGTCGAAGTACTTCTTCGAAATCTCGTCATATTTGCCGTTGGCGCGGATGGCCTTGATGCCGGCGTTGATCTTTTCCTTCAACTCGGTGTCTTCCTTGCGGACGCCGGCGCCGACGCCGGGCCCGAGAATGGCCAGATCCGGCGCGACCATGCCTTTTAGATCGCAGCATTGCTTGCCCTGGTCCGATTTCAGGAAGGCGTCGAGGGCGATGGAATCGGCCTGCACCGCGTCGACCCGGCCGGCGGCGAGATCCTGGTTGGCCTCGTCCTGGGTCTGGTATTCCTTGATTTCCGCCGCGTCGGCGAAGTGCTTCTTGGCGTAGTCGGCGTGTACGGTCGAGACCTGGACACCGATGATCTTGCCCTTGAGGTCCTCCGGTGTAGAGCCGAACTTCTGGTCCTTCGGCCCGATGATCGCGGTCGGGGTGTTGTAATATTTGTCGGAGAAGTCGATCGTCTTCTTGCGTTCGTCGGTGATCGACATCGAGCTGGCGATGACGTCGATCTTCTTGGTCGTCAACGCCGGGATGATGCCGTCCCAGGCGACCGGCGTGATGACGCAGTCGAGCTTCTCCTCGGCGCAGACAGCGTCGATGAATTCGATTTCCCAACCGACCCATTTGCCGGACGCATCCGGCGAGGTGAACGGCGGATAGGGCTCGGCAGCGACACCGATCTTGACCGGATCGGCCTTGGCCACGCCCATGGCGGCAACGCCAAGCAGCAGCGCTGCGGCAACGGTCTTGAGAATAATCTTCATCGTCATGACTCCCAGTTTTGTTGTTGTTCCCGGTTTTCGTCCGCCCACGGTTTAACTGATGTTGCGGATGAACTGCTTCAGCCTTTCGGATTTTGGCGCGCCGAAGATCTGTTCCGGCGGCCCCTCTTCCTCGACCAGCCCGTTATGGAGGTAGACGACATGCGTCGCGACCTCGCGGGCAAACTTCATCTCATGGGTGACCAGCACCATGGTGCGGCCTTCGCGCGCCAGGTCGCCGATCACCTTCAGCACCTCGCCGACCAGCTCCGGGTCGAGCGCCGAGGTCGGCTCATCGAACAGCATGACGCGCGGATTGATGGCCAGCGCCCTGGCAATCGCGGCGCGCTGCTGTTGGCCGCCCGACAGATAGGCGGGATAGACGTCACGTTTTTCGGCCAGGCCGACGCGGGCGAGCAATTTTTCCGCCTCGCCGATCGCCACATCGCGCTTGACGCCGAGCACATGCACGGGAACCTCGATGACGTTCTCGATCAACGTCATGTGGCTCCACAGATTGAAGTTCTGGAAGACCATGCCGAGCTTGGAGCGGATGCGTTCGATCTGCTTGCGGTCGGCGGGCACGGTGTGGCCGTAGCTGTCGGCCTTCAGCTTTATCTCTTCGCCATTGACCCGGATGATGCCGCTGGTCGGGTTCTCCAGGCAGTTGATGCAGCGCAGCAGCGTCGACTTGCCCGAGCCGCTGCCGCCGATGATGGCGATCACCTCGCCATCGCGCGCCGACAGCGAAACGCCCTTCAATACATGCAGCTTGCCGAAATTCTTGTGCAGGTTCTCGACGTGGATGGCTTCGGCAGCGCCGTTCTGCGCCATATGCTTCAGGGCGGTGGCCGGCGCTGTCATCGTCGCGGCGCCCCGCGGAGCAGCCGAGGCAGTCCTTGCTGGAATTTTTTACCCATTACCCGTCACTGGACAGCGTTCCGATTCTCAAGATGGACCGTTCCGCTTGCCTCCGTCAACCGCAGTTTTTGGACCATTGATCACCGCCTGCCGAGTGGCTATTGGCAGGAGAGGCGCGTTTCAGGAGAATTTAGTGGACAAAGCATACGGGTCGCAGTCGATGGCCGGGACGCTGCAGCGCGTGCTGATGCGCTCCGCCGCCAGCGCCATGCGTCGGGCCGAAGCACTGGATTGGCACTATGGCCCCGGCTTCGATCCGCAAAAAGCGGCTGCCCAGCACGAAGCGCTGGCCAGGCTGATTTCTGTCTCAGGCGCCGAAATCGAATGGCTGAGCGACGCCGATGACGGACTTGCCGATTCCGTTTTCACCCACGATCCCTCGCTGATGACAGACCATGGCGCGGTCATCCTCGCCATGGGCAAGGCGCTGCGCCGGCCTGAGCCAGGTCTGCACGAAGCAGCCTACGGGCGCATGGGCATCCCCGTCCTCGGCCGTATCGATGCTCCCGGCCAGGTCGAGGGCGGCGACTGCGTGTGGGTGGATGCAAACACGCTGGCCGTCGGCCGCGGCGTGCGCACCAATCAGCACGGCATCCAGCAGCTCTCCAACCTGCTTTCACCCAAGGGCATCCAGGTCTACGGCTTCGACCTGCCGCTCTGGCAAGGCGAGGAGGCCTGCCTGCACCTGATGTCGGTGATCAGCCCGCTCGCCGACGATCTGGCGCTGGTCTATGCGCCGCTCCTGCCGGTCGCCTTCCATCAGATGCTGCGCGAACGCGGCATTCGGCTGGTCGAGGGCGATGCCGACGAATTCTTCGCCTCGAATGGGCTCAGCCTGAACGTGCTGCCGACCGCGCCGCGCCAGGTTATCGCCGTTGCCGGTTTTCCGAAGACGGCGGCTGCCATGCAGGCCGCTGGCTGTACGGTCTCGACATTCGAGGCCGATGCGCTGTGCATTGCCTGCGAGGGCGGCCCGACCTGCCTCACACGCCCGGTGCTAAGACAATGACGACCATCGGTGAAGCGCTCATCACCTTGCTCGAAGCGCACGGCGTCGACATCGTCTTCGGCATTCCCGGCGTACACACGGTCGAGCTCTATCGCGGGCTTGCGCGATCGAAGATCCGTCACGTCACGCCGCGCCACGAGCAGGGCGCCGGCTTCATGGCTGACGGCTATGCGCGCGCCAGCGGCAGGCCGGGTATCGCCTTCGTCATCACCGGGCCGGGGCTGACCAACACCATCACCGCCATGGGCCAGGCCCGCGCCGATTCGGTGCCGATGCTGGTAATCTCGGGCGTCAACGCCACACCGACGCTGGGCAAAGGCCTTGGCCATCTGCATGAACTACCGGACCAGCGCGGCATGATGGAGAAGGTGGCGCTGTTTTCGCACCGTGTCACCGAGGCCGACGAACTGCCCGGCGTGCTCGCCCGCGCCTTTGCGCTGTTTTCATCCTCGCGTCCGGGTCCGGTGCATATCGAGATCCCGACCGATGTCATGACCATGCCGGCCAACGGCATCGTGCCGCTGCTGCGGAATTCAGCGCCGCCCGGGCCGGATGTGGCGGCGATTGCAGAGGCGGCAAGGCTGTGCGCGTCTGCCAGCCGGCCGCTTATCCTCGCCGGTGGCGGCGCCAAATCCGCCGAAGCGCCGTTGCAGCGGGTGGCCGAGAGGCTGGGAGCGCCGGTGGTCCAGACCGCCAATGCGCGCGGCCTGCTCTATCGTCATCCACTTGGCGTGCCGGCCAGCCCCGGCCTGAAGGCGGTGCGTGCGCTGATCGCCGATGCCGACCTGGTGATCGCAGCCGGCACCGAATTCGGTCCGACCGACTATGACGGCTATGGCGACGGCGGTTTTGTCCTGCCCGTCAATCTGATCCGCATCGACATTGACGCCGACCAGCTTGCCCGCCGGCCTGCGCGGATTTCAATCCAGGCCGATTGCGGTGCAGCGCTCGAAGCGCTGCATGCAGAACTCGGCACGGGCCAGGCGCAATCGGGCGACGGCGCCGCTCGCGCCGCCGCGACGCGGCAAGCGGCCTTTGCCGAGATTGGCCCGGCTATGCAGGCGCAATTGCGCGCCGTCGAGACGATCCGTGATGCACTGCCTGGCGCGATCATCGTCGGCGATTCGACCCAGCCGGTCTACGCCGCCAACCTCTACTACGATCACGACCGGCCGGGCGGCTGGTTCAACGCCGCCACCGGCTTCGGCGCGCTCGGCTACGGCCCGCCGGCAGCGATCGGTGCCGTCCTTGCCAGGCCTGAGGCGCCGGTCGTTTGCCTCACCGGCGACGGCGGCTTCCAGTTCACCCTGCCGGAACTGGGCGCCGCGCTCGACGCGGTGGCGCCGGTGATCTTCACAGTCTGGAACAATCGTGGCTACCGCGAGATCGAAACCTCGATGCTCGATGTCGGCGTCGAGCCGGTCGGCGTCTCGCCGGCACCGCCGGATTTCTGCAAATTGGCCGAAGCCTATGGCATTGCCGCCGAGCGGATTTCCGGCGCCGGCGGCTTGGCGGACGCGCTTGGGCGCGCGCGGGCGACTGGACGACCTTACGTCATCGAGATTTCGGTTGAGTGATCGCGCGAAAGGCGCGACCTTCCGCATCGGCGGCGCGCAATGACGGAGCGGTCGAATATGACGGAAACACTGGACGGCAGACATATCGTGGTGACCGGCGGCACCGGTGCCCTTGGCGGCGCGGTCGTAGGAAAACTGCTGGAGCAGGGCGCCATCTGCCATGTGCCCAATGCCCACGCTGCCGCGCCTGCGCATTTCCCCTTCCCGGCGCATGACCGCGTCAGGCTGGCTCATAATGTCGACCTCGCCGACCCTGCCAAGGTCGACGCCTTCTATGCCAGCGTTCCGGATTTATGGGCATCGGTGCATCTTGCCGGCGGGTTCACCGCCGCGCCGGTCGAGAAGATCGAGCCCGCCTCCTTCGCCGAGATGATGGACACCAACGCCCGCACCACCTTCCTGTGCTGCCGCGCGGCGATACGCTCGATGCTGGAATCTTCCGTGCCGGGCCGCATCGTCAATGTCACCGCGCGAGCCGGGCTCGATCCGCGGCGCGGCTCCGGCAAGGTGGCCTACGCTGCCGCCAAGGCGGCGGTCGCCGCGATGACCGTGGCGATGGCCGAAGAGCTGAAGGGCAACGGCATCCTGGTCAACGCCGTGGCGCCCTCGACGCTCGACACGCCGGCCAACCGGGCTGACATGCCGAACGCAGATTTCAGCAGATGGGTCAGCCTTGAAGCGGCGGCCGAGGCCATTGCCTACCTTGCCTCGCCGGCCAACATGGCCATCAGCGGCACGCTGGTGCCACTCTACGGCCGGGCCTGAGCCTGCGGTTCGTCACCAGCAAAAGGTCACAAGCAAAAGCCCCGCCGGGATCGTTCCGGCGGGGCTTTTTGTTTCGTTTATAACCCGCGCGAGGCGCGGTGTTGGCTTAGCTGCCCTGCTTCTTCAGCGCGGCACCCAAAATATCGCCCAGCGAAGCGCCGGAATCGGTTGAGCCGTACTGGGCGACCGCTTCCTTCTCTTCGGCGATTTCCAGCGCCTTGATCGAGACCTGCAGCTTGCGGGTCTTCTTGTCGAAGGCGATGACGCGGGCGTCGACTTTCTGGCCGACGGTGAAGCGCTCGGGGCGCTGCTCGTCGCGGTCGCGGCTGAGGTCGGAGCGCTTGATGAAGGTCTCGATGCCGCTGTCGACCAGCCGCACTTCCAGACCGCCATCCTTCACGCCGATAACCTCGCAGGTGACGACTGCGTTCTTGCGCAGTTCGCCTGACGTCGCGGCTTCGCCGACCGTGTCCTTGGCCAGCTGCTTGATGCCGAGCGAGATGCGCTCCTTGTCGATGTCGACGTCGAGCACCTGCGCCTTGACCATGTCGCCGCGATTGTACTCTTCGATCACCTGCTCGCCCGGACGGGTCCAGTCGAGGTCGGAAAGGTGGACCATGCCGTCGACGTCGCCTTCGAGGCCGATGAACAGGCCGAACTCGGTCTTGTTCTTGACCTCGCCCTCAACCTGGCTGCCGACCGGATGGCTGCGCGCGAAGGCCTCCCACGGGTTCTCCAGCGTCTGCTTGAGGCCGAGCGAGATACGGCGCTTGGCCGGATCGACTTCGAGCACCACGACGTCGACTTCCTGCGTTGTCGACAGAATCTTGCCAGGATGCACGTTCTTCTTGGTCCACGACATTTCCGAAACGTGGATGAGGCCTTCGATACCCGGCTCCAGCTCGACGAATGCGCCGTAGTCGGTGATGTTGGTGACGGTACCCTTGATCTTCTTGCCGATCGGGAACTTGGTGCCGATCTCGGACCACGGATCGCTCTCGAGCTGCTTCATGCCGAGCGAGATGCGGTGGGTTTCCTGGTTGATGCGGATGATCTGCACCTTGACCGTCTGGCCGATATTGAGGATTTCGGTCGGATGGTTGACGCGGCGCCATGCCATGTCGGTGACGTGCAGCAGGCCGTCGATGCCGCCGAGGTCGACAAACGCACCATAGTCGGTGATGTTCTTGACGACGCCTTCGACCACCTGGCCTTCTTCGAGGTTCTGCACGATTTCCGAACGCTGTTCGGCGCGGCTTTCCTCGAGCACGGTGCGGCGCGACACCACGATGTTGCCGCGGCGGCGATCCATCTTGAGGATCTCGAAAGGCTGCGGGTTGTGCATCAGCGGCGAGACGTCGCGGATCGGGCGGATATCGACTTGGCTGCGCGGCAGGAAAGCCACGGCACCGTCGAGGTCGACGGTGAAGCCGCCCTTGACCTGGTTGAAGATGACGCCTTCGACGCGTTCGCCCTTGGTGAACTTCTCTTCCAGACGGACCCAGCTCTCTTCGCGGCGGGCCTTTTCACGCGACAGCATGGCTTCGCCAAGCGCGTTCTCGATACGCTCGACATAGACCTCGACCGTGTCGCCGACCTTGAGCGTCGTGTCCTTGCCCTTGACGCCGAATTCCTTCAGCGGCACGCGGCCTTCGACCTTGAGGCCGACGTCGATGATGGCCATGTCCTTCTCAATGGCGGTGATGATGCCCTTGACGACCTGGCCTTCGCCGGAATGGCCGGCGGAAAATGATTCTTCGAGCAGGCTCGCGAAATCATCGCGAGTGGGGTTTGCAACTGACATAGTTTCTCCTGGAATGCCCCGCAATCTGTCGCGGGGCGGGCGCCGTGGGTTAGCGTTGCGTTGGCCTGCCGGCGTTCCGGGCAAAAAGCCCTTGGCCGCCCTTGAGCGGCAATTCCGGCGCAGGAAGAATGCTGGCAGGCTGGTTCACGCCCAAGATGGGAATTCTTTTGTCGCCGGCAATCGGCGGCGGCAGGAAAACCCGGCTCAGGCTTCGTTTCTCTTGGCCAGGACGTCGTCGATGATCGCCTGAGCCGCCAGAAACGCGGCCTCTATAGCCATTTCCGACGTGTCGAGCAAGTGCGCATCGGCGGCCGGCTTCAAGGGCGAGTCCATGCGGCCCATGTCGCGCTCGTCGCGGCGCACGATATCGGCAAGGATTTCATCGAAATTGGCAGTGCCGCCGATGCTCTCGATTTCGTCCAGCCGCCGCTTTGCCCGCACCTCGGCAGTGGCCGTGACATAGAGCTTTACGTCGGCATCGGGACAGACGACAGTGCCAATGTCGCGGCCGTCGAGCACCGCACCCGGTGGGGTTTTTGCGAAGGCGCGCTGCTTTTCGACCAGGATGCGCCGCACGGTTGGGAACACAGCGACTTTCGAGGCCGCCTCGCCGACCGCGTGTGCCGAAAGCACGGCGCGGTCGAGCTTTGCCAGATCGACCTGGTGAGCCGCCGTTTCAGCGGCCGAGACATTGTCGAGCGGCAGGCCGAGCCGGAGCAGCGCATGCGCCACCGCGCGATAGGTAAGGCCGGTGTCGAGCAGGTTCAGCCGGTAGTGATCGGCCAGCCGCCGGGCCAGAGTGCCTTTGCCAGCACCGGCAGGTCCGTCAATGGCGATGGTGAAGGTTGAGGTCATCTAGTTTGACTGAACAGACGGGACGTCAGTACCGCCAAGGCGATCAAAACCGATAACGGCAACGCAATGAAAGGTATTACGCCGATTGTCATGAAGGCCATTGCTCCAAACGCGTTGAAAAGACCGGCAAGGAAGA
This sequence comes from Mesorhizobium sp. WSM4828, assembly GCF_055811175.1. NCBI lineage: Bacteria > Pseudomonadati > Pseudomonadota > Alphaproteobacteria > Hyphomicrobiales > Phyllobacteriaceae > Mesorhizobium > Mesorhizobium sp. WSM4828. Next base: position 80,872 of record NZ_JBVVQK010000024.1, on the reverse strand, counting down.
CCCAGTCGCTATTTCCGAGAAACCGGGCTGCATAAAATGACAGGTAGATGGTCATAAATTGAAGGGCCAGAAGCCAGAAAAGAAGAGCGAAAATACCAAATCGCTCTTTGAAAACGAGGCGTTCGATCAGATACGGGACCAGCGCAGCTCCTAGATATCCCGCTACAGCCAGCAAGTCTCGCAGCATCAATCGATCTCCGCGCCCAGCCCCTTCATCAGCCCCATGAATTCCGGAAAGCTCGTTGCGATCATCGCCTGATCGTCGATGGTTACCGGCTTTTCCGTCGCCAGCCCCATCACCAGGAAGCTCATGGCGATGCGGTGGTCGAGATGGGTCTGGACGATGGTGCCCTGTCCGTTGGGATGCTGGCCGAGGCCCTTGCCGCCCGGCTTTCCACGCACCACAAGCGAGGCCTCGCCTTCGCTGCAGTCCACGCCGTTGAGCTTCAGCCCTTCGGCCACTACCGACAGCCGGTCGGATTCCTTCACCCGCAGCTCTTCCAGCCCAAGCATCAGCGTCTCGCCCTCGGCGAAGCTGGCCGCCACGGCAAGCACCGGATATTCGTCGATCATGGTCGGCGCCCGTTCGGGCGGTACGGTGACGCCCTTCAGCTCGGAATAACGCACGCGCAGGTCGGCGACGTCCTCGCCGCCTTCATTACGGCGGTCGAGTATCTCGATCCGGGCGCCCATTTCCTGCAGCGTCAACAAGAGGCCGGTGCGGGTAGGATTCATCAGCACGTTTTCGATGGCAATGTCCGAACCCGGCACGATCAGCGCCGCCACCAGCGGGAAGCCGGCCGACGAGGGGTCGCCCGGCACCGCGATCGTCTGTCCCGTGAGCTTGCCCTGGCCCTCGATGAAGATGTGGCGCACGCCGCGTTCGTCGGTCTCGACCGACAGATTGGCGCCGAATCCCTTCAGCATCTTTTCGGTGTGGTCGCGCGTCATGACAGGCTCGATCACGGTGGTGACGCCAGGCGTGTTCAGCCCGGCGAGCAGCACCGCCGACTTCACCTGCGCCGAGGCCATCGGCACGAGGTAGGTGATCGGCGCGGCGTGCTTGGGCCCGTGCAGCGTGATCGGCATGCGGTCGCCGGGCGTCGCCCTCAGCACCTGCACCCCCATCTGGCGCAGTGGTTCGAGCACGCGGCCCATCGGCCGGCCGGACAGCGAGGCGTCGCCGATGAAGGTGGTTTCCATGTCATAGGTACCGACCAGGCCCATGGTGAGGCGTGAGCCCGTGCCGGCATTGCCGAAATCGAGCGGGCCTTCCGGCTGCAGCAGCGCGCCGTTGCCGGTACCGCGGATCACCCACTCAGCGCCATGCTTCTCGATATGAGCGCCCATGGCCTTCATGGCAGCGCCCGTACGCATTACGTCCTCGCCTTCCAGCAGTCCGGTGATGCGGGTTTCGCCGGAGGCCAGGCCACCGAACATGAACGAGCGGTGCGAGATCGACTTGTCGCCCGGCACCCGTGCCGCGCCTGAAAGGCCAGATGATTTGCGGGCGGTGGCCTGCTTCGGGGCGGCAGTGTGCGACATGGTTCTTTCCTGGGAAACGCCGGCGGCCGGCCATTTTCGTCTGGTTTGCGCGGTCTCCTATCATGGCGGACCGAAATGGTCATCCCCTTGGTACGAAGGCCTTCGAATTCAAGCTTTTTGGGACGCCGGCTTTTCGCTTTGACAGCGCCGTAAACTCTGGTTAAGGGGACCAAACTTTCATCGACGAGGCTTGCTGTGGCAAAACCCGAACTTGGCACCAAACGTATCGACCCGGAGACCGGTCGAAAATTCTATGACTTGAACAAGGACCCGATCGTCTCGCCTTATACGGGCAAGAGCTATCCGCGCTCCTATTTCGAGGAAGGCAAGATCGCCGCCCTCGAGGAGGAAGAGGAAGTTGCCGAGAAGGAAGTGGACGCCGAAGAGGAAGAGGGCGTCGAGGTCGTTTCGCTCGAAGAGGCGGACGAGGACGCGAAGGCCGATGAGCTTCCCGATCTCGGCGACGACGAGGACGACGTCGACCTTGGCGATGACGAGGATGACACGTTCCTCGCCGACGAGGAGGAAGAAGACGACGACGTTGCCGACATGATCGGCGTCGGCGAGGACGACGACGAAGTCTGAGCGAACCGCATTCGCCGGCAATCGCCGCTCTGCCTAGAAAAAGCGGTTATTGAAGACTTGATATTGACTGAAGGCGGGGTTAGAAGCCGCCTTCACTAGCGGCGCGGTCTAGAACCCGCGCCGGATCTCTTCGCCGGAAACGGCGCCGGTGAACTGCCGGAGTGGGGCCATAGCTCAGTTGGGAGAGCGCTTGAATGGCATTCAAGAGGTCGTCGGTTCGATTCCGATTGGCTCCACCAGTTCTCGCCGCGAAAATCGCAGAACGGCCGCCCGTCCCGGGCTGGCCGCCGCCTATCGCGGAACCTAGCTGAGACATAAACAAGTATGATTGGCCGCCCGGCTTGGGCTCGCGGCTTCATTCAAAAGTGAGTGAGCCCGCGCCCGGTCAGTGCATTTTTCCGGCTGCAGTTTGAACCGCGAGCACCGGGTCTGGACCAGGCAGCGGGCTGAAAATGACGGCTGAGCAAAACTCCGTTACTTGTTGCAGTTCTGCATGTCCGACGTCATAGCGCCGCTGGGGGTGTTGTTGTCGGTATCGCTGCCCGCCGTATCCTTGCAGCGGTCCTCCATACCGTTTGTCTGCGGCGTGGCGTTCGTTGCGTTCGGATCGATCGTGTTCGGGGTAGTTGCGCTGCCGGTCCCGGTGTTGCCGCCGGAAGTGCCTGTGTTGACGCCGGTATTGCCATCGGTGCCACTGGTCCCGGAGCCCATCGATTGTGCCATGGCAGATGTGGCCAGGCCGATAGCAAGTATGGATGCAGAGAGAATTTTCATCATCTTAGTGTCTCCATCGAGTTGCATCGCTCTATCGCGATCTATACCAACGAGAGTTTTTTCGAGATGTTCCGTTGGGCAGAAATATTGATCGATACAATCACAATGGATCTTTGTTGCTCGTCGTTTCATGAATTCGGCCACGAAATTCCGACCGCATAGCGGCAATTTCGTCTGGAACCAAATCGAGCATGCCGCGTTGTTGCGCTTGCGGGGAGTTGTGTCGGCCGCAGGGGACAGTTTCACCAGGACATTCAGGAAATCCGTGAGCTGGGAGGGGCGCTGTGAGCGTGCTTGCATCCACAAGGCAATTGGATCACCGTCAAATACTGAACGCGCTGAAGGCTTTTCGGAGCGGTGATTTCTCTGTTCGCATCGACAATGTCTACGCCGGCCTCGATTCCGAGATCGCCGATACCTTCAACGAAATCGTAGAACTCAACGATCAGGTCACGCGCGAGTTCGAACGCCTCAGCAAGGTCGTCGGCAAGGATGGCCGGATCGGCGAGCGCGGCCGTGTCCGCAACGCCACCGGCAGCTGGGAATCGAGCGTCCGTTCCGTCAACGATCTGATTGAGGACATGGTTCAGCCGACGGCCGAAGTGGCGCGCGTCATCGGCGCGGTCGCCAAGGGCGACCTGTCGCAGACGATGATGGTCGAAATCGACGGCCGGCAGTTGCGCGGCGAATTCCTGCGCATCGGCAAGATCGTCAACACCATGGTCGGGCAACTGGCCTCCTTCGCCTCGGAAGTGACGCGCGTGGCGCGCGAGGTCGGCACCGAAGGCAAGCTCGGCGGCCAGGCCCGCGTGAAAGGTGTGGCCGGGACCTGGAAGGACCTGACCGACAACGTCAACGCCATGGCGACGAACCTGACCGGGCAGGTGCGCAACATCGCCGAGGTGACGACCGCCGTCGCTTCCGGCGACCTGTCGAAGAAGATCACCGTCGACGTAAAGGGCGAAATCCTCGAGCTCAAGAATACCATCAACACGATGGTCGACCAGCTCAATTCATTTGCCTCGGAAGTGACACGCGTTGCGCGCGAGGTCGGTACAGAAGGCAAGCTCGGCGGTCAGGCGCGCGTCGAAGGTGTCGGCGGCACCTGGAAGGACCTGACCGACAACGTCAACCTGATGGCCGAAAACCTGACCGGCCAGGTGCGCAATATCGCCGAGGTGACCACGGCTGTGGCGCTTGGCGACCTGTCGAAAAAAATCACGGTCGACGTCAAGGGCGAGATCCTCGAGCTGAAATCGACCATCAACACCATGGTCGACCAGCTGAACTCATTTGCCGGCGAAGTGACGCGCGTCGCCCGCGAAGTCGGCACCGAGGGCAAGCTCGGCGGCCAGGCTCAGGTGCGCGGCGTTGCCGGCACCTGGAAGGACTTGACCGACAACGTCAATTCGATGGCCGAGAACCTGACCGGCCAGGTCCGCAACATCGCCGAGGTGACGACCGCCGTCGCTTCGGGCGACTTGTCGAAGAAGATCACTGTCGCGGTGCAAGGCGAAATCCTCGAGCTCAAGGACACCATCAACACGATGGTCGATCAATTGAACTCCTTCGCGTCCGAAGTGACGCGCGTGGCGCGCGAGGTCGGCACCGAGGGCAAGCTCGGCGGCCAAGCCGAGGTGAAGGGGGTCGGCGGCACCTGGAAAGACCTGACCGATAACGTCAATCTGATGGCCGCCAACCTGACCGGCCAGGTCCGCAACATCGCCGAGGTGACGACCGCCGTTGCCCGCGGCGACCTGTCGAAGAAGATCACCGTCGACGTCAAGGGCGAAATCCTTGAGCTCAAGGACACCGTCAACACGATGGTCGACCAGCTCAACTCCTTCGCCTCGGAAGTGACGCGTGTGGCGCGCGAAGTGGGGTCGGAAGGCAAGCTCGGCGGCCAGGCGCATGTCGAGGGCGTCGGCGGCACCTGGAAGGACCTGACCGACAACGTCAACGCCATGGCCGGCAATCTGACCGTGCAATTGCGCGACGTCTCCAAAGTGGCGACGGCAATTGCGACCGGCGACCTGACCCAGAAGATCACGGTCGATGCATTGGGCGAGATCCTGCAGATCAAGGACGTCATCAACACGATGGTCGACCAGCTGAATTCCTTCGCCTCCGAGGTGACGCGCGTGGCGCGCGAGGTCGGTTCGGACGGCAAGCTCGGCGGCCAGGCACAGGTGCGCGGCGTTGCCGGCACCTGGAAGGACCTGACCGACAACGTCAACGCCATGGCTGCCAACCTGACCGGTCAGGTGCGCAACATCGCCGAGGTGACCACGGCGGTGGCGCTGGGCGACCTGTCGAAGAAGATCACCGTCGATGTTCGCGGCGAGATCCTCGAGCTCAAGGACACCATCAACACGATGGTCGACCAGCTGAATTCCTTTGCCTCGGAGGTGACGCGTGTGGCCCGCGAGGTCGGTACCGAAGGCAAGCTCGGCGGCCAGGCGCAGGTGCGCGGCGTTGCCGGCACCTGGAAGGATCTGACCGACAATGTGAATTCGATGGCCGAGAACCTGACTGGCCAGGTCCGCAACATCGCCGAAGTGACGACGGCTGTGGCGCGCGGCGACCTGTCGAAGAAGATCACCGTCGACGTCAAGGGCGAGATCCTGGAGCTGAAATCGACGATCAACACCATGGTCGACCAGCTGAACTCCTTTGCCGGCGAAGTGACGCGTGTCGCCCGCGAGGTCGGCACCGAGGGCAAGCTCGGCGGCCAGGCGCGGGTCGAGGGCGTTGCCGGCACCTGGAAGGACCTGACCGACAACGTCAACCTGATGGCGACGAACCTGACCAACCAGGTGCGCGGCATCGCCGAGGTCGTGACCGCGGTCGCGCAAGGCAATCTCAAGCGCAAGCTGACGGTCGATGCCAAGGGCGAGATCGCCTCGCTCGCCGACACCATCAATGGCATGATCGAGACGCTGGCGACCTTCGCCGACCAGGTGACCAACGTCGCCCGCGAAGTGGGCATCGAAGGCAAGCTCGGCGGCCAGGCCCGGGTGCCCGGCGCTGCCGGCCTTTGGCGCGACCTGACCGACAATGTCAATCAGCTCGCCGCCAACCTGACCACCCAGGTGCGCGCCATCGCCGAAGTGTCGACGGCGGTGACCAAGGGCGATCTGACCCGCTCGATCAGCGTCCAGGCCTCCGGTGAGGTCGCGGCGCTGAAAGACAACATCAACGAGATGATCCGCAATCTGAAGGACCAGACGCTGAAGAATGCCGAGCAGGACTGGCTGAAGACCAATCTCGCCCGCTTCTCGCGCATGCTGCAGGGCGAGCGCGACCTGGCCACGGTTTCGCGTCTGATCATGTCCGAACTCGCCCCGCTGGTGAATGCGCAATATGGCGTGTTCTACGTGACCAACCGCGACGAGGATGAATTCTATCTGGAACTCGCCGCCTCCTATGGCGCCGAAAGCAAGGCGGAGATCAAGCAACGCCTCGATCTGCGCGAAGGCCTTGTCGGGCAGAGTGCCGCCGACAAGCGCGCCATCATGCTGGACAATGTGCCGCCGAATTTCCTGCGCGTCACGTCCGGCCTTGGCAATGCAGCGCCAGCGAACGTGATCATTCTTCCGGCTCTGTTCGAGGACGAGGTGAAGGCCGTCATCGAACTCGCCTCGTTCAGCGAATTCCGCGACACGCACCAGTCGTTCCTCAACCAGCTGATGGAATCCGTCGGTATCGTTCTCAACACCATCGCCGCCACCATGCGCACCGAAGGCCTGCTCAAGCAGTCACAGCTGCTGACCTCGGAGCTGCAGGCGCGTCAGACCGAGTTGACCAAGAAGCAGGAGGAGCTGCACGCCACCAATGAGGAGCTGCAGGAAAAAGCACAGCTGCTCGAGAACGAAAAGAAGCAGGTGGAGAACAAGAACCTCGAAATCGAGATGGCGCGGCGGGCGCTGGAGGAGAAGGCCGAGCAGCTGGCGCTTACCTCGAAATACAAGTCGGAATTCCTCGCCAATATGAGCCACGAGCTGCGCACGCCGCTGAACTCGCTGCTCATCCTTTCAAACCTGCTCGCAACCAACCAGCAGGGCAATCTCAACGACAAGCAGGTCGAGTTCGCCCGCACCATCAATTCGGCCGGCACCGACCTTTTGAGCCTCATCAACGACATCCTCGACCTGTCGAAGATCGAATCGGGCACCGTCTCGATCGATATCAACGACATGCCGGTGGTGCATCTTCGCCAGCATATGGAGCGAACCTTCCGGCAGCTGGCGACCGACAAGGGACTTGGCTTCACCATCAACGTCGATCCAGAGCTTCCGGAGACCGTCCGCACCGACGAGAAGCGGTTGCAGCAGATCGTCCTCAATCTGCTGTCGAACGCGTTCAAATTCACTTCGCAAGGCGAGGTCCGCTTGAATTTCCGGGCCGAAAAGACGGGCCGTCACAACGGTTCGGCGCAACCGATGGAGGCGCTCGCGATCGTGGTCACCGATACCGGCATCGGTATTCCGCAGGACAAGCAGAAGCTGATCTTCGAAGCCTTCCAGCAGGCCGACGGCACCACAAGCCGCAAATATGGCGGCACAGGGCTTGGGCTCTCGATCAGCCGGGAGATCGCCCGGCTGCTCGGCGGCGAATTGCGGGTCGAGAGCACGCCGGGCAAGGGTTCGACGTTCACGCTGGTCATTCCATTCGACGGACCCCGGATGGCCTTGGCCCCGCAAGCGGCGTTGCTGCCGGCGATGGAGGTGGCCGCGACGACAGCGCAGCCGAGCCCGCCATCCTCCGAATTGCTCGATGATCGTGATACGATCTCACCGGAAGATCGGGTCGTGCTGATCGTCGAGGACGACCCGACCTTCGGCGGTTTGCTGCTCGGCCTCGCGCGTTCGGCCGGGCTGAAAGGCGTCCTGTCGACCGCCGGCTCCGGCACGCTGGCTTTGGCCCGCAAGCTGGTTCCCGACGCGATCACGCTCGATCTCGGCCTGTCGGATATCGACGGCTGGGTGTTGTTCGATCTGCTTCGCCATGACCCGAAAACCAAGGACATTCCCGTCCATGTCATCTCGGGCGCCGAAGACATCGAGGTGCTTGCCCGCAAGGGTGCCTCCAGCATTTCAACCAAGCCCGTGTCGTCGGACGAACTGATGAAGGTCTTCCAGGACATTCACTCCAGAAAGCTCCGCGTCCAGAGCCGCGTCCTGATTGCCGATCCCGATCCCGAGCGCCGCCTTTCGCTGATCGACGCGATCCGCGACGGCGTCACCTCGGTCACCGCGATCGGCCGCGTCGCGGCGAATGCGGACGATATCGGCATCGCCAACTATGATGCAATTGTGCTCGGCTTTGGCCGCTCGGCCAAGGACAACGCCCAGATGCTGGACGAGATTGCCGTCCTGTTCGGGCAGTCGGTGTCGCGGCTGCTGTTCTTTGCGCCGCATCCGGAAGCGCTGCAACAGTCGCTCGCCTTGCATCCGCCATTGGCGGATGTTCCGCGGGCGGAGAATTTCGCGCAGCTGGCTCTCCTGCTATCCGCAACGCTCCCCGGGCGAGGCCACGAAAACGATGATGTGGCAGCCGAACAGCCGGACAAATTCGACCTGGCCGGCGCAAAGGTCCTCATCGTCGACGACGACATCCGCAACATCTATTCGCTTACCAGCGTTCTCGAGACCTATGACATCCAGGTGCTGCATGCGGAGCGCGGCCGGGAAGGTATTGCGCTTCTGGAGCAGAGCCCGGACATTGATGCCGCACTGATAGACATCATGATGCCGGAAATGGATGGCTACGAGACGATGCGGCAGATCCGCGGCATGCCGGCGATCGCCCATATCCCGTTGATCTCGGTCACCGCCAAGGCAATGAAGGGCGATCGGCAGAAGTGCCTCGACGCCGGCGCCTCCGACTACATCGCCAAGCCTGTCGACCTCGATCTGCTGCTGGCATTGCTGCGTGTCTGGATCGGCCGTTCGCGATCCCGTGTCCATGGTCCGGAAAAGACGCTCATGGCAGTGAACTGACGGCCGCTCGATGCAGAAACTGTCGAGGCACGGAGCAAGAAAGCTGGAGGTCATGGCGCCGGCAGCGGGGCCGGCAAAGGCGCGCATCCTGGCCGTGGATGACGATGAACGCAATCTGCTGGCGATCGGCGAGGTTCTGGCGCCTATCGGTGATGTCGTCTGCGTGCAGTCGGGCGAAGAGGCGCTGCGCGCTCTGCTGAAGGAGGATTTCGCCGTCATCCTGCTGGACGTGCTGATGCCCCGGCTGGACGGCTACGAGACGGCGGGACTGATCCGCCAGCGCGAGCAATCCAGGCGAACGCCGATAATTTTTCTTACCGCCATCAACAAGGAAGACGCCCACATGCTGCGTGGCTATGACGCCGGCGCGGTGGATTACGTGTTCAAGCCCTTCGACCCGGCCATGCTGCGTTCCAAGGTCGCCGTGTTCGTCGAACTTCATGAGAAGACGCTCGAAATCCAGCGAAAGGCGGCTGCCGAGCAAGGGCTGCTGGCCCAGGCACTGCAGGCGCAGAAGGAAAAGCTCGAGGCCGAGCGGGCGCTGCGCAGCGCCCAGGAGCGGCAGCATGCCATTTTGAGCTCCCTTCCGGTCTGCTTCCACGCAAGGGCGGCGGAGCCGCCGTTCGGCGCCAGCTTTGTCACCGAAGGGGTCGAACGCCTGACCGGCTTTCCTCCCGAACGGCTGACCGCCGATCCAGACTTCGGCCTGAGCCGGGTTCATCCCGACGATCTGTCGAGAGTGAGGGAGGTCCTGCTCGCAGCCAAGGCCACCGGCTCCTACACCTGCGAATTCCGCTGGCAATGCGCCGACGGCAACTACCGGATTTTCCTCGACCAGGGCGTCCTGTCGAACGGCTCCGACGGCCAAAAGCCCGAGATCCTCGGCACGTTGCTGGACGTTACCGAGCGGCGCGAGCTTGAGAACCAGTTGCTGCAGTCGCAGCGCCTCGACGCGATCGGCAAGCTTACCGGCGGCCTGGCGCATGATTTCAACAATCTGCTTGCAGCAATTCTCAGCGGATTGGGATTGCTCGAGCGCCACGCCGAGTTCGATGGACAGGCCAGGCAGGTTCTGGAACTGACGCGCCGGTCGGCAAAACAAGGCGCCGAGCTCGTCAACCGCATGCTTGCCTTCTCGCGCCGCCAGACACTGAGGCCGCAGGCCGTGCGCCTCGCCGCGCTCGGCGATACAATGAACGGATTGGTGGCCCCGGTCCTGGGCGGCCTGATCCGCTTCGATTGGCTTGTCGACGACACTGTGTGGCCGGCGCATGTCGATGCCAGCCAGCTGGAGCTGGCGCTGATGAACCTGGTCTTCAACGCGCGCGATGCCATGCCGTCCGGCGGCACGATAATCGTGGAGGCGCAAAATCGAACGCTAGGCAGTGCAGCTGAGGATATTTCGGCGGGCGACTATGTCGTGGTCACCGTCAAGGACACGGGGTCGGGCATACCGGCCGGCATTCTCGCCAAGGTCGTCGAACCGTTCTTCACGACAAAACCGGTCGGCAAAGGCACTGGCCTCGGTCTGAGCACGGTGCATGGCTTCGTCAAGCAATCGGGCGGCACGCTCCGCATCGAGAGCACCGTCGGCAGTGGAACATCCGTCCAGCTCTGGCTGCCGCGTTCAATCGAGCGGCCGGTGGAAATCGCCGAGAAATCCGATGCCGACGACACCGTCGGGAATGCCGGCGAGGACTATCCGTCGGTCCTGCTGATCGACGACAGCAGCGTATTGCGGGAACTGACGGCGCAATCGCTTCGCCAACATGGCTTTGCGGTGACCTGTGCGGGGGGCGGTGCGGAAGCGCTGGCGATGATCGAGCGGGCGCCGTACGATTTCGACGTCATCGTCACCGATTTTGCCATGCCGCTCGTCTCGGGCCTGGAGGTCATTCGGTTCGCCCGCAATCTGCGAGCCGATTGGCCGGCGGTGATGATAACCGGATATGCCGACGCCGACGCGATCGCCGACCGGCCCCCCGACGTGCCGCTGCTCGGCAAACCACTGCGCGAAAAGGACCTGATGGAGAGCATTCTTGCAGCGGCCGCACCGGCTCGCAGAGGGCCAAGCAGGCCCAGCCGGTGAAGAAGCGGACCATTGGAACCTGACGTACAGGTTGTCGTTGGATAGGTCGTTAGCTGCGTTAGGATCGGAGGAAAGACTGATGGCGACAGCGGACTGGCCTCTTCCTGAACGCTTCACCTTTCAAGGGAACTCGATCGCCTGGGGCGCGATGGGCGAGGGCTGACCCGCGGTATTGCTGCATGGCACGCCTTTCTCATCGTCGGCATGGCGTAGAATTGCGCCTTTGCTCGGCCAACAGAGGCGAATCTATTGCTTTGACATGCTCGGCTATGGTCGATCCGACAAACCCGACAGCGACGTGTCCCGTGGCATGCAGAACGAGCTTTTCGCGGCCCTTTACGATCATTGGGGCCTGCGTGACCCCGATATCGTTGCGCATGATCTCGGCGGCTCAACAGCGTTGCGCGGTCATTTGCTCAACGGGCTCGACTACCGGTCGCTGGTGCTGATCGATCCGGTCGCAATCAGCCCGCAAGGCTCACCACTTGTTCAGGCCGCCAAGAAACACGAGACGGTCTTTTCCGGCCTCCCGCACTACATTCACGAAGCGATCCTGCGCGCCTACATCGGCGGCGCCGTAGCGAATGCGCTACGCGAGGAAGAGATGGCGCTTTACCTCGCGCCGTGGCTGGGAGCCGAAGGCCAAAAAGCCTTCTGGCGCCAGGTCGCTCAGATGGATGACAAATACTCGCAAGAGGTCGAGTGGCGATACGGTGAGATTCGTTGCCCCGTTGCCATCCTGTGGGGCGAGGACGACCAGTGGATTCCCATCGCCGACGGTCGCGAGCTCGCGCGCCGCATTTCGAGCGCTTCCTTCCACGTCGTGCCGAACGCGAAGCATCTTATGCAGGAGGACGCGCCGGAAGCGATCGTGGCGACAGTGCTTGGCTTCTGGCGAGACCTGGAGGAGCGGGCAAATGCCCGCAAAAAATCGGGGTTGGCCGCTCGATCTCCACCGCGTCAATGACCGCGTCGGGCGCCTCTATCCGGTAGCCGATGCGAAGGACAGGAATCCACTCCTTAGTGGCAGTCTTGAATCGAAACGGTACGTTTCGTATCGTTGACCTGGCAGCATCCAGCCTGTGCGCAACAAGGAGCGTCGGCCATGGCGCGCTCGACGGGCTGTGATGCGGTTGATAAGCCCTCTCCGCAAGGAGAGTCGAGACATGACCGTTGCGATCGAGATGGGCCAGACGAGCGCAGGCGCCCCGGCGGCGCTGGATCTTGAGGAACTGCTGGCGACGCGGCTTCTGGTGCAGGGCAATTCGGGTTCCGGCAAATCCCATCTGCTGCGCCGGCTCCTGGAGCAGAGCGCGCCCTGGGTGCAGCAGACGATCATCGACCCCGAGGGCGACTTCGTGACGCTCGGCGACCGTTTCGGCCATCTGGTGATCGATGCCGAGGAGCATACCGAACGCGGCCTGCAGAGCGCCGGCGAGCGGGCGCGCATCCACCGCGTCTCCACGGTGCTCAATCTCGAGGGGCTCGACGCCGAGAACCAGATGCGCCGCGCCGCCGCCTTCCTCGGCGGGCTTTTCGAGGTCGCCCGCGACCACTGGTACCCGATGCTGGTGGTGGTGGACGAGGCGCAGCTGTTCGCGCCGGCTGTGGCCGGCGAGGTTTCGGACGAGGCGCGCAAGCTCTCGCTCGGCGCCATGACCAATCTGATGTGCCGTGGCCGCAAACGCGGGCTGGCCGGCATCATCGCCACCCAGCGGTTGGCCAAGCTCGCCAAGAACGTCGCCGCCGAGGCTTCCAATTTTCTCATGGGCCGGACCTTTCTCGATATCGACATGGCGCGCGCCGCCGACCTTCTCGGCATGGAGCGGCGCCAGGCCGAGGCTTTTCGCGACCTCGAGCGCGGGCAATTCATGGCGCTCGGCCCGGCGCTGTCGCGCCGTCCGCTCGGCCTGCGCATCGGCCCGACCGATACAAGTCCGCGCAATGCGACCCCGCGCCTGATGCCGCTGCCGGAATCGGCACTGGAGGATGCACGCGCCATCATCCTGGCGGCCCCGCCGCCGGAAACCATCCGGCCGCAGCGCCGGTCGTCGCCAGACCTGCTCGATCAGCTGATGGCGGCAAAATCGGCGGCGTTGGAAATCCGCCCCGAACCGGCGGAGCCGCCGGTCAGCGCCGAGGATCTGGCGGAGCGGCGCGAGCGCGTCGACCGGGTGCTGCGCGCCGTGCTGGCGCAGCCCGATGCCGGCTTCCGTGTCATCGGCGTGCTCTATCAGGAGTTCGTGGTCCGCTGCCGCATCGAGGGCCTCGCCTCGGTCGTGCCCGACCTGCCCGAGTTCCGCCGCATGCTGACCCGCGCCCGCGCCGGCCTCGGTTCCGACATGGCCGGCGACGACGCCTGGCAGGACGTCTCGGCGCGCGCCTCGCTGCTGCCCGAGGATATGCAGGGCGTGTTCATGATGATCGCCCGCGCCGCCAAGGAGGGCTGGCCCTGCCCGAGCGACGCGGCGATCGCCCGCGCCTACGGCTCGCACTCGCTACGCCGCGCCCGCCGCCTGCTGAGCTATATCGAGGAACAGGGGCTGATCGTGTGCCAGCTCGACGGGGTTGGACGGCGGACGGTAACGCTGGTGGAGCTGGCCTGGGCGACGGCGCCGGGGGATCCTAATGGGGTGGAAGTGGAGCAGGGGAGGTTGGTCGTGTGAGATTGGCGCCACGCTGCTCGACGCACTGATTGGGATCGAGGTACGGCGGCGGGCTGATCGGCAGAAAGCCGCTACGGCTCTACATTGCCGGCGCGGTCACGGTGATGATCGGGTACATGCGCCCTGAGAGCATCCATGCCGTCTCCCAGCGGAGAAAATCCTGATGCTGGCTATTCTGCAGCTTGCCGCCGCCTCGGTGGGACCGTCTGCTGGCTGGTGGCGGTCAAATTGCGCGCTATCCTGATACTCTTGCTCAAGTGTCTACTCTGTGGCGGCAAGTCGCGAGCGGTTTCATGCGCATTTTCGAAGGAGGTTTGCGATGAAAATGTCCCGTTTTTTGAACACCGGCGCTGCGGCATGGCTGGTTGGAGCCCTGCTCAGCCTTGCCGCGCTCGGCGTCACGAAAGCGGAGGCTGCCGACATGCGCCAATTGTGCCACCAGGTGCGCAACAACGACACGATCCAGGACTATTCGCCCGCGCTTCGTGACGAAACGGTCCAGGCTTTCAAGGCGCTGGCTCCGGACGCTCAAATTGCGCCGGACGATTCCGAACTGCGGGCACAGGCCCAATATCGCTGCATGGACGGCAAGGTCATGGTCTGCTTCATCGGCGCCAACCTGCCCTGCACCAAGATGAACGCAGCACGCGACAATCCTGGTGCGGATGAGTTCTGCCGGCAGAATCCAAACGCGCAAGACGTTCCGGCCGTCGCGACGGGTCACGATACCGTTTATTCCTATCGATGCCGCAACGGCCAAGCTGAGATAGCAGACGACCTGTGGGAACTCGACGAACGGGGCTTCGCGAAGAAGCTTTGGGCCGAGCTACCCGATCGCTAAGTCCGCTCACGCTGCTGCGCGCCTGTTTTGGCTAGCCGGAGGATCGGAATGGGTCTCGACGTGGCAGTTTTCAAAAGCGCTTCGACCATGGAGCGGGAATTCCCCGGCTATCGCTTTCAGCGGGAACCGACAACGGGCGAATGCGAGGTGGTTCATCCCGAGGGCGCAAATCTCACCTGGGACGCTGTGACGGTGTGCGACTGGCGTGTCGGAAACATCGCCCACGTCGCCGCGCTTGGGGAGGTGATTGCCGGCCTTCTCGGCGAAGGCTCGGCCTTGGAACGGATTGTCCTTTTTTCAGCCTGCAGTGTCGGAGACGTCATCGGGGAGCCGAGCTTTGTCGAGCTTGAGCGCGAATTGCGGCTGCTCGAATCCAGCACCGACGCATGGGTTCGGGAATTTGCCGATGGACTATCGGAATTGATCCGCATGGCACGGCGCGAGAAAAACCCTATCGTGTTTGTGTGACCGGCAAGCCAAGCAGAGCCCCCCGCGCCATCATCCTGGCGGCCCCGCCGCCGGAAACCGTCCGGCCGCAGCGCCGCTCGTCGCCGGACCTGCTCGATCAGCTGATGGCGGCAAAATCGGCGGCGCTGGAAATCCGCCCCGAACCGGCGGAGCCGCCGGTCAGCGCCGAGGATCTGGCGGAGCGGCGCGAGCGCGTCGACCGGGTGCTGCGCGCCGTGCTGGCGCAGCCCGACGCCGGCTTCCGCGTCATTGGCGTGCTCTACCAGGAGTTCGTCGTCCGCTGCCGCATAGAGGGCTTCGCCGCGGTCGTGCCGGACTTGGCCGAATTCCGCCGCATGCTGACCCGCGCCCGCGCCGGCCTTGGCTCCGACATGGCCGGCGACGACGCATGGCAGGATGTCTCGGCGCGCGCCTCGCTGCTGCCCGAGGATATGCAGGGCGTCTTCATGATGATCGCCCGCGCCGCCAAGGAAGGCTGGCCCTGCCCGAGCGACGCAGCGATCGCCCGCGCCTACGGCTCGCACTCGCTACGCCGCGCCCGGCGCCTGCTGACCTATATCGAGGAGCAGGGGCTGATCGTCTGCCAGCTTGACGGGGTTGGACGGCGGACGGTGATGCTGGTGGAGCTCGCCTGGGCGACCGCACCGGGGGATCCGAATGCAGCGGAGATGGAGCAGGGGAGGTTGGCGCGCTAACGCCGAGAGCAACTGATGGGCAGACTCCCCCCGTCATCGAATGGCAAAGGAACAGAGACTGTGACGACTATCACAAAAGTCTATTTTGATGAGAGTGGACAGACGGGAACGCAGTTGCTTGACTTGGATCAGCCGTACTTTTCAATTGGTAGCACTGATATCCCTGAGCGAGAGGCACAAGGGATACTCGATCGCTGCTTCCATCGAAGCCAGGGGCGCGAACTCAAGGCCAGCAAGCTGCTTAGGCGGCCACAGGTTCGCGAGGCTTCATCAATTTCGCAAGAGAGGTTGGCCGACAGCCTCATCGATTCTGCGCGGCAAAGATCAGCAAGCGTTTCACCGTGGTCTGCAAAATGGTCGATCATCTCATCGAGCCAATGCTGCATTCGCAAGGCTACGATTTCTATCGTGACAACTATGCCGCTCGCTTCGCGAACATGATGGCATTCGCATTCGAACACCTTTTAGAAAGGCCTGCTTCGGACGCGCTTCTCTTGGCATACAATGACTTCGCCCGTGCTCCTGACGTGGCAACTGCACATGCGCTTCGTCGTAAGCTTGAGGAGGGTATCGAAAATTGCCCAGATGGTGTCGAAAATTTCCTCCAACTAATGCTCGAGGGGACTGGGAGGCTTGATCAGGAAGATTTCGAATCGTTGGACGACTCAAATGATATCCATGTCACGGCGATTGTTGCCTGCATGGGGCACTGGCAGAATCAGCATTCTGGATCTTTCGAAGTAGTTCACGACGAGAGCATTCATTTCTTTGGTCGCAGCGACCGATGGACGATGATCACCATTCCTGCTTTGCCCGCGGAAGTTATCCACGTTGGAGAAAAGACACTTCGGCTACCAATCCCTGTGATCTCCACCAGGAGCGAGAGGAGTCACGAAAGCGCATCCTTGCAGCTTTGCGATCTGATTGCGGGATTTGTTTCTCGAGCTTCTGCGCCAATGGAAGACGATCTCCAATCTTTCGTAAAAGAGGTCATAGAGTCAGGATTGGGCGAGATGTCCGTTTTCCCGGTCGAGGCGGGACACGAATTCATTGATGGTCTGCCGGCAATTGCTACTGGACCCGACGCAATCGATCTAATTAGAGCAAATATTATCAAAGGAAGTCGTCAGAGGTAATATCGAATTCGGTACCCATCCGGGCGGAGCATGCTGTAGGCTCGCCTCTCTGGGCGTCTGCCCCTACCTGTCTTCGACAATCCTCAGGATAAAGTAACTGCTCAATGACGATCGGCCTTTGCGACCGGAAACAGGCAAGCCGGTCGCTATCTGATCTTGAAGGGGAATACGTGAACGACGATCTGCGATCATATTGCCTACGGCTGTTCGAGGCCTGCATTGCGCAGATCAGAAGCGGCAAACCCGGGCCTAGCCTGCTAATGTCCCGAGAATTCGAGGCGACTCTTGTGCATTTGTGCGAGCGCTTGAGGGCGGAACCAGCTAGCCTTGCGGCAGTCCCTGACAAGCAACATGTCAGGCTGGAAATGATCGTCAGGGCGAACCTGACGGACGCTTCTGATGGGATGGATCGGCTGCGCCATTGGCTGAGGGGCGCCACAGAAGTGACAGTGTGCGATCCCTATCTTCTCCAGTTCAACGCGACGGAAATGTATCCAGATATCGAAAGTTACGCGGAGGCATTGGTCGGGCTGTTTCCGTCATCGGCCAAGCGGATCGATCTCTATACCAACAGCTATAATAGCAAGGTCCGGCCGGCAGTCTTCCGGCTATTAAAGGAAGGTCGCAATGTTCGCCATTTCAGTTCGGGCGGTTTGCATGACCGGTTCATCATCAAGGATTGGTTGGAAGGCAAGGTTCTTGGCACGTCGTTCGGCGGATTCGGACGCAAGTTCTTCGCGATGATCGATCTGGAACCCGGCGATGTAGCTGCGGTAAGGTCAGAGCTTCACGAGCTTTGCCCCGATCCTATCCGATCGGGGCCTCGCCGAAGCCAAAAATAACGCTGTCAATCGACGCCAAGGTAAATCCGGCATGGTAAAGGAAAATTTCTGTTTGGAGTTGATTATCCGATGCACGTCAAGTCACTGGAACAGTAATGGAAGAGTAAAGATCGATGGCCGAGACCCAGATCGAGTGGACTGATGCCACATGGAACCCAGTCGCAGGGTGCTCCATCGTCACGGCTGGTTGCACCAATTGCTACGCCATGCAAATGGCACGCCGTCTGGAAGCCATGGGCGCCCCGAAGTATGAGGGCTTAACCCGTAACAGCGGCAAGCGCACCATCTGGAATGGAGTAGTACGGGAAGATCGCGCGTCGCTGACCATTCCTTACGCGTGGAGAAAGCCGCGCAAGATC
Source organism: Mesorhizobium sp. WSM4828 (assembly GCF_055811175.1). Taxonomy (NCBI): domain Bacteria; kingdom Pseudomonadati; phylum Pseudomonadota; class Alphaproteobacteria; order Hyphomicrobiales; family Phyllobacteriaceae; genus Mesorhizobium; species Mesorhizobium sp. WSM4828. The sequence continues at coordinate 62,870 of NZ_JBVVQK010000024.1, read as the reverse complement.
TTCGTCAACTCAATGAGTGACCTTTTCCATGACTCCGTCAGCGAAGAGTTTATCGTCGATGTTTGGCGGGTCATGCGAGAGACACCACAGCACAGCTACCAGATACTCACCAAACGCCCTGAGCGAATGGCGGAGGTCGTCGCTCACGCCATTCCCGACATCCTCCCCAACGTTTGGCTCGGGACGAGCGTCGAGAGCACCGATGTCATTTCTCGAATTGATAGTCTGCGGACTGTGCCAGCCGCAATTCGCTTTATTTCGTTTGAGCCGCTCATAGGGCCCGTGGGCGCCGTAGACCTGACTGGCGTTCATTGGGCGATCGTCGGCGGAGAGAGCGGACGCAACGCGCGACCGATCCGCGAGAACTGGATCGATGAGATATACATGCAATGCTATATCTACAGCACCGCGTTTTTCTTTAAGCAGTGGGGCACTTGGGGCAAGGACAATAAGAAGCGTTCCAAGAAGGCAAACGGTCGTGAGTATCGGGGACGGACCTGGAACGAGATGCCTGCCGCCTTGGGGGCATAGCCAGGGAAGCGTCAATCTGGAGCGGGAATGGTCAAGAAGGCGTACGCTTGGGAGAATGGGGCTATACTGGACGAGCATAGTCGTCGGAAACATAAGATCCTCCGTGAATACTTTTATCAGTACATCACCGTGCGCTGTCAGAATCCACAGCAGAGCAAATTTCGCCTCGCTGTGGTTGACGGCTTTTCCGGCGGAGGTCGCTATGCTTGCGGTGCCGCCGGTTCGCCGATCATCTTCATCGAAGAGCTTCAGAGGGCGCTGGACGCGGTGAACATCCGCCGAGTCGGCCAAGGTCTCGGCACGGTGGAGATCGAGTGCCTCTTGATTCTCAACGATGCCACGCCGGGCGTTACGGAATCCTGCGAGGATACTGTGAGCCGCTGGTCGGCGCTCTAAAGTCGACCTGCCCAAAACTGCTCCTCAGCGTCACCTACCTAAGCAGTGAGTTTGAAGAGGCTTATCCGTTCGTCAAGAACCTCATTGCCGGGCGCTTTCGAAACGTCCTCTGGAACCTCGACCAATGCGGTCACGTCCAGGTTGACGTTGCCACAATTGGTGAGATTATGCGATCCACCCCGTCGGTGGAAATCTTCTACACCTTCGCCATCGATAGCCTTTTGACGTTCCTGAGCCGAACCAATCCGGAGTTGATGGCAAAACAAATTCGACATCTCGATATCAATCCGACGGACCTGCGGGCGATAGACGGGATCGCGAGCAATGAGGCCTGGCTCGGCGCGGCCGAGCGCATTGTGTTTGAGGCGTTTCATAACTGCGCCCCATACGTCAGTCCGTTCTCGATCACCAATCCGAAAGGTTGGCGATATTGGCTGATCCACTTCGCCAACAACTATCGGGCTCGTCAGGTCTATAACGACGTTCTGCACGACAATGGCACCCAAGCGCACTTCGGGCTACCGGGGCTTCACATGCTGCACTATGACCCTGCCAAGGAGGGCGGCCTTTATCTTTTCGAAGCCGAGGATCGCGCGGAAGCTAAGCTCAAGCTGCTTTCCGACATTCCACGTTTTGTAGCAGAGTCGGGGGACGCCATGCTAGTTGGGGACTTTTATGCAACTGCTTACAGCGCGACGCCAGCCCACAAGGACGACATCCACAGTGCGATGCTGGAGAACGAAGACCTAGAAGTAGTCACGCCTGCTGGTGGCGTCAGGCGCAAGATTCACCAAGTCTCCGTCGGCGATACGCTTCGGCTGAAGAATCAAAGGTCGTTCTTCATGCTGTTCGGCAACAAGCCGAAGTCCTAATCGTGCCAGTTCGGCTGTCTAGACCGCCGTCTGGTCGTCCGGCAAATGATCATCCTTTGCTGACCAGGGAGCGACCGGCATGAGTGTCTGGCAAGCCTTCGACGTTCCGCCGGCGGGTTATGCCAACTTGCTAAGCAAGGCTATCGAAATCACCGAAGGCAACGTTGGCGATCTACTGTGGCCTGTCGATGAGGGCTTGCAAGTAATTTTTAGCGATTATTCCGGTCAGCACAGCCAGGCGACCCATGAAGTCTACTCGTTCCTAATCACAACCTGGGATAGTCTACAAGACTGGCTGCCTCTACGCGAGGCGTTTCGCGACAGATGGCTTCCCGACAAACGTCGAATATCTTTCAAGCAATTACGTGAACCCATGCGTCGGCGCGCCTATCCGCATTTCCTGGAAATTGCCGGAGCTCTCCCAGCTAATCTCGTGACAGTCATGATTGACAACCGGGTCGGAAGCTTTATCGATGGTGGACCCCAGGCGCTTGCGGCGGTGCTCGATGACTGCTTTGTCCCAGGCTCCTCGCCAAACAGTATTGAGAAGATCTACCGGCTGGCCCTGTTCATCGCGATGATTCAGGCGGGCCTACGCCGTGAAGACCAGCGCTCGCTTTGGGTCAGCGATCACGATGAAACCCTCGACACTTTCGACAAACGCGACCGTTTTAGCCGCCTTGCGACCTATCTAACCGTGGGGCTAACCGGCCGCCGCAATTCCGCTGATCAGAACTTTATGACCACGGACGCCAATAACTTGCCCGATTGGATTGAGGACTTAGCGAGCATTCCCGACATTGCCGCCGGAGCCTGCGCAAGTCTTAGTGGCAAGCTACCGCTCTTTATGGAACAAAGAACCTGGACGGTCGGCATGGTCTATGGCGACAATGTGGATTGGCGGGCCAGGACGTTTGGCGACTGGCTTTCGTCGCCTCAGGGGGTGCTTCGACACGTGCTTCTAAGGCTTGCACCGGACACCCAAGGGCAGATCCGCGCCTCAGCTCAGAAGTTCGTGCGGCGGCCCTAGTTTTCCGATCCAACGTGCCGCCAGTAAGCGGCCGTTCCCAACGTCCGCTGGAAAGTTGGCTATCCAAAGTGCATTCAATCGGGAGATATTAAGGTCAAAGTAGCCCCGCGTCAGCCCTCCCTACCGGTCCTCAATTATCCGCAATAAGCCGCTGTCACAAACCGCACGATCAGCCCGAACAATACCCTTCTCGCCCCTCGATCATCTGCAAGATCGTCAGCAGGGTGCGTCAGCACTGTGAGGATCAGCGCCTCGATATGGTGCCGGTGTAGCCGCCGCGGCCGCCGAAAATCGCGGTTCCCCGACGACGGCGGCGGTCACCTAAGGCAGCACCAGCGGTTCGGCGAGCGACAGCGCCTTGATTAGGCTGATGTAGAGCAGTGCCGGCGAGCACGCTCGAGATGATGTAGGGCACGGTGATCGCCTGCCAGGAGCAGACGCCGGACAGGCGAGTTGCCCGTTCGTTGTCGCCAGTCGCCGCATCCAACTCCTCAGGCGGCGCACCGCCTTGTTTCCGTGAATCTCGCCATGCCGCATTGCACAATCGTCTCGCCTGCGCAAAATGCGGCATGATCCGCAAATCCCTCACTGTCCTGGTGATCGATGAAAACCACATCCGCGCTTCGATAATCGAAGCGGGACTGCGGGAGGCCGGGCATCAGCAGGTCACGGTCATCCACGACGTCGCCGGCATAGCGCGGCGGATCGCCGAGATCGAACCCGATGTGATCGTCATCGACCTCGAAAATCCCAACCGCGACATGCTCGAAAACATGTTCCAGCTTTCACGCGTGGTGAAGCGGCCGATCGCCATGTTCGTCGACCGCTCGGACCAGGCGTCGATCGAAGCCGCGGTGGAAGCCGGGGTCTCGGCCTATGTCGTCGACGGGCTGCGCCAGGAGCGCGTCAAGCCGATCCTCGACATGGCGATCAGCCGCTTCAATGCGTTTTCGCGCATGGCGCGCGAACTGGAAGAGGCCCGCAGCGAATTGGAAAGCCGCAAGGTGATCGATCGCGCCAAGGGCATACTGATGAAGTCGCGCGGCCTGTCGGAGGACGCGGCCTATACGCTGCTGCGCAAGACCGCCATGAACCAGAACCGCAAGATCGCCGAAATCGCCCATAGCCTGGTGACGGCGGCAGGCCTTCTGGATCCCGAGGAGAGTTGACGATGGCGGCCGAGCACCGGATCAATGCTGGCTTCATGCCGCTCTTCGACAGCGCTGTCCTTGTCGCGGCGAAGGAAATCGGCTTCGCCCTGCGTGAAGGCGTCGACCTGATGCTCAACCGGGAAACGTCGTGGGCCAACATCCGCGACCGCATCGCCATCGGCCATTTCGATCTGGCGCACATGCTGGGGCCGATGCCGATCGCCTGCAATCTGGGGCTGACGCCGCTCGCCTCCGACACGGTCGTGCCGTTCTCGCTCGGCCTCGGCGGCAATTGCGTCACCGTTTCGAACGCGGTCTGGGCAGGCATGGCCGCGCACGGCGCCCGGCCCGACCTCGATCCGGCGCGGGCCGGCAGGGCGTTGGGTGCGCTGATCCGCGAACGGGCGAATGCCGGCGGCGATCCGCTGCGCTTCGCCGTCGTCCATCCGCACTCCGGGCACAATTACGAACTGCGCTACTGGCTCGCCGCCTGCGGCATCGACCCGTCGCGTGAGATCGAAATCGTCATCGTGCCGCCCCCCTTCATGGCCGACGCGCTCGCCGCCGGCAGGATCGACGGCTACTGCGTCGGCGAACCGTGGAACAGTGCTGCAGTCGTCGCCGGCACCGGCCATATCGCCACGGTCAAGGCAGCCATCTGGAAGACCAGCCCGGAGAAAGTCGTCGGCGTGCGCAAGGCATGGGCGGAAAAACAGCCGGACGCGCTTTCGGCCCTGCTGCGCGCGCTGCATCATGCGGCGCGCTGGTGCCAGGATCCGGCAAACCGCGGCGAACTCGCGGCCCTGATGGCGCAGCCGGCCTTCCTCGGCCTTGCGCCGGCGCTGCAGATGCCGATCCTCAGCGGCCATCTTGCGCTCGGCGGCGGCGCCGAACTCAGCGTCGGCGACTTCTTTCTGCCCTTCGACAAGGCGGCGAACTTCCCGTGGAAGAGCCATGCGCTGTGGTTCTACACGCAGATGGTGCGCTGGGGGCAGGTCAAGCACAGCGCCGCCAATATGGCGCTGGCACGCGAGACCTATCGGCCCGACCTCTATCGCGCGGCGCTGAAGCCGCTCGGCGTCGCTCTGCCGGGCGCCAATTCCAAGGTCGAGGGGGCGCTTACGGTTGCCACGCCGGTCGGCTCGGCCGGCGCCAGCCTGGTACTCGGTCCCGATGGTTTCTTCGATGGCCAGATCTTCGATCCCGACGAGATCGACGCCTACATTGCCGGCCAGAAATTGGCGCGCACTGACGCCTGATCATTTCCGCGCCATTCTTGTGCATTGCACAAAAAATGTGCGTGCAACTGCGCTAATGAACAATCCTTAGCTTGCGCGCCCAGCGGGCCGGCGCGCCGAAGATTGTGGCATGTCATTGATCTCATTGATGTTTGTCATCCATTCCGAAACTGGCACGGTTCCTGCTTTGTAATAGGCAGACTCTTCTCGGAGTCACGGAATGCGCGTCCAATGGCGGGCGCTACAGGCAAAGCTGCCGCTCAGGTCAACACGCGATCCCGGATGGACGGACGCGCGAGGCCTGGCCGGCGGCTTTTTTGTTTTCACGCAATCGACGGCGCCGATCCCAAGCCGCGCCCAACCGGAGATGACGATGACGAAACGCATCAAGAGCCATTCCGCGCAGACCATCAGCCGTCGCGATTTCCTGAGGATCAGTGCGGCCACCGCGGCGACGCTGGCCGCGGCGCGTGCGCTGCTTCCCTCCGGCGCCTATGCGGCACCCGCCGCGCCGGAAGTCACCGGCGCCAAGCTCGGCTTCATTGCGCTGACCGACGCGGCGCCGCTGATGATTGCCAAGGAGAAAGGCCTGTTCGAGAAATTCGGCATGCCCGATGTCGAGGTGCTCAAGCAGGCCTCCTGGGGGGCGACACGCGATAATCTGGTGCTCGGCGGCGAAGCCAACGGCATTGACGGTGCCCATATCCTGACGCCGATGCCTTATCTGATGCACACCGGCAAGGTGACGCAGAACAACCAGCCGCTGCCGATGGCGATCGTGGCGCGGCTCAACTACGACTGCCAGGGCATTTCCGTCGCCCAGGAATATGCCGCCACCGGCGTCGGCCTCGACGCCTCCAAGCTGAAGGAGGCCTTCGCCGCCAAGAAGGCCGCGGGCAAGGAGGTCAAGGCCGCCATGACCTTCCCGGGCGGAACGCACGACCTCTGGCTGCGCTACTGGCTGGCCGCCGGCGGCATCGATCCCGACAAGGACGTCTCGACGATCGTCGTGCCGCCACCGCAGATGGTTGCCAACATGAAGGTCGGCAACATGGACGTGTTCTGCGTCGGCGAGCCGTGGAACGAGCAGCTCGTCCATCAGGGCGTCGGCTTCACCGCCGCCACCACGGGCGAACTGTGGAAGGGCCATCCGGAAAAGGCGCTCGGTCTGCGCGCCGCCTTCATCGACAAATACCCGAACGCCACCAACGCGATCCTGATGGCCGTCATGGAAGCCCAGCAATGGTGCGAGGCCAAGGAAAACAAGGACGAAATGGCCGCCATCATCGGCAAGCGGCAGTGGATGAACGTGCCGACAGCCGACATCAGCGGCCGCCTCAAAGGCGACATCAATTACGGCAATGGCCGCGTCGCCAACGGAACCGACCTCTATATGAAGTTCTGGCAGGGCGGCGTGTCCTATCCCTTCAAGAGCCACGACAGCTGGTTCCTCGCCGAAAACATCCGCTGGGGCAAGTTCGCGCCGACCACCGACATCAAGGCGTTGGTTGCGCAGGTCAATCGCGAGGATCTGTGGCGCGAGGCGGCCAAGGATCTTGGTGTCGCCGCGGCCGATATTCCGGCGTCTTCGTCGCGCGGCCCCGAAACCTTCTTCGACGGCAAGATCTTCGATCCGGAGAACCCGTCCGCCTATCTCGACAGCCTGAAGATCAAGGTGTCGGCCTGACCCTGACATAGACGCGCGGGGCAGGCGGTGGCAACGCCGGCTGCCTTGCACGTGCCGCCATGGAGTTTTTCGAAAAAATGTCTATGCAAGCCATCGAGGACAGCAAGGTCAAGCCGTTCCCAGCGCCGGCCAAGCCCGCCGAGGTCATCGCGTTCACAGCCAGGGCGCGGCGCCGCTTCGACCCGGCCGCGATCGCCGGCAAGCTGGCAAGCACGCTGGTGCCGCCGGTCATTGTCATCACCATCATGCTCGTCGTCTGGCAGGTCGCCTGTTCGTCGCCCACAGCCAGCCTGCCACCGCCAAGCCAGGTGTGGAACGAGGCCTATGACCTGATCGCCCACCCGTTCTTCGACAATGGCCCGCAGGACATCGGGCTCGCCTGGCGGGTGCTGATGTCGCTGCAGCGCGTCGCCATGGGCTTCGGCTTGGCGGCAATCGTCGGCGTCGCGCTCGGCGCCCTCGTCGGCCAGTCGATCTGGGCGATGCGCGGCCTCGATCCGGTCTTCCAGATCCTGCGCACGGTGCCACCGCTCGCCTGGCTGCCGCTGTCGCTGGCGGCGTTCCGCGATTCCAGCCCGTCGGCGATCTTCGTCATCTTCATCACCTCGATCTGGCCCATCATCATCAACACCGCGGTCGGTGTCCGCAACATCCCCGAGGACTACCGCAACGTCGCCCGTATCCTCCGGCTCAACCAGTTCGAGTTCTTCGTGAAGATCATGGTGCCGGCGGCCGCGCCTTACATCTTCACCGGATTGCGGATCGGCATCGGCCTGTCGTGGCTGGCCATCGTCGCCGCCGAAGTGCTGACCGGCGGCGTCGGCATCGGCTTCTTCATCTGGGACGCGTGGAACTCGTCGCGGCTGCCCGACATCATCGTCGCACTCGCCTATATCGGCGTCACCGGCTTTTGCCTCGACCGCCTGGTCGCGGCGGTCGGCGTCTTCGTCACCCGCGGCACAACGGCAAAGTGAGGAGAGCGCCATGACGGCCTATCTGAAGCTCGACCATATCGACAAATCCTTCGCCCGCGGCAGCCAGGTCAGCGACGTCCTGAAGGACATCCGGCTGACCATCGACAAGGGCGAATTCGTCTCCATCATCGGCCATTCAGGCTGCGGCAAGTCGACCTTGCTCAACCTGATCGCCGGCCTGACCAAGGTCTCGGCCGGCGCCGTGCTGCTCGAGGACAAGGAGGTCGACAGCCCCGGTCCCGAACGCGCCGTGGTCTTCCAGAATCACTCGCTGCTGCCATGGCTGACCGTCTACGAAAACATCAATTTGGCAGTCACGAAGGTCTTTGGCCGGAGCAAGAGCCGGGCCGAGCGGCATGACTGGATCATGCGCAATCTCGATCTCGTGCAGATGGCGCATGCCAAGGACAAACGTCCGGCCGAGATATCGGGCGGCATGAAGCAGCGCGTCGGCATCGCCCGGGCGCTGGCAATGGAGCCGAAGATCCTGCTGCTCGACGAGCCCTTCGGCGCGCTCGACGCGCTGACGCGCGCCCATCTTCAGGACGCGGTGATGGATATCCATTCCAGGCTCGGCTCGACGACGATCATGATCACCCATGATGTCGACGAGGCGGTGCTGTTGTCCGACCGCATCGTGATGATGACCAACGGCCCGGCGGCCACCATTGGTGAGGTTCTTCCCGTGCCGCTGGCCCGGCCGCGCCGGCGCATCGAGCTTTCCTCCGACCGCACCTTCCTGCGCTGCCGCGAGGCGGTGCTGAAATTCCTTTACGAACGCCACCGCTTCGTCGAGGCCGCGGAGTAAGGCGATAACGGAAAACTCGTCATCATCATTGGCAATCTGCATCGGCAATGGGCAATCTACCGCATTGCACAAATATTATGCTGCTGTGCAAGGCATTCTGACTAATCTTTGATCCGCTGCCGAGCTTGCTCAAAAGTCGCGCGGCTGCAGTTCACATTGATTTCATTCGATAATTCAGAGCGCTGTCGAATTGGCACGCTTCCTGCTTTCCAAAATGTAGGTCCGCAAGGGCCAAGTGACACGGCGTCCAATGGCGGGCGCCACAGGCAAAGCTGCCGCTCAGGTCCACACGCGCTCCCGGAACCCCGGACGCGAAGACCTGGCCGGCGGCTTTTTTGTTTTGACGCAATCGACGGCGCTGGTCCCAAGCGGCGCCCAACCGGAGACGACGATGATGAAACGGATCGGAACTGGCGCGTCCCTCGCGGACTTCACACGCCGCGATTTTCTGGCCGTCAGCGCGCTGACCGCGATGCCGCGCCGCTGACAGTCGCGAACGAACAGACAAGGGCGGTGCCTCCCACGCCGCAAACCGGAGCCAGAAAATGACCGCAAATCTCCCAGCAGCGCCCAGCCAGGACAGTGCTCCCCGGCAGGCGCTTGCCATGTCCACCATCGCCTTCACCGTCTGCTTCGCGGTGTGGACGATCTTTTCAATCATCGGCGTGCGCATCAAGCAGGAGCTGGGCCTGAACGAGACGGAGTTCGGCCTGCTCGTCGGCACGCCGATCCTCACCGGCTCGCTCGTGCGTATGGTGCTCGGTGTCTGGACCGACCGTTTTGGCGGACGGCTGGTATACACCGCGACTATGCTTGCGGCGGCGGTCGCGACCTTTCTGCTCGCTTTTGCGCACACCTACGGGCAGATGCTGGTCGCTGCGCTAGGCGTTGGGCTCGCCGGCGGTTCCTTCGCCGTCGGTGTCGCCTATGTCTCGCGCTTCTTCCCGGCCGGCAAGCAGGGCACGGCGCTTGGCATTTTCGGTGTCGGCAATGTCGGCGCCGCGGTCACCAAGTTCCTGGCACCGTTCGTGCTTCTCTCCTGGGGCTGGCAGTCGGTCGCGCTGATCTGGGCGGCAGCACTCGTCGTCATGGCCGCCGTCTTCTGGTTCACGACCGGCGACGATCCGGTCATCCGCGAGCGCCGCGCCGGCAAGGCAGCGCCCGCGAGAAGCTTCTGGCAGGAATTCGCGCCGCTCAAGAACCTGCAGGTCTGGCGCTTCGCCTTTTATTATTTCTTCGCCTTCGGTGCATTCGTGGCGCTCTCGCTGTGGCTGCCCCGCTACCTGATCGGCGTCTACGGCTTCGGGCTTGCGACCGCCGGCATGATCGGAGCGGCCTATTCAATTCCGGCAAGTATTTTCCGCGCCTATGGCGGCGTGCTTTCCGACCGGATCGGCGCCCGCACCGTGCTCTACTGGACCTTCGCTGTCAGTGCCGCCGCGACTCTCGTTCTGTCTCTCCCCTCGGCAGACTACGTCGTGCGCGGTGTCAGCGGGCCGATCGCCTTCCATTTCGAGGTCGGCCCGCTCGCCTTCATAGCCGTTGCATGTGTGCTCGGCTTCTTCATGAGCCTTGGCAAGGCTGCCGTCTACAAGCACATCCCGGCTTACTATCCGCAGAGTGTCGGCGCGGTCGGCGGCGTTGTCGGCATGATTGGCGGGCTCGGCGGCTTTATCCTGCCAATCGTCTTCGGCGCGCTCAACGACCTCACCGGCGTCTGGTCGAGCTGCTTCATGCTGCTCTTCGTCATCGTCGCCACCTGCTTTGCCTGGATGCATTTTTCCATCCGGCGGATGGAGCGCACGGCGTCTGACGAAGCGTCAGGCCTTTCCTACGCGGCTGAGTGAGACCGGAGTGGATCAGGACATGACCGAGAAACTCGTTATCATCGGCAACGGCATGGCCCCCGGGCGCATGCTGGAGCACCTCCTGGAAAAGGCGCCTGGGCGCTACCAGGTCACCATCTTCAACGCCGAGCCGCGCGTGAACTACGACCGCATCATGCTGTCGCCGGTTCTGTCGGGCGAAAAGGCCTATGAGGAGATCATCATCCATGGCGACGGCTGGTACATCAAGCACGGCATCACCCTCTACAAGGGCCACAAGATCGTCGCCATCGACCGGCAGGCAAAGACCGTCACCTCCGATCATGGCGTGACCGAGCCCTACGACAAGCTCGTCATCGCCACCGGCTCGGTGCCGTTTATCATTCCGGTGCCCGGCCATGACCTGCCGGGCGTGCTCACTTATCGCGATCTGGACGACGTCCGGGCGATGATGCTTGCCGCCCAGTCACGGGCCAAGGCCGTGGTCATCGGCGGTGGCCTGCTCGGGCTCGAGGCAGCAGCGGGCTTGAACGCGCAAGGTATGGACGTCACCGTGCTGCACGTCATGCCGACGCTGATGGAGCGTCAGCTCGATCCGGCCGCCGGCTATCTCCTGCAGCGCGCAGTCGAGCAGCGCGGCATCAAGGTCATCACCAAAGCCAACACCCAGGCGATCACCGGCAACGGCAAGGTCGAGCGGGTGGAGCTTGCCGACGGCACCATCATCCCGGCGACGCTTGTCGTCATGGCGGTAGGCATCAGGCCGAATGCGGCGCTGGCCAAGGAAGCCGGCATTGCGGTCAATCGCGGCATCGTCGTCGACGCCGGCATGCGCAGCAACGATCCCGACATCTATGCAATCGGCGAATGCGCCGAGGTCAACGGCCAGGTCTACGGGCTAGTCGCGCCGCTCTACGAGATGGCGCGCGTCGCCGCCAGCCATCTGGCCGGCAATGAGGCGGCGGCTTTCGTCCACATGGACACGCCGACCAAGCTCAAGGTCACCGGCATCGAGCTGTTCTCGCTCGGCGACTTCGCCGAGGGCGAGGATCGCCAGGAGATCGTGCTGCGCGATGCCGCAGCCGGCGTTTACAAGCGCCTGGTGCTCAAGGACGACCGCATCATCGGCACCGTGCTCTATGGCGAGACAGCGGACGGCGCCTGGTTCAACGACCTCAAGAAGAAGCAGACCGACATATCCGAGATGCGTGACACGCTCATCTTCGGCCAGTCCTACCAGGGAGGCGCCCCCCTGGACCCTATGGCGGCCGTTGCAGCCTTGCCGGATGATGCGGAAATCTGCGGTTGCAACGGCGTATGCAAGGGAAAGATCACCGGCGCGATCACGGCCAAGGGCCTTACCTCGCTCGACGACGTGCGCGCCCACACCAAGGCGTCCGCGTCCTGCGGCTCCTGCACCGGGTTGGTCGAAAAGCTGATGGTGCTGACCATCGGCGACAAATACAACCCCGCGGCGGTCCAGCCGATGTGCAGCTGCACCACGCTCGGCCATGATGAGGTCCGCCGGCTGATCAAGGCCAAGGGCCTGAAGACCATTCCCGCCGTTATGCAGGAGCTGGAGTGGAAAACCTCCTGCGGCTGCGCCAAATGCCGGCCGGCGCTCAACTATTATCTCGTCTGCGACTGGCCCGACGAATACGCCGACGATTACCAGTCGCGCTTCATCAACGAGCGCGTCCACGCCAACATCCAGAAGGACGGCACCTACTCGGTGGTGCCGCGCATGTGGGGGGGCGTCACCAACGCCGCCGAATTACGCGCCATCGCCGACGTCGTCGACAAGTTCGAGATCCCGATGGTCAAGGTCACCGGCGGCCAGCGCATCGACATGCTCGGCATCCGCAAGGAAGACCTGCCGGCGGTATGGGCCGATCTCGGCCAGGCTGGCTTCGTCTCCGGCCACGCCTATGCCAAGGGACTGCGCACGGTGAAGACCTGCGTCGGCTCGGACTGGTGCCGCTTCGGCACGCAGGATTCGACCGGCTTGGGCATCCGCATCGAAAAATTCATGTGGGGCTCGTGGACCCCGGCCAAGGTCAAGATGGCGGTCTCGGGCTGCCCGAGGAACTGCGCCGAGGCGACCTGCAAGGATGTCGGCGTGATCTGCGTCGACAGTGGCTACGAGATCCACTTCGCCGGCGCCGCTGGCCTCGACATCAAGGGGACCGAAGTGCTCGGCCTGGTCAAGACCGAGGACGAGGCGCTGGAGCATATCGTCGCGCTGACGCAGATGTATCGCGAGCAGGGCCGCTATCTCGAGCGTATCTACAAATGGGCCAAGCGCGTCGGCATCGCCGAGATCAAGCGCCAGATCATGGACGATGGCGAGAAGCGCAAGGCCTATTTCGAGCGCTTCCTCTTCAGCCAGAAATTCGCGCAGGTCGACCCCTGGTCGGAGCGCGTCTCCGGCAAGGACAAGCATGAATTCCGGCCGATGGCTTCGGTGGGATTTGCCGAGGCGGCGGAGTGATGGAGATGTCTGCGCGAGGCGCCCCCCTCTGGCCTGCCGGCCATCTCCCCCTCAAGTGGGGAGATTTGCTGTCGCAAATGCTTTCGCCACTCTCCAACGTTGCAGACTGGGCGGTGCCCGCGAAACTGCCAATCTCCCCCCTTGAGGGGGAGATGTCCGGCAGGACAGAGGGGGGTGCCTTGGCGCGTTCCTATCAAGCAAAGGCAGCCCAATGAACTGGATCGCTATCGGCACGCTCTCCGACATCCCCCGCCGTGGTGCGCGCTGCGTCGACACCCCTCAGGGAAAAATCGCCGTCTTCCGCACGGCGGACGACCAGGTCTATGCCATCGATGACCATTGCCCGCACAAGGGTGGGCCGCTCAGCCAGGGTATCGTCCATGACGCTGCGGTGACCTGTCCCTTGCACAATTGGGTGATCTCGCTGGAAACCGGCAAGGCGCTCGGCACCGACGAAGGTAGCGTGCGCACGATTCCGGTGAAGGTCGAGGGCGAGCGGCTGTTCATTGCGCTGGACGCGCTGGCCAGCCGCGCGGCGTGAACCATGCGGATTGATGAAGCGCGCGAGGTGAGGACCACCTGCCCCTATTGCGGGGTGGGTTGCGGCGTGCTGGCGAAGGTCGCCGCGGACGGTGAAATAACCGTTCGTGGCGACCCGGACCACCCGGCGAATTTCGGCCGGCTCTGCTCCAAAGGCTCGGCGCTGGCCGAGACCATCAACCTCGACGGCAGGCTGCTTCATCCGGAGATCCACGGTCGCCGCGCCGACTGGGACGAAGCGCTCGATCTTGTCGCTTCGACCTTCTCGCAAACCATAGCCGAGCACGGCCCCGGTTCGGTCGCCTTTTATGTTTCCGGCCAGTTGCTGACCGAGGACTATTACGTCGCCAACAAGCTGATGAAGGGCTTCATCGGCTCGGCCAATATCGACACCAATTCGCGCCTGTGCATGGCCTCGTCGGTCGCCGGCCACCGTCGCGCCTTTGGCTCGGACACCGTTCCGGGAAATTACGAGGATCTGGAACTTGCCGACCTGATCGTGCTGGTCGGCTCCAATCTCGCCTGGTGCCATCCGGTGCTCTACCAGCGCATTGCCGCCGCCCGGGAAAAGCGGCCCGAGTTGAAGGTGGTGCTGATCGACCCACGCCGCACTATGACATCGGATATCGCGGACATGCATCTGGCGATCGCGCCCGATGGCGACGTCGCTTTGTTCACCGGCCTGCTCGCCTATCTCGGCCAGCACAACGCGCTGGACCGCACCTATATCACGGCGCACACGACCGGCTTCGGGCAAGCGCTTTTCGCTGCCTCGGCGCTCGACCCTGCCGGCATCGCGGCGGCCACGGGTCTCAGTGAGGACGAACTGGCCCGCTTCTACAGCCTGTTTGCCGCGACGGCGAAGACGGTGACCGTCTACAGCCAGGGCGTGAACCAGTCGTCTTCGGGCACCGACAAGGTCAACGCCATCATCAACTGCCATCTGGCCACCGGCCGCATCGGCAAGCCCGGCGCCGGGCCGTTTTCGGTGACCGGTCAGCCCAACGCCATGGGCGGCCGCGAGGTCGGCGGCATGGCCAACATGCTGGCTGCCCACATGGAGATCGAAAACCCCGAGCACCGTAATCGCGTGCAGCGCTTCTGGAATGCCCCAACGGTCGCCGAAAAACCCGGCCTGAAAGCGGTCGAGATGTTCCAAGCGGTGGCCGACGGACGCATCAAGGCGCTGTGGATCATGGCCACCAATCCGGTCGATTCGATGCCGGATGCCGATGCCGTCGAAGCGGCGATCAAGGCCTGCCCGTTTGTCGTGGTGTCGGACGTGCTGCGCGAGACCGACACGGTCCGCCACGCCCATGTCCGGCTGCCGGCCACCGCATGGGGCGAAAAGGATGGCACCGTCACCAATTCGGAGCGCCGCATCTCGCGCCAGCGGGCTTTCTTGGCCACGCCCGGCGAGGCAAGGCCAGATTGGTGGATCATCGCTGAGGTCGCCAAGCGGATGGGGTTTGGCGAGGCGTTTTCGCATGTGTCGCCGGCCGACATCTTCGCCGAGCATGCCGCGTTGTCGGGTTTCGAGAATGACGGCGCGCGCGATTTTAATATAGGCGCGTATGCCGGGATTGATGCAGGGACCTATGAGAAGTTGGCGCCATTCCAATGGCCAGCGCCGGCCTCACCCTCCCCCTTGAGGGGAGGGTCGGCACGCGCGTTGAGCGAAGCGAAACAAGCGGGACGGGGTGGGGTCGGTGAAGCCTACGAGGTGGAGCCCGGTCGTGCCGACCCCCTCTGGCCTGCCGGAGGACAAAAGTACCCGCTTCTTCGCCAACGGCAACTTCTACACGCCCGACGGCAAGGCACGCTTCATTGCCATCCGCCCAACCGTCGAAACCCGCACCAACCCGGACTATCCGCTGATACTCAACACCGGGCGCGTGCGCGATCACTGGCACACCATGACGCGCACGGGAAAAAGCCCGCGCTTGTCGCAGCACATGGCCGAACCGTTCGTCGAAATCCATCCGGCGGATGCGCAGCACTACGGCATCGGCGATGCCGATATCGTGCGCGTCTCAACCGCGTATGGCGAGGTGCTGGTCCGCGCGTTGGTGACGGTGCGCCAACGCCAAGGCTCTGTGTTCGTACCGATGCACTGGACCGATCAGTTCTCCGCCCGCGCGCGCGTCGATGCATTGGTCGCGCCGACGACCGACGCGAGTTCAGGCCAGCCGGCCTCGAAGAATGTTGCCGCCCGCATCGAGCGGTTCGCCGCCACTGCCTTCGGCTTCGCCGTGCTTGCCGAACGGCCCGCATCCATCGACGCCGATTACTGGGGCCTCGCCCGCTGCCCCGCCGGCTGGCGGCTTGAAATTGCGCTGCAGGACAGCCGCGACTGGACCGCGTTTGCCGCCTCCCTGTTAGGCATGGAAGGCGAGACGCTCGCCTATCACGACATCGCCGGCGGGCACCATCGCTTCGCCCGTTTCGCGGGCAGTCGGCTGGTCGGCGCGCTCTATCTTGCGCCTACTCCGGTAGCGGTGTCGCGCGGCTGGGCGGTCGAACAACTGGATGCCGACCATGCCGATCGGCAGGCGCGGTTGGCGATTGTCGCCGGCAGGCCTGGTGGCAAGAGCGTCGATCGCGGCGCCATCGTCTGCGCCTGTTTCGGGGTCGGTGCCAACCAGATCGCGGAAGCGGTGCGCGGCGGCTGCACCAGCGTTGCGGCAATCGGCGCCGCCCTTCACGCCGGCACCAATTGCGGCTCCTGCCGCGCCGAGATCAAGACCATTATCGACGGGCGGCGTCTGCAAGCTGCGGAGTGATGCGCCGAGGAACTCTGCCGCGCCTCCGCATGATGCTTACTAGCAATTTACAAACCATGGGCTACCAACGTTCTGACTTCGATTCGTTCGGAACGGGAGCCCTATGAGCAAAGCCCTGACCTCATTCGCACTTGCCGCCGTGCTGACGGCCTTGCTGATGGCGCTCAGCCTGGCGGTGGCCAGGCATGGCTATCCCTATGGCGCGATCGGCGCCAAGCGCCTGAGCGACGTCGCCGATGCGGCGGCGTTCATTCCGCTCGCGGCGGTGTATTTTTTCAGCGCACTGCTGATGATGGTTCTGCCGATCAGGCTCGCTGGCATCGTCCTGACACATGCCGCCGATGCGATCTTCTGGACGGTCATCGTGTTGTTTGCGGTCATCGTTGGATGTCTCGCCGCGAGATTTGCTTTCGGTCAGCGCGATGTGCTCTCGACACTGCTGAACTGGCGGCTCCTGTTTGTCGCAGCCGTCGTCGGATGCCATCTCTTCATCAACGAGCTGCGCCGCAACATCCTGTTGAGAAGCCTGTTCTTCGTCGTCTTCGCTGCGGCGACACTGGCCTGCCTGTTTTGGTCCTTCAGCGTCTGAGTATGTGCGACCGTCGGGCGGACGGCTTAATTCTTGTCGACCGGCTTTGAGCGCATTCGCGAAACGGTCTCACGCTCGGCCCGCTTCGAACGCATCGGTGGCAGGCCGCGGTCGACCAAGTCCATGTCTTCCAGCACCATGTCGCCCATCCGCTTGAAGGCGACGTCGAGCGCACCGGCCCTATGGGCGGAGCGCAGGAACCCCGGCAATGTGCGGACCGGGTGATCCTGGGCCAGCGGCTCCTCAGGAAAAACATCGCTGGCGGCGACGATATGGCCGCTGCGGACAGCATCCATCAGTGCCGGGAAATCTACCACGCCGGCTCGGCTGAGCAGGATGAAAGCGGCTCCCTTGCGCATCCTGGCAAATGCCTCCGCACCGAGGAAACCCTGGTTTTCGCTGGTCACCGAAGCGACGACGAAGACGAAATCGCTGTTCGACAGAACGTCGTCGAGAGAGGCCGGCTCGACGCCGTTTTCGATCAGGATCGACGGCGGCAGCCACGGGTCGAAGACTTTTGTCCACGTGCGAAAGCCCGACAGCAGCCGGTTGAGCGCACGGCCAAGATCGCCGAAGCCGATAATGCCGACATCCGCACCGGAAAGAAGCCGCGCCGT
This sequence comes from Mesorhizobium sp. WSM4828, assembly GCF_055811175.1. NCBI lineage: Bacteria > Pseudomonadati > Pseudomonadota > Alphaproteobacteria > Hyphomicrobiales > Phyllobacteriaceae > Mesorhizobium > Mesorhizobium sp. WSM4828. Next base: position 45,337 of record NZ_JBVVQK010000024.1, on the reverse strand, counting down.
CTGGTTGCCGTCGCCGCCCCACAGCTCCTTGCCCTGACGAAATGCAAGATCGGCGTCGACGATGCCGCGGGCGAGGTTGAGCGCCATGGCGAGGCCGAGCTCGGCCACCGGTTCGGCAAACACCAGGCCGGTGGTGACGACATGGATGCCGCGCGAAAACAGCGTCTCGTAGGGCATGTTGTTGATGAGGTTGCTCTCGACATTGAAGATGCAGCGCAGCGCCTTCATTTTTTCCAGCGTCTCCGGCGCGATCGGTGGCTGGCCGACGATGTAGCGGGTCTCGGCAAGGATATCCGCCGGCAGCGCCGCCACCCCATCGGGCGACGTTTCGACAATGCGGTATTTCGATCGAAATTTCGCCAGCGCAGCCGGCGTGAAGATCAGGTCGAGTGTCCGCGGTTCGGGTGCGCTGATCACCAGCGGCAAGGCGCTGTCGGACATGATACTTCCTCCCGTGCGATCCGCGTCGCACCACACTAGAATCGTCTTTTCCCGCCCCCGACACCTATCACATGCCGGTCGAGGAGGAGAAGTTTGCCTTCTTCGGCCTTGCGGTGTGGCGGTCGGTGGTCCAGATAGACGGCGATCGAAGGACGACAAGGAAGACAGTGACATGATCCCGTTTCGAAAGAACCTCATCGATGGCGAGTGGGTAGGCGATGCCGGCTCCCGCAACATCAACCCGTCCAATCTCGACGACGTGGTCGGCGAATATGCGTCGGGGGACGCCGAGCAGGCCCGGCAGGCCATCGCGGCGGCGAAAGCAGCATTTCCGGCATGGTCCCGATCGGGCCTGCTGGCACGCCATGCTGTGCTGAGGAAGGCGTCGGACGAGATCACCGCGCGGAAAGATGAAATCGGCCGGGCGTTGGCGCGCGAGGAAGGCAAGACGCTGGTCGAGGGCATCGGCGAGACTGTGCGGGCTGCACAGATATTCGACTTCTTCGCCGGCGAGACGCTGCGTCTGTCGGGCGAGCTGGTGCCGAGCGTGCGGCCCGGCGTCGGCGTCGAGATCACCCGGGAGGCGGTCGGCGTCGTCGGCATCATCACGCCGTGGAATTTCCCGATCGCCATTCCGGCCTGGAAAATCGCTCCGGCGCTGGCCTACGGCAACACCATCGTCTTCAAGCCGGCGGAACTCGTTTCGGAGAGCGCCTGGACCATTGTCGACATCCTGCACCGCGCCGGGCTGCCCAAGGGCGTGCTCAACCTGGTGATGGGCAAGGGTTCGGTCGTCGGCCAGGCCATGCTCGACAGTCCTGACCTCAACGCCATCACCTTCACCGGCTCGGTCGGCACCGGCAAGCGCGTCGCCGCCGCCAGCGTCGAGCACATGCGCAAGTTCCAGCTCGAAATGGGCGGCAAGAACCCGCTTGTCGTGCTCGACGATGCCGACCTTGCCGTCGCCGTCGATTGCGCCATCAACGGTGCCTACTTCTCGACCGGCCAGCGCTGCACGGCCTCGTCCCGCCTGGTGGTGACGGACGGCATCCATGACCGCTTTGTCGAGGCGCTCAAGGACCGCATGGCCAAGCTGGTCGTCGGCGACGCTCTCGATGCGAAGACCCAGATCGGACCGGTTGTCGACCAGAGCCAGCTCAAACAGGACGAAGACTATATCGCCATCGGACGTCAGGAAGGTGCCGACCTCGCTTTCGGCGGTGAGCGGCTCGATCGCGAAACCCGCGGCTTCTATTTGCAGCCGGCGCTGTTCACCGAAACCACCAACGCCATGCGCATCTCGCGCGAGGAGATTTTCGGACCGGTCGCCAACGTCATCCGCGTCAAGGATTATGACGAGGCGCTGACGGTGGCCAATGACACGCCGTTCGGCCTGACCTCCGGCATTTGCACCTCGAGCCTCAAGCATGCCACGCACTTCAAGCGCAATTCGGAAGCCGGCATGGTCATGGTCAACCTGCCGACGGCGGGCGTCGACTTCCACGTGCCTTTCGGCGGGCGCAAGGGATCGAGCTACGGCCCGCGCGAGCAGGGCCGCTATGCCGCAGAGTTCTACACCACGGTGAAGACCGCTTACACGTTTGCCGGCTAAGAAAAGGCGGCAGACCAGCCAGGCAGGCGAGCAAATCGATGACATCTGAGAATACCGACCTGACCTGGCTCAATCCGCCGCCGCACCACGCCTTCGGCAACGATACGGTGCAAGTGCGGACCGGCAAGGAGACCGACTTCTGGCGCGAGACGTTCTACGGCTTCTGGCGTGACAATGGCCATTTCCTCTATCGTGAGGTCGAGGGCGATTTCAGCGCCGAAGTCACGGTCAAGGGGCAGTATGAGGTGCTTTACGACCAAGCCGGCCTTATGGTCCGCCTGAGCGAGACGCACTGGATCAAGGCCGGCATCGAATACACCGACGGGCTGATGTATTTTTCCGTCGTCGTCACCAACGATGCCTCCGACTGGTCGCTGGGTAGCATTCCCGCCGACCCCGACGGGGTCAGAATCCGCCTGACCCGCCATGCCGAGACGATCCGCGTCCAGTATCTGGACGCGTCCGACAAGCACTGGAAACCGGTGCGGCTTGCTTATTTCCCGCCGTCGAAAACGGTCGATGTCGGCATGATGTGCTGTTCGCCGCAGCGCGAGGGCTTCGAGGTGACGTTCAGCGATTTTTCGATCGGCCCGCCGATCTCGCGAGAGCTTCACGACTGAGGCGCCGCGATGCGGTCGGGCGGTTTGCGTCGGGCCGGCCTCAGTAGGTCGCCCGGCCGCCGGAGACGTCGAAGACGGCAGCCGTCGTGAACGAGCATTCCTCGGACGCGATCCAGCAAATCAGCGCCGCCACCTCCTCGACCTCGCCGAACCGTGCCATCGGTATTTTGGACAGCATGAAGTCGATGTGCTGCTGGCTCATCTGCTGGAAGATCGCGGTGCGCACGGCCGCGGGCGTGACGCAGTTCACCGTCACCTTGGTCTTGGCCAGTTCCTTGCCGAGCGATTTGGTCATGCCGATCACCGCCGCCTTGGAGGTGCTGTAAGCCGAGGCGTTCGGGTTACCTTCCTTGCCGGCAATCGAGGCGATGTTGACGATCCTGCCGTAATTGCGTTCGAGCATATGCGGGACCAGCGCCTTGTTGCAGAAGAAGACGCCGTTGATGTTGATGTCGATGACCCGGCGCCAATCCTCCACCGAATACTCCCAGGTCGTCATGTTCGGTCCGGTGATGGCAGCGCTGGTGACAAGGACATCGACTGCGCCAAGCGCTTCGATCGTCTCTCCGGCGGCGGCTTCGACCGCTATGGGGTCGGCGACGTCTAAGGTGACGCTGTGCAGGCCTGGAAGAATGGCCTTGGCCTGCTCGATCTGAGCCGCATCGCGATCCCAGACCGAAACACGTCCGCCTTCGCCGGTGATCCTTTGCGCGACGGCCAGGCCGATGCCTGAGGCGCCGCCGGTGATAACAGCAGATCGTCCGGCAAATCGTCCTGCGAAACTCATCGGCATGTGGTCTTCCTCCCAATCGGCGGCGAATGTGCAGTCAACGGCGGACAAGTTCAAGCGCGGACTTGCAGCGTCAGAACAGCTTGTGATGGGCCAGCACCAGGCAATTGGACGGCACCGCCTCCTGGCCAAAATCGTCTCGTCCGGTATTGCGGAGAACGGCTGGAACGACTTGGCCGGCTGGCATCCGGGTGACAGGCGGCGCTGGATGGGTTATATTGCACTGCACAATGCGAGCGCCTGCAGGCGAGGCTCCCATCGATCCGACGAATCGGCCCATGAGCGGTCCATGAAATCGGCATTGAGCTGCAAGGACGGAAAACCGCTACCGAGATGAAGATTCCAAAATCTCTGTTGATTGATCCGGACAAGAACACGGTCTATGGCAGCTTTGCCGTTGCCGTCTCGATCTGGGCGTTCTCCTACTCGACCATTTTCGGCCAGGCCATGATCCTGGCCTACTATGCAGTCTGGCTGCCGCTCATCCTGGTCGACTATCGGAAGATATTAAGGCACGCTTCCAGCGCCTGGCTTCCGCTGGCCTTTGCAACCTATGTCTGCTTCTCGGTGTTCTGGTCGGCGTCTCCCGGCACCACGGCAAGGACGGCCGTCCAATATTGCTCCCATATCGCCTGCGCCTACATTGCCGCGCGCACCGTCAGCGTCCGGACTTTGACCATAGGCGCCCTGATCGGGATTTTCGTCGTCCTGCTCTACTCGCTCAAGGTCGCGAGTTATTCCTACGACGTTCTCGATGGGACGTATAATTTCGTCGGCGCGTTCAGCTCCAAGAACCAGATCGGCTTTGTCGCATCGCTTGGCATCTATTTCTGCGTTGTCTACCTCGCCTTTCTCAGGCGCGGCCGGATAAGCTTTTTGCTGATCGTACCGATTGTCCTTCTATCGGGCTATCTGCTGGTGGTGTCGCATTCGGCAACTTCGATGGCATCGACCCCGGCGGTTCTCGCTCTGGTCGCCCTGCTTTCCATCGGCAAGCTGCTTTCGCTCCGCCATCGCCGGGTGATTTTCATGATCGGTGCGGGCGGGCTGGTCGCCTGCACCGTGATTGCGCTGAATCTCGGGCTGATGGACTTTGTCCTTGGCCTTTTCGGCAAGGATTCGACGCTCACCGGACGAACCTACCTCTGGCAACAGGGCTGGAATGCCGCGCAGCAATCGCCCATCCTCGGCGTCGGCTACGCGGCCTATTGGGTGCAGGGCTTCTCCGAGGCCGAGCGGCTGTGGAACGAATTCTACATCGCCGCGCGAAGCGGCTTCCACTTCCACAACACCTACATCGAGACCTTGGTGGAACTCGGCTTCGTCGGCGCGACACTGCTTTCGCTGATCATCCTGCGCACGCTCTGGGGTCACGTCTCGGCGCTGATATTCAGGACATGGCAAGCCGACTCCGTGATTCTTGCCGGCGTCATGGTGCTTCTGTTCATCCGCTCCTTCGTCGAGGTCGAGACCCTTAACCCCTACATCATGGGATCGTTTCTGCTGTACTACAGCTACTTCAAGCTGGTGAGGGTGCCGGCCGTCGCTCCTTCCCGGTGGAGCGCCGTGAACCACCTAAAGGAACCGGACGCCGTGCGAGGCTAGAGCGGGCGGATCCAGGCGGTTCCTGCCCGAAGGCCGCCTTGTTTTCTGATCTATAAGATACCAAACGCAAAAACCCCGCAGACCGCTGCCTGCGGGGTTGGTGCTTCGCTCCGGTGGAAAGAAGCTACTGGATGGCCAAGGGCGCCGGTTTGACCTTGATCACGTCCCCTGGCAGCACCGGTGTGTCTTCATCGGCGGTGATTTCGCTGGTCTTGCCGTCGACCACCCGCACCAGGGAAAATGACAAGGCCGCTGGTTCGTTATTGCCGTAGAATTGCGGCATGGGGCTGCCCGACAAGGCCTCGGACATCAAGGCCTTTTCCATATTCAGCTTCAGCGTCACCTCGTTGAGATCGGCTTCCGTCTGTTGCCGGTCGGTCGCGAGGCTGGAGTTCTGGGTGTTCTCGAGATCGATGGCGTCCTGGGTGGCCTTGCTGATCGACTGCTTGGCCGTGAGAATTGCCGTTTCGTAATCCAGGATCTGGCCTTCAAGGTCGGCGATGGTTTGCTGCGAGTTCAAAACCCGCGTGTTGACGACCAGGCCCTTTTGCGCCAGCGAGCCGATGCCGTTGAGCTGCTCCTTCGCCAGATCGACCTGCTTCTGCTGGTTGACGATCTTTTTCTGCAGCGAATCGATCTCGCTCTGCAGCAGCGCCTTCAAATCGTCGAGCGCCTGCAAGCGCAGCTTGAGTTTCTTCTGGTCGGCCGCCAGGATCGCCGTTTCATCGGCAACGATGCTGGGCAGTTTCGGATCGTCGGCTACCTCTTTCGGCACCGCGAATGTCGGCTTGTCCGCCAGTTCCGCTTCGACGCGGGCGCGCTTGACGGTCAGCCTGACCAATTGGTCTTGTAGTACGTCGAAATTGCCCTTGGCATTGATCAGGTCGCGGTCGAAGCGCTGCCCGCTCTCCGGGTTCCGCCGGGCTCCGCCGGCAATGCTCATCGCTTTCAGCACGGACAACCCAGGCACACAAGGGTACTGGCCGGGCGATTGCACCTCGCCAGAGATGTAGAATGGCCGGTACTGCGCCATTTCGACGGAAGCCTCCGGCTTGTCGGCCAGAGCGAGCTTGCGCTGCAGTGCCTCGCCGAGCGATGCCGCGATCTCCGAAGTCGTCTTGCCGGATGCGGGCATCTCGCCGACGAAGGGAACCGACAAGGTTCCAGCGGGGCCGACCGTGTATTCTCCATTGATGGCCGACCAGTCACGGAACGTGCCTTCGACGGTCTGCCATTCCGCCACGCGGATGGTCAGCTTGTCCTGTGCTCCAAGCCGATAGTCGTCGGCGAAGGCGAACTGTGGCAGGGCTAGCGACAGCGTCAAGCCGGTCGCCATTGTGAGGCAAGTCGTCAAAAGCCGTACTCGCCGCATGTGTCTGGAGAGAATGCCGGTGCAAAAGATATCGATTATATCTGCTTTCAACTGAGCGTTTCCGATCTGGTTTGCCCCGCCCGATGAGCTGCCGATGCCTGAGTCAGGGGCCTGAGTTCCGGGCCCGAATTCTGGACAGTCGCTCCTCGATGCACGGCCAGCAAGCGGCCGTCAGTAGCAGCCTCGCGACATCCAGACCGCAGGTACGGTCTTGATGATGATGCGAATGTCTTCGAACATCGACCAGTTCTCGACATAGTGCCTGTCGAACGCGACGCGGCTGTCGTAGGAAACATCGTTGCGTCCGCTGACCTGCCAGAGCCCGGTCAGGCCGGGGCGCGATTTCAGGTAATAGACGGCCGAATTGCCATAGATCTCCAGCTCATCGCGCACCACGGGACGAGGCCCGACCAGGCTCATATCGCCCTGCAGGATGTTGATGATCTGCGGCAACTCATCGAGGCTGAGCTTCCTCAGCACCGCTCCGACGCGCGTGATCCGCGGGTCGTTCTTCAACTTGCGGGTCGCCATCCATTCGGCGTTGGCCTCCGGATTCGCGGCGAGATAGGCAGCAAGCACCCGCTCGCCGTCTGGAACCATGGTGCGGAACTTGAGGCACGGAAAAATCCGTCCTCCGCGGCCGATTCGGCTGTGACCATAGAAAATCGGCCCGCCATCGGAAAACCTGACAAGCAGCGCTATCATCACGAACAGCGGGCTGAGAGCGACCAGGCCGATCAGCGAACCGGCAATATCGAAGCTGCGTTTGAGCAGGCCGCCGATCGGTGGCGGAAAATCGAGGCCGGCCTGCGAAAAATCCGCATCGGCCGGCTTGGCTACGTCCCTCATGCGTAAACTCCATACGTTGAACGGATGGTTTGGCGCACGATACCAAAAAAATGTTGCAGCGCAACACACAATTTCCCAGCCGGCTGTAATAGTCGCGTCATGAACTGACTAAATAATAAACTCGTCCTGCACAAAATTTCGCCTTTATGTCGCAAAAGAGACAGATTATGGGCAATTTTGGAAAAGCTAGTCCAATTTTGGGGCTGATTTTAGGCGATTCGCTCTTTATACGCTGCTACGGAGCTTTGCCGTCATTTAGAATTTCAAAATATCGACTGATCTCATGATAAAATACTAGTCGATATTATAACTCTTACTAGAGCGAGTCGATATCCGGCAATCAGTGGTGATGCCGACGTGTGCATTGCACCATGGCAGAGTCGATCCCGAGGATTCGTTTAAAATTATTCCGCAGCTGCCCTTGCCGCCTATTGCGCGGCTCAATAGAGTTGCAAATTGTTTCTGTCGGACTATGGACAGATTGGGCTAGGCCGGAAGCAACCGGCCAGAAGCGGGCAACCTAAATAAGCTCGCAGAGTTTAAGGGAGGTGCTCGGGGTGGGCTTGTCGACATTTTTTCCCGAGCCGGTTGATGGGCTATCGGGTATGTCACTGCCAAAGTTCATTATCGGAATGTGTTTTGCGCTGGCGATCGTGATCGTCTGGTCCTATTTGGGCGGCGCCTCGCTCGGTACGACGCTTTTTCGCGTCATCGGCTGTGCCATAGTCATCCAACTCGGTTATTTTCTGCTGGTCTTTGCCATGGTCGCCAGAAATGCCCCGACCCCGGCCGACAAAATTCGCGACACAGAACGAAAGCTGAGTTCGAACGAAGCGGCCGAGGGCGAGAAACTCAGCGCCAGGAGAGGCCTTCACTGATTTCGGGCCTGGCCGTGGTCTGCGATGTCCCTGTGACCTGTGGGTCAAGCTCGCCGGTCCTCTGACGAATTGCTCGCCTCAACAACACCGGCAGTCGGCATTCCTGTTCTTTCAAATCCTTGACACTGCGGGCCTCGACGCTCTCGCTCCGCCCCACCGCCGTCCGGTCGGCGAGGATCAGCAACTGGTTTTCTGCCAGTCGAGCGCTCTGATGGAGCGTGTAGGAACGGCTCTGCCAAGCGGCGCATTTCTGGAGCCATCCCGATTGAGGCTCGCCGCCTGCCCAACCGGGCCATGACACCCAGCAAAATGAAAAACTGGACGGCGTCGATGATTTTGGCGATGCTTGCTTCGCAATTGCAGCATAGGCATTTCGGCCGATGCATTTCAGATGGGCGATGGGGCATTGAGCGGACGAGGCGAGGAAATCCGCAACGACTTCTGCAATCGAGAGGCATGTCCATGACATCATCCCAGGTCTGCGTGATCATCGCCGCCCGCAATGCGGCGCGCACAATCCCGGCTGCCATTGCATCGGCATTACGCGAGCCTGAGGTTGCGGAAGTTGTCGTCGTCGACGACGCGTCCACCGACGATACCGCGAAAGTCGCCCACGCGGCCGGCGACGGCACGGGCCGCCTTTCCGTCATCCGCTTCGACGTCAATCGCGGCCCATCCTTTGCACGCAACGCCGCGATAGCCGGTTCCAGGTCGCCGTTCATCAGCATTCTGGACGCTGATGATTTCTTTTTCGAAGGCAGGTTTCACAGACTGTTCGCCAGCACCGATTGGGATTTCGCTGCAGACAACATCATGCTTGTCAGGGACGACGCGGCAACTGATGTTTCGAAAATCGTCGCTCCACCGTTCTCGCCCGAACCGGAATTCCTCGATTTCGAGGGTTTCATCGACGCCAACATCTCCAGGCGCCGTGTGCAACGAGGGGAACTGGGCTTCCTCAAGCCACTGATCAGCCGCGCCTTCCTCGATCGGTATGGGCTGCGCTACGACGAGAAGCTGCGCTTGGGTGAAGACTATGAACTCTATGCGCGCGCGGTTGCCCATGGTGCGCGCTTCAAGGTCATCAAATCCTGTGGCTACGGCGCGATCGTGCGCGCCGATTCGCTGAGCGGACGGCACAAGACCCAGGACCTCAAGCATCTGGCCGATGCCGACCTGGCACTGCTGGCGATCGACAGTTTGCCGGAGGCATCGAAGGCTGCGCTGAGAAGGCACGAGCGGCACATCCGCGACAAATACCGGTTGCGGAAGTTTTTAGACGTCAAGGCTGAGCGCGGGCTGGCGCCGGCCGCGGCCTACGCCTTGGCCGGCCCGTCCAACCTCACAGCCGTCGTCCGCGGCGTCGCCTCCGACAAGCTGGATGCGCTGTTTCGCCGCGCTGGCCTCACCGCGAAACGTCAGCATGTGCCGCCGCTGCGCTTCCTCATGGCCGGAACCAGCACGGCTGGCGAAAGCTAGGCCCGTCAACGTGCGACGGCGGTAGCTACTCCCTTACCCTTCTGTCGGCTCGCACCGTTTCAACGAGATTCATGAGTTTACGATCTAGGTGGTTGCCTATCCGCGCAGGGAATGGCAATCTATGTTGCGGTGCAGCAATTTTGGACGGCCAACCGAACTGGCCCGAGACATCCCCTGTCGGAGGAGCTGGACGATGCAAGAAATGTCTTTCGAATGTGGACGGGCACCAAGGCCGTTCACCAGCTCGACGATGATGGGGCGCTGACTGCATGGCCTCGATCTTTCGCTTCCGATCGAGAGATCCGGCGCGCGACACGCAGACCGACACCTCGCGCCTCGATCGGTTGGCAAGGCTGCTGGACCAGATCGCGGCCGAAGTCGAGGCGGAGAAGAGCGGACTTGAGAACCGCTACAGGACAACGGCCACCAATGCCGCCTTTCTGGTCGAGGCCATGGAGAACGGAGCGGTCTCCTCTCGCAGGTCTTCAGAAGTCGGCGAACTGACCAGGTCGATCCTGAATTGCGAGCGGCGCATCGCAGCGTTGTCGCGCCAGATGCAGATGATGAAGGATCTCCGTCATTCGCTGGATGAAATCTTCGAACGGAGGCGGCAGAACGACCCCGACATAAGGAGCGATTTTGTGAAGCCTGCCGATTCCGGTACGGGCTGAGCGAACACCCCGGGTCGGCGTAATGGTTTTAGGCACAACACGGAGCTTGGGAGCGACAGAGGTCAAGATCAGGTTGTTTCGTCACGGTTCGAACGATCGCTTTGGGGGCGCACAGCACAAGGTGAGTTTGACATGAATGCAGATCCTAAAAGCACGTCCGCCCCGGCAACCCGCGGCACCCCGTTCGCGCGCCCGATCCCAGGCAAGCTGCGGCGGCTCCGTCCAGACGGCGCGTTTCTGCTGGTCGTTCTCGTCAGCCTGGTTGCGGGCCTGGTGCCCGTCCGCGCCCAGGATCTCCCAACCGCGCCGTCCTTTGTCGATGATTTCACCAGCCTCAGTCGCGCGCGCTGGTACATTTCCGACGGCTGGACTAACGGCAAGCATCAAAACTGCACCTGGTCCAAAAGCCTGATCGGGCTTTCCGACGGCATGCTGACGCTCGGTTTCGAGAAGCGAAAGCTGAAGGATCGCGAATTCGCCTGCGCCGAGATCCAGACCAAGCAGCGCTTCGGCTACGGCACCTACGAGGCGCGGATGAAGACCGACACGGGCTCCGGCGTCAACGCGGCATTCTTCAGCTTCGTCGGCGATGCCGACAAGCAGCCGCATGATGAAATCGATTTCGAGGTGCTGACCAAGGACACGTCCAAGGTCCAGGTCAACGCCTACATAGCCGGCAAAGGCAAGAACGAGAAACTGGTCGACGTCGCCGGCGGCACCGACAAGGCCTTCAACGACTACGCCTTCGTCTGGGAAAAGGACCGGCTGCGCTGGTACATCAACGGCAAGCTTGTCCACGAGATCACCGATCCGGCGAAATTGCCCACCCATTCGCAAAGGATCTATTTCAGCCTGTGGGGCAGCGATACGATGAAGGGCTGGATGGGGCCGTTCTCGGATCCCGGCCGCAAGCTCACGATGCAGGTGGATCGCGTTGCATTCACCGCACTTGGCCAGCCCTGCCAATTCCCGGAATCGCTGGCATGCAACACAAACTAGAAGCGCATCTGAACCGGCCGGGCCGAAGATGGTCCGAAGCCCGAAGCTCGAACAGGCCCGAAGCCTTGAACAGGAATGAAACCGAATGAATTTGACTGTCTTTGGAATCGGCTATGTCGGTCTTGTACAGGCAGCGGTGCTTGCCGAAGTCGGCCATCAGGTGGTCTGTGTCGACATCGATGCAAAAAAGGTCGAGCGGCTCAACCAGGGTCATGTCCCGATCTTCGAGCCGGGGCTCGAAAACATGGTCAAGGAGAACCATGCCGCCGGCCGCATCAAGTTCACCACCGACGCCGCCGCGGCGATCAGGCATGGCCAGATCCAGATGATCGCCGTCGGCACGCCGCCGGGCGAGGATGGTTCGGCCGACCTCAAATATGTGCTGGCCGTCGCCGAGGCCATCGGTCGTGAGATGGAGGAGCCCAAGATCGTCGTCGGCAAGTCGACCGTGCCCGTCGGCACCTGCGAAAGGATAAAGGCCAGGATCGCTGCAACGCTGAAGGCGCGCGGGCGCGAGGATCTGGCTTTCGACGTCGCCTCCAATCCGGAATTCCTCAAGGAAGGGTCCGCTGTAAGCGACTGCATGAAGCCCGACCGCATCATAGTCGGCACCAGCAACGAGGACACCGAGGCGGTGATGCGCGAGCTCTACGCGCCGTTCAACCGCAACCACGAAAAGATGATCGTGATGGACGTGCGCAGTGCCGAGTTCACCAAATACGCGGCCAATTGCATGCTGGCGACCAAGATCAGCTTCATGAATGAAATGGCCAACCTGGCCGAGCAACTGGGCGCCGACATCGAGGAGGTCCGCAAGGGCATCGGCAGCGACCCGCGGATCGGCTACCACTTCATCTATCCGGGCCTCGGCTATGGCGGCTCGTGCTTCCCGAAGGATGTGCGTGCCCTGATCAAGACCGCCGAGGCCGTCAAGTTCGACGCCAAGCTGCTGCGTGCCGTCGAGGAGCGCAACAACCAGCAGAAGTCGGTCCTGTTCGAGAAGGTGGACCGCTATTTCAAGGGCAATCTCAAGGGCAAGACATTTGCTCTGTGGGGCTTGGCCTTCAAACCCAATACCGACGACATGCGCGAGGCCCCGGCCCGCACGCTGATGGAAGCGCTCTGGGCCGCCGGTGCCAATGTCCAGGCCTATGATCCGGAGGCGATGCAGGAATGCCAGGCGATCTACGGGCTGCGCGACGACCTGCAACTGTGTGGCACCAAGGAGGCCGCGCTGCGAGGCGCCGACGCGCTCTTGATCGTGACCGAGTGGAAGAGCTTCAGCGCACCGTCCTTCGATGCCCTGAAGAACGCGCTAACCACGCCCGTCATCTTCGACGGACGCAACCTCTACGACCCCAAGGTCATCGCCCGCCACGGCATCGAATACCACAGCATCGGCAGAATGGCGGCGTGACGCCAGGGCGGTCCAGCAAGGAGCCAGGTCCATGAAAGTTCTGTTTGCAGGCGGCAACGGCTACACCCCGCAGTTCAGCGGTGGCGTTCAGTCGAGCACGCACCATCTGGTCGAGCAGCTGCGCGAGCACGGTCATGACGCCTCGGTTCTGGCGGCGCTGTTCGGTGACGGCATGTTCGGTTTCAAGGCGCGCGCCAAGATGAAACTGCTTCGCCAGCGTGCGGTCATCGACAGCTATCCCGGCTATCCGGTCGTGCGGGCATGGTTTCCCTGGGAGGCGGCGCGCTTCGCGGTCGAACGGCTCGATCCCGATGTCGCCGTCGTGCAGTGCCACAAATCGGTGCCGATCGGAAAGGCGCTGCAGGCGCTCGGCGTGCCACTAGTGGTCTACCTGCGGAACGTCGAATTCCACGAATTGGCCGGCGACCTGCGCGAATTGCATTCGGCGCTTTATATCGCCAACTCCGAATTCACCGCGCGCACCTATAAGGAAAAGTTCGGCATCGATTCGACCGTGATTCCACCGACCATCAATCCCGGGCTCTATAGCACGCCGACCACCGGCGAATTCGTCACGCTGATCAATCCTTACAATGAAAAAGGGTTCGAACTCGCCGTGCGCATCGCCGGCCAATGCCCCGAAATCCCGTTCCTGTTCGTCGAAAGCTGGAAGCTCGACGACGACCACCGGGCGCAGATCGAACAGATCATCGCGCCGCTGCGCAACGTCAGGCTGGAAAGCCGCACCAGCGACATGAAGACCGTCTACGGCCGCACCAAGATCCTGCTGGCGCCCAGCAAATGGGAAGAGGCCTGGGGGCGGGTGGCATCCGAGGCCCATTGCAGCGGCATTCCAGTCGTCGGGTCCCGTCGCGGTGGCCTGCCGGAAGCGATTGGCGCCGGCGGCGTGGTGCTCGACTACGACGCACCGCTCGACGACTGGGTCGCCGCGGTCAGGCGGCTATGGAGCGACAAGGCCGAGTACGACCGCCTATCGGCGGCGGCGCAGCTGTTTTCGGAGCGGCCGCAAATGAACCCCGACAGCCAGTTCGCGACTTTTCTCGGCGTTCTCGACCGCGCCAGGCAAGGCGCGCTGGAGCGTGCCGCCTGATGCATTTCGTCCAAAACCATGCATGTCGCGTAAAAGCCAGCGTTCGCGCCTGACCCGAGGGGATGGCTTGGGACAACATCACGCACAACACCAGACGCTTGAAGCGCCTCGCATGGCGGCGACGGGCATCAGCCCTCATCCGCGCGAGCCGATCGACCGGCCTCGAAAGATCGTCCATTCGATGAAGATTTGCTTCGTAGTTGATAAGTTCCCCTCTTTGTCGGAGACCTTCGTCCTCGACCAGATAGAAGGGTGCCTCGAGCGCGGCATGCAAGTCGGCGTCGTCTGCAACGAGACATCCTTCGGCAAGGACAGCAACATCGACGATCGCCGCTGGCAGGCTCTCCCTGGCAAGGTCGTCTGCTGGTGGGGCGGGCTAGGGCGCTTTCGCCCGACGCTCAGGAGATGGTCGGGCAGGTTCTGGGATAAGCTCTCGACCGCTGTCGACATCGCTTTTGCGCGCAAATTGCAGAACGCCGATGTGATCGTCGCGCATTTCGGCAATAACGGCATGCGCGTCGCCCGCGCCATGAAACGAGGCCGGATTTCCGCTCCGCTGGTGACCATATTCCACGGCCGCGATGTCGGCGAACCGCTGCATGACAACACGCTCACGCGCTACAAGGTCGTCTTCGAAAAGGGCGTTCTCCAGCTGCCGGTGAACGCGTTTTTTCGCGACGCCCTGATCGGCGTCGGCGCACCCCCCGCGCAGGTCATGGTTCACCATATGGGCGTGCGGCCCGGTGAGATCGGCTACCATTGGCGTTCCTGGGAACGGGACACACTGTCCTTCATCTCGGTCTGCCGGCTGACCGAAAAGAAGGGCATCGAATTCGCCCTTCGGGCGCTGGCCAGCCTGCCGCGGCGTGACTGGGTCTATTCGGTAATTGGCGGTGGCGAATTGCTGGAAGAGTTGAAGAAGCTCGCCGCAAATCTCGGCATTGCCGACCGGGTGACTTTCCTCGGGCCGCGTCCGCACGCCGAGGTCAAGCACCGCCTGCGAGATGCCCACGTATTCCTGCTGCCCAGCGTTGCCGCGCGAGACGGCGATCTAGAGGGTATTCCGGTGGCGCTGATGGAGGCCATGGCCGCCGGACTGATCGTGGTCAGCACCTATCACTCGGGCATCCCCGAGCTGATCGAGGATCAGGAGACAGGTTTCCTCGCACCGGAGCGAGACGTTGCGGCGTTGGCCCGCAAGCTTGTCTGGGTGGCCGAGAACCCGGACAAATGCGAACGCATCGCACGTGCGGCGCGCCGTAAGATCGAGCAGGATTTCAACGCGGACGTGCTCAACGAACGTTTTGCGCAGATCGTTGCCCAGCTGGCCGAAGCCAGGCACCCGGCATGAATGCCAACCCGCCCCCCCAGTTCGGTCGCGTCGCCCTGCGCGGCGGCGTGGTGACGATCGGCGCGCAAGGCTTCAAGATGGCGATCCAGTTTCTCTCGGTCATCGTGCTTGCGCGTCTGCTCGTGCCCGAGGATTTCGGCTTGGTGGCTTCCGTCGGGCCGATCGTGGCCTTTGTCGGACTGCTTCAAAACCTTGGCCTGCAGCAGGCCGTGGTCCAGCGCAAGGACATCAGCACCGAGCAGCTCAACCAGGTATTCTGGATCAGTGCGTTGGTGGGGCTGGGCAGTGCCGTGGTGGTTGCATGCCTCGCGCCCGCCATCGCTGCCTTCTATGGCGATCAACGCATGGTCGGGATCACCATCGGCTCTGCCTTGCCGCTGCTTCTTGGCAGTCTCGCCGCGGTGCCGCTGGCGCTGATGAACCGCCATTTGCGCTTTGGCCAGCTCGCATTGAACGATGTGATTACCGCCGCTGCCGGACTTGCGACTACCGCAGTGGCCGCCTATGCGGGGCTGGGCTATTGGTCGCTGGTCATCGGCCCGGCGGTTTCGGCTGTTGTCGCGCTCGCCGCGGCATGGCAGGTGGCGCGCTGGACGCCGTCACGGCCGGACCTGAAGGTCGATACCGACATATTATCGTTCGGCGCCAATCTGACCGGCTTCAATCTGGCCAACTTCTTCTCGCGCAATCTCGACAACATCCTGATCGGAAAATATTCGGGCGCGATCGAACTCGGCTACTATGACCGCGCCTACAAGCTCCTGCTGTTTCCGCTGCAGAACATCAACCAGCCGCTGACACGCGTGATGGTGCCGCTGCTGAGCCGCATCCATGAGGACAAGGCACGGTTTCGCGATATCTATGTGCGAACCAACTGGATGCTGGCGGCCATCACCATGCCCGGCATCGCGGCGCTGACGTTGACGTCGGACCAGGTCGTCGGGCTTCTCTTCGGCGAGCGCTGGACGGCGGTGGCGCCGATCTTCGCCTGGCTGGGCATTGCCAGCCTGATCCAGTCCGTCTCGAGCACCACCGGATGGATCTTCATCTGCCAGGGCAAGACCAAGACCATGTTCCACTGGGGCATCTACTCGTCGCTGACGACGGTCGCCGCCTTCATCATCGGATTGCACTGGGGCGCCGTCGGTGTCGCGGCGGCCTACGCGATCAGCGGCTATGTGCTGCGCGTCCCGGTACTTGCCGTTCTTGTCCACCGGGTCGGCCCGGTGACCGCAGCCGACTTCCTGGTCATGCAGGGGCTTTTCATAGCCTCGTCGCTGCTTGCCTGGTCCGTCTACCGCGAGTTGCCGGCATCGCTGACCGGCCAGTCAGACCTGCTCGCGGTGGTCCTGGCGGTTGCCCTCAATTATTCGATCGGACTGGTCCTCATGCTTGCCCTTCGCCAGTCGCGCAGCGCCCTGTTCAGCACGCTTTCCAGCGCCATGCGCAACGCCCGCTAGGCCGGCAATCACCGGCCTCAACAGCGCACCCGCCGACATCGCCGACGTATGCTCCTCAAGTACTGCCTGAAGGCTCGTCCTGCGATAGAGGTCGAGATTGGCGGTAAGTCTGCCGAGCTTCTCGCTCGCTTCCTCGGGCGTCACCGTGTCGATGTCGAGCAGCAGGTCGGCGACGCCGATCCGCTTGGCAAGTTCCTTGGTCTTGAATTCATAGGCAATCGGCAGCACCGGCGTGCCGACGCAGAGCGACATGATCATCATGTGCATGCGCGTTGCGACGACGAAGTCGAAGCCCTTCACCAGTGCCATCAGTTGCTCCGGCGTGTGGAACGAAGCGTCCACGCTGACATGCTTGGCGATCTCCGGATCGAGTTCGGCAACAATCGTCCGCGCCGTCTTGGAATCATCATGGGCGTATTCCGGCACGCCCTGGCAGGTGGAGACGAAGGTGACCTCCTTGGCGTGGTCCCTGACCAGGATGGTCGCGATCTCGCGGATCGAGTCGATGTAGCGGCGCATGCCACCCTCGCCGTCGCTGACATAGTTCCAGTGACGGACGGAAATGGCGACGCGGCCGGTGACGGTTGTCGACTGGCCGGAGGCCAGAATTTTTCCGATCCTGTCGGTGTCGGCCAGGGCAAAGACGGCGTCGGCCACGACGTGGCATTTGCCGGGGTCTTTCACCATGTCCACAATGTGGCCTCTCGAACGTTCGTCGCGCAGCAGGATGAGCGGGCTCCGGTCGAAGATCGGGCTCAACTCCTGGCGATTGTAACTTTTGTTGAACGGGCCGAGCGATTGCGTGAAGAAGACGGGGTCCTTGCCCAGAATCGCATCAATCCGGAATTGATTGAGCCGCCGCTCCAGATTGTAGGTCTCGACGAGATAGGTTCCGCCTGTCGTGACCACGAGGTCGGCGTCTCTGTAGATGTCGAGACCACGGCGATTGCTTGGGCTGAAAAAACGCCCGAGAACGCCGGTGCCGAACCGCCGCAGGGCAGTGAGCACGAGCCGATTGTAGAGCGGCTTGAACAGGTTCTTCAGTCCGCTGCCGTATTTGTAGCGGAACAGCGATTCCGACAGCAGCTTGTGGAATGCGAGATCCGGATAGTCCTTCTTCGTGTAGAGCCTCGCCGCCACCTCCGGCTGGCTGTCGAAGACGTAGAACTGGATATCTTCTTGCACGATCGTCTTGAAAACATGGCGGATCGCCAGGAGGATCGCTGCATCCCCGGTATTCAGGCAGACGGTGTTTTCAACCGCGATCTTCATGGAATGACCTCATTTCGTGAGTAGTCCCGTGCTTCCATCGACGGGTGCGAAGGGGGCGGATTGCAGGCGGGTTGGCCGAAAATGCTGCACGCCAAGGATGGTCCTCGCGTCGTGATTATTGGCGCGCAGCCCGATGGCAGGCCAACGCGCGGTCCATGCGGCCCAAGCAGAGCGAGATTAACCCATCGATTTTGCAGTGCAACAAAAAATGTGGATCTTTGTTACGCTGCAACCAAAAATGTTGCGATGCAGCAAGAGCTGTACTAGCATCGTAGCGGGCGGGCCAACAGCGGTCGAGTTTTCATGCTGCATGTCTTGTACTTGGTACACGACGTCTCCGACCCGGCAGTGCGCCGGCGGATCATAATGCTCAAGGCAGGCGGCGCCCAGGTTACGCTGGCCGGCTTTCGTCGTACGGCAAGCGCAGTTGCTGATGTCGAGGGCTTGCAGCCGATCGATCTCGGCCCGACTCGTGATGGCCGATTCGCCCAACGTCTGGCCGCGATCATGAAGGCGGTGGTCTCGACCGGCTCGAAGCTGGGCTCAATGCCACGGCCCGACCTCATTATCGCGCGCAATCTGGAAATGCTGGCGCTTGCCCGCCGCGCGAGGTCGGCCTTCCAGGCAACGGTGCCGATCGTCTACGAGTGCCTGGACATTCATCGCCTGCTGCTTCGCGACGATCCGCTGGGCTGGGCGATGCGCGGCGCAGAACGCTTCCTGGCCAGGGATGTGAAGCTTCTGGTGACCAGCTCTCCGGCCTTCATCGCCAACTATTTCAAGCCGTTCGGACAGATTGCCGCCCCGGTCGAACTGCTCGAAAACAAGTATTTCGAGCCGGCCGCGCCCCCGCTGGATGACCGGGCGGCGCCGGAGAACCCCGTTGCGCCGCCTTGGCGGATCGGCTGGTTCGGGGCGCTCCGCTGCCGCCGTTCCCTGGAGCTTCTGGCCGACTTCTCGCGCCGCCTCGACGGCCGCTTTGAAATCGTCCTCAGGGGCCGGCCGGCGCTGTCCGAATTTCCCGATTTCCACGGTTTCGTCGAATCGGAGCCCTGGCTCTCGTTTGGCGGTCCCTACCGCAATCCCGAGGATATGGCGGCGATCTACCGCGAGGTTCACTTTTCCTGGGCCATCGACTTTTTTGAGCAGGGCCTGAACTCCGAATGGCTATTGCCCAACCGGCTTTATGAGGGCTGCCGCTTCGGAGCCGTGCCGATTTCGATGGGAGCCACCGAAACCGGCCGATTCCTCGACCGGCAAGGCATTGGGGTTCTTTTGCCAGAAGCCACGCCCGAGGCGCTCGAAGCCGCCGTCGGCACGATTGAGCAGCATCGGTTCGAGACATTGAAGGCGCGTGTTCTCGCCCGCAATCCGCGCACCTGGAGCTACGACCGCGCCGATTGCCGGGCGCTCGTCGAAAAGCTCCGCGGGCTGACTGCGGCTCCCGGTCCATATGCTGCCGAAGCATTGGCATAGAAGGACTGCCGATGACGCAAACCGACATTCCATCCTGCATGATCGTGGTTCCGTGCCTGAACGAAGCGGCCCATATCGGCACGTTGCTTCGAGAGCTCCGCCCTGTGGCCGAGAGGCTGGGCGCCGTGATCATCGTTGCCGATGGCGGCAGCACGGACGGCACCAGGACGATCGTCGCGGACATCGCCGCAAAAGATCAGCGGGTGATCCTGCTGCACAATGAAAAGCGCTTGCAGAGCGCGGCGATCAATCTCGCCGTCGCCAGACTCGGGAACGGCGTCGACTATCTCATTCGCATCGACGCGCATGGCGGCTATCCCGCGGATTATTGCGACCGGCTGGTCGAAGAAGCGCAGGCCACCGGCGCGGATTCGGTCGTCGTCTCGATGCTGACCAGTGGCAGCGGCATGGTGCAGAAAGCAGCGGCGGCGGCGCAGAACTCCAGGCTCGGCACCGGCGGCTCCAAGCACCGGCACCTTTCGGCGGGGGAATGGGTCGATCATGGCCACCATGCGCTGATGCGGATATCGGCCTTCACCGCGGTCGGCGGCTATGACGAGACGTTCAGCCACAATGAGGATGCCGAACTCG
This sequence comes from Mesorhizobium sp. WSM4828, assembly GCF_055811175.1. NCBI lineage: Bacteria > Pseudomonadati > Pseudomonadota > Alphaproteobacteria > Hyphomicrobiales > Phyllobacteriaceae > Mesorhizobium > Mesorhizobium sp. WSM4828. The sequence goes on along the minus strand of NZ_JBVVQK010000024.1, from coordinate 25,343 downwards.
ACTATCGGCTCCGCCAGGCCGGCTACCGCATCTGGATGACCGGCAAGACGCAAATGATCTACTACCCGCGCTCCTCGCTGAAGGGCCTCTATTTTCAGTATCTCGGCTATGGCCGTGGCCGGGCGAGGAACGTTCTCAAGCACCGCATGATCCCGAAGATCCGGCAGATGGTGCCGCTTCTGGTGTTCCCCGTGGTTCTTCTCGCCGCCTTTTCCTTCGTCCACTGGCTGGCGGCCGTGCCGTTTTTGCTATGGGCGTCGGTCTGCCTCGGCTACGGCTTTTGGACCGCCGTCAGCCAGCGCAAAGCCGACATTGCGCTTGCCGGGGTCTCGGCAATGGTCATGCATTTCGGCTGGTCGGTCGGTTTCTGGCTGCAACTGCTCGCACCGCGACCGCAGCGCGGGGTAGCGTGATGGACCCGGTCAGGAAAAATCGAAGCATCGATATCTGCGTCTGCACATTTCGCCGGCCGGAGCTTGCCGACACGCTTAGCTCCATAGCGGCCATGGATATGCCCACGGGGTTCGACGTCGGTGTCATCATCGCGGACAACGACGATACGCCGACGGCTGAAACGCTGGTCGCCAAGCTGGCGGGGGAGTTGAAGCTGCCGGTGACCTACCGGCACGCTCCGGCCCGCAACATCTCGATCGCGCGCAACGCCTGCCTCGATGCCAGTGCGGCGGATTTCGTCGCCTTTATCGATGACGACGAGATAGCTACCGCTGGCTGGCTTGCCGAACTGGTTGCGACGGCGGAAGCAACTGGTGCTGCGACGGTGCTTGGGCCGGTGCAAGCCCGTTACCTGCCGGATGCGCCCGCCTGGATGCGCAAAGGTGATTTCCACTCGACCTTGCCGGTCTGGTTGAGCGGCGAGATCCGCACCGGCTACACCTGCAACGTCCTGCTCAGGATTGGTGCTGAGAGCCTGCGCGGCCGGCGCTTCAGCCTGGCACGTGGCCAGACCGGCGGCGAAGACACGGAATTCTTCGACCAGATGGTCAAGGCCGGCGGCCGCATCGCCTTTTCGCCGGAGGCTCGGGTCGACGAAGCGGTGCCACCTGCCAGGGCGGCATTCGACTGGCTCGGCCGCCGCCGGTTCCGCGTCGGGCAGACGCACGGTCATCTTCTGGGGCGCAACGCACACGGCCTTGCCCGGCTCAAGCAAGTCGGAATTGCCGCGGCAAAGGCCGGCTACAGTTTCCTGTCGGCAATTCCGGTCGCCATCGACCCCGTACGCCGGAACCGCAGCCTGCTTCGCGGCATTATGCATGTCGGCGTCGTCAGCGGCCTCGTCGGGGTTCGTGAAATCCGCCAATACGGCCTGTCTTCGCCGCAGCAAGGGGGCAAGCGTGCAGCCTGACGTGAGCTTCGTGATTGCCGCCTACAATGCCGAGGCGACCATCGATCGGGCGATTGCCAGCGCCGTCGCCCAGCGCAATGTCAGCGTCGAGGTCATCGTCGTCGACGACAAGTCGCGCGACCGGACGCTCGACCTGGCGAGATCCTATCCCGAAGACATCGTACGCGTTGTCGCGCTTGAGCAAAACAGTGGCCCCGGTGGCGCCAGGAATGCCGGCCTTGAGCTTGCTCGCGGCAGGTGGGTCGCGGTCCTAGATTCGGACGACGCGGTCTATCCCGGGCGAATCTGCACCATGATCGAACGCGCGGAGAAAGCGGGCGCCGAGATCGCGGTCGATAATCTGCAGGTCGTTCGCGAGGATGGCGTTGCCGAAGAGACGATGTTCCCGGCCGACTATCTGGAAGGGCTCGGTGAAATCTCGCTGGCGGATTTCATCGGCGGCAACGTCCTCTTCGAATCGAGGTTCAATCTCGGCTATCTCAAGCCGATCTTCCAGCGCCGGTTCCTGAACGAGAACGGGCTTCGCTACGATGAAAGCCTGATCATTGGCGAAGACTATATCCTCCTGGCCAGTGCTCTGGCCAAAGGCGGCAAATGCGTGGTCGAGCCGACGACGGGCTATATCTACCACATTCGCACGGGTTCCATCTCCCGGGTGCTCGAACTTCATCACGTCGAGGCGATGCGCAGGGCCGATGCCACCTTCGCCGCGACCCATTCCATGGATGCTGCGGCCGAGGTGGCGTTCGCCAGGCGCGCTCGCAGCCTGCGCCGGGCGGCATCATTCCTGTCGCTGGTTCAGCACATCAAGGCGCGATCGCCGCTCAAGGCGATATGGACGGCGCTCAGCGATCCGGCGGCGGTTCGGCATATGGGCATGCCGATCGCCGTCCGGCTGCGAAGGGTAGCGGCACAGTTTGCCGTGGTGGCGGGGAGGTGAAGGGCTGCAGGCGAATGGATGAAGACAGTTTTCGCCGCCTGCGACAGGTTGAAATCGATCTCCTCAGAAGGAACATGCAATGAAAAAAGTCAGGAAGGCAGTCATACCGGTGGCGGGGCTTGGAACGCGGTTCCTGCCGGCGACCAAGTCCATGCCGAAGGAAATGCTGCCGGTGGTCGACAGGCCTGTCGTGCAATATGCGGTTGACGAGGCGTTTGAGGCCGGCATCGAGCACATCGTTTTCGTCACCGGCCGCAACAAGGCGGTGATCGAAGACTATTTCGACCTGCATCCTGAACTGATCGGAACCCTGGAGCAGAGCGGCAAGAAGGCGCAACTCGAATCGCTTGAAAGCCTGCTTCCCGTCGCCGGCGCGACGAGCTTCATCCGCCAGCAGTCGCCGCAAGGCCTCGGCCATGCCGTCTGGTGCGCGCGCGAAGTCATCGGTGACGAACCCTTCGCATTGCTTTTGCCGGACATGGTGTCCTTCGGCGGGCGCGGGTGTCTCGCCGAGGTCGCCGATCTTTATGCGCAGACTGGCGCAAACGTTATCGCCGTCGAGCGGTGCGATCCGACCGAGACCAGCAAATACGGCATTGTCGGGCGCGGCGCGGATGTCGGTACGGGCTTCGAGGTGACGGCCATGGTCGAAAAGCCGGCTCCTGCCAATGCGCCGTCGAACTTCTACATCAACGGCCGCTACATCCTGCAGCCCGAGATATTCTCGCTGTTGGCCAGCCAGCAACGGGGCGCCGGCAACGAGATCCAGCTGACCGACGCAATGGTGCGTCTCGCACAGACCCAGGCCTTCTTCGCCCAGCCTTTCGACGGCCGCATGTTCGACTGCGGCTCGAAGGAGGGCTTCATCCAGGCCAACGTGGCTTTCGCGCTGGCGCGGGAGGATATGAAGGGCCCGATCTTCGAGATGCTGCAGGAATTCGTCCGGTCGCATCAGCGTCGGGAAGAAGCCGCATAATGTCCATTTTTTTGAGGCATTGTGTGTGCGGCTGATGACGCAGGACAGGCCGTTGCGCCGCGCGTAACGCGCACTGTCCGGCGCAAGGTTTGCACCCTATGTCCCGACCTTCGAGGCGGTAGCGCCTGCAAACTAGAATTGGACCGAAGATGAACTATGCCAATTTTCCTGTCGACAAGAGGACGCCGTTGCCGGCTTCAAATGCGGCAAACGCCGAAGACTTCATCGACATCGAGCGCCTGCTTGGCATGGCCGCGCGGCAGGCGAAAGTGGTTGCCGCCTGCGCCGTCATCGGTCTCTTTCTCGGCGTGCTCTATTTGCAGACGACGCCTCCTACCTATGTGGCGACGAGCAGCGTGCTGATCGACGAAGGATTGAACAAGGTCGTCGACGACATTTCGGCGGCGTCGGTCAGCATGCAGACCGACTCCGCCGTTCTAAGCCAGATCGAAATTTTGCAGTCGGCCAGGCTGGCGGGGGTGGTCGTCGACAAGCTGAAGCTCGATCAGAACGACGCTTTCATGAACCCTCCGACATCGGCCATTTCGAAGGTCGCAAGCTTTGTGCGCGGTATCATCCAGTCGGTCCGCCCCAAGCGCGCCGCTAGCACAACCGATGTCACTCAGCTTGATCCTGCGACGCGTGACGCGATCACCGCATCGTCGTCGCCCCGCGACTACGCAATCTTCAAGCTGCAGAACCAACTCGACGCCGAGCGGATCGGCCGAAGCTTTGTCATCAGCATCTCCTTCCAGGCGACGGATCCGGCGCTTGCGACCGCCATCACCAAGGCCTATGCCGATGCCTATCTCGCCGATCAGCTCGATGCCAGCTTCGACGCGACCGAACGGGCGGCGGTCTGGCTGCAAGGCCGGCTGACCGAGCTCCGCGAGAGCTCCCAGGCGGCCGCATTGGCGGTCGAAAAGTTCAGGGCCGAACATGGACTGGCTGTCAATGACGGCCAGTTGATCAGCGACAAGCAATTGTCCGATCTCAACACCCAGCTGATCGTCGCGCAGGCCGATACCGCACGTGCCGGCGCCCGCTATCAGCAGTACAAGTCGATCGTCGAAAGCGGCTCGGACAATGCGTTCAAGGACGCTGCGATATCGAATGACCAGCCGAGCAGCTCGGTCATCACGACGCTGAAGAACCGCTATCTCACCGTCGCCAAGCGGCAGCAGGACGTCGAAGCCAATTTCGGCCCGCAACATCCGCAGGCCGTCGCGCTCGCCAAGGAGAAGGCCGACATATCCGCGCAGATTTTCGGCGAGCTGAAGCAACTGACCGAAAGCTACCGCAACGAATACGAGGTCGCTCTGGCGCGCGAAACCGCGCTCCGCGCAAATGTCGCCTTGGCGGCTGGCAAGAGCTCCATCGACAACCAGTCGCAGGTCAAGCTGCGTGAGCTGGACCAGAAGGCGACGGCGCTGTCGACGCTCTACCAGACGTTCCTGAACCGCTATGAGGAGGCCGCCCAGCAGCAATCCTTCCCAGTCGGCAAGATCCGGGTCATCTCGGACGCGACGATGCCGCAGTCGGCCGCAACCCCGCGCACGGCTATCGTGCTGGGGCTTTCGCTGGCGCTTGGCATAATGATGGGAGCAGGGGTTGGTGGCCTGAATGAATTCAGGGAACGCTTCTTCAGGACCGGCGAGGATGTGCGCGACCGCGTCGGCCTCAAATTCCTCGGCTACCTGCCGGTCATCGGCAAGGCTGGCAAGGACGACCAGCGCGACGGAGGTCAGCCCGACGTCAAGGTCGTCGAATCCAGGACCGCCAAGTCCTCCAAATCCCAGCCCTCCAAAACATTGTCGGCAGCCGAAAAACGTGCGCGCATGCGAGTAACCGTCGATGCGCCGGCATCGATGTTCTCCGAGACGCTGCGCAACGCAAAGATTGCCTTCGACGTCGTGATTGAAGGCCAGGGCAGCCGGGTCATCGGTGTGGTCTCGGTGCTTCCCGGCGAAGGCAAGTCGACGGTGGCGGCCAATCTTGCCGGACTGCTTGCCGCCAACGGATCGAAAACGCTGCTGATCGACGGCGACCTGCGCAATCCCGGCCTCAGCCGCAGCCTTGGCATGGAGGCCGAGCAGGGCCTGATGGAAGCGGTGGTGAGCGGGCAGACCTGGCAATCGGTCGGCAAGATCGATCGGCAGACCAAGCTGGCGATCATCCCGGCCGTCCTACGTGGCCAGTTTTCGCATACAAGCGAGCTTCTGTCTTCAGCCGGCATGCGCCGCTTCATCGACAACGCCAAGGAAACCTTCGAATACATCATCGTCGATCTGCCGCCACTCGGGCCTGTCGTCGACGCCAAGGCCTTCGCTCCGCTTGTCGACGGCTTCGTGCTGGTCACCGAGTGGGGACGCACGCCGCGTGCGATGGTGCAATCCGTGCTCAGCTCGGAGCCCTACATCGCCAAGAAGATCATTGGCGCGGTGCTGAACAAGGTCGAACTGAAGAAACTGCCCAAGTATGGCGCGATCGGCGGCTCGGAAAAATTCTTCGACAAATATTCGAGCTACTATCTGGAAAAATCGGAAGCACGCACCAAGGCAGCCGCCTGAGCGACGATATCGCGCTTAGGAAAATATGAACTTGGCGCGGTTGTCGACGATCCTGAGGGCGGTCAGCCGGCCGGTTTGGAAGGCGCCGGTATCTATGCCGAGCCGGCGTCCCTCGAGCTTCGGAACCTCGACCGGCGTATGTCCGTGCACGACATAGCGGTCGAGAAGATGCGCGGCGTCGAAAAACTCCGAGCGGATGTTGAGCAGGTCTTCCTCGTCCTGCGCGGCCAGTTCGATGCCGGGCCTGATGCCGGCATGAACGAACACGAATTTCGCCGAATAGACCATGACCGGCAGCGCGCGCATGAAGCCGACATGGCCGGCGGGGATGATCTCCCGAATGCGCCGGTCAACCTCGTCGCTTGACCCATAGAGATCGGCCATGCGCGACGGGTCGACGCCGTAGGAAAACAGCGTTTGCAGGCCGCCTATCGCCAGCCACGACTCTCTCGAAATGATCCCGTCGAGATAGTTCAGCATCACGACTTCGTGGTTGCCGGCAAGGCAGATGCGCTGGAAATCATGGAGCGGCGGCGCCAGCAGATGATCGAGCACACGCGCCGACTGAGGCCCACGATCGACGTAGTCGCCGAGCATGATGATCAGCTTTCTTCCTTCGAAGGGCACCGAATCGAGCAGGATCTTCTGCTCCAGGGCGCGGAGTTCCTTGTAGCAGCCATGCACGTCGCCGATCGCGTAGACGATTGTGCCCCGCATATCGATCTCCAGCCGCCGGCGTGCCGCGGCCTGGGGCTTTCTCGATCGCTGGAACAGGGTCACGTATGGCATCTCGCATGGCTGTGTGTGCGTCTCGATTCCGAAGCAACATGACGACACACCGCGTGGATACCATGTCTGGCGCCGGTCGTTCCATACCGGAGCTTCGGACGCAACTCGGCTTCGGCCTCTTACAGGCCGATGCCGCGGCGGTTCAGCGCGGCGGTGATCTCGTCGAGGATGGCCGGGTCGTCGATCGTTGCCGGCATGGCCCATTCCTCCTTGTCGGCGATCTTCTGCATGGTGCCGCGCAGGATCTTGCCGGAGCGCGTCTTAGGCAGGCGCTTGATCGTCACCACCGTCTTGAAGGCAGCGACCGGGCCGATCCGGTCGCGCACCAGCGTGACCACCTCGTTTTCGATGATGCCGGCGTCGCGGTCGACGCCGGCATTCAGCACGACGAAGCCGAGTGGAACCTGGCCTTTCATAGCATCGGCAATACCGACGACGGCGCATTCGGCAACGTCGGGATGCGCGGCCAGCACCTCCTCCATGGCACCGGTCGACAGCCGGTGGCCGGCGACATTGATGATGTCGTCGGTGCGGGCCATGACATAGAGATAGCCGTCATCGTCCATCATGCCGGCATCCGCGGTTTTGTAGAAGCCGGGGAACTCCTCGAGATAGGCTTGGCGAAACCGCTCGTCGGCATTCCACAGCGTCGGCAGGCAGCCGGGGGGCAACGGCAATCTCACCACGACATTGCCAAGCGTGCCGCGCTTGACCTCATGCCCGGCATCGTCCAGCACGCGGATGTCGTAGCCGGGCATCGGCACGCCGGGCGAGCCGTATTTGACCGGCAACAGGCCCAGTCCGGCGGGGTTGATCGTCATCGGCGAGCCTGTTTCCGTCTGCCACCAATGGTCGACCACCGGCACGTTCAATTTCTGCTCCGCCCATTTGATGGTTTCCGGATCGGCGCGCTCGCCGGCGAGGAACAGCGTGCGGAATTTGGACAGGTCGTATTTCGGGACGAATTCGCCTTTCGGGTCCTGTCCTTTGATGGCGCGAAAGGCGGTTGGTGCGGTGAAAATTGCGACCACGCCATGCTCGGCGATCACACGCCAATAGGTGCCGGCGTCGGGCGTGCCGACCGGCTTGCCTTCAAACAGCACGGTCGTGCAGCCATGCAGCAGCGGGCCGTAGACGATGTAGGAATGGCCGACCACCCAGCCGACATCGGAAGCCGCCCAGAACACTTCGCCCGGCTTGACGCCGAACTCGTTTTCCATCGACCATTTCAGCGCGACCATATGGCCGCCATTGTCGCGCACGATTCCCTTCGGCTGGCCGGTCGTCCCCGACGTGTAAATGATGTAGAGCGGATCGGTGGCAAGCACCGGAACGCAGTCGACATTGGCGCCGGCGGCCCGCTCACGCGCCACGGCGTCGGCATAGTCGATGTCGTAGTTTGCCCTGAGCTCGCAGCGCAATTGGTCGCGCTGCAGGATGAGGCAGCTTTCCGGCTTGTGCCGCGACATCTCGATCGCCTTGTCGAGCAGCGGCTTATAGGCGACGACGCGCCCTGGTTCCAGGCCGCAGGAAGCGGAGATGATCAGCTTCGGCTTGGCGTCGTCGATGCGGGCGGCGAGCTCATGCGAGGCAAAGCCGCCGAAGACCACCGAATGCACGGCGCCGATCCGCGCGCAGGCAAGCATGGCGAAAGCTGCTTCCGGCACCATCGGCATGTAGATGATGACGCGATCGCCTTTTTGGATGCCACGATTCTTGAGCACCGAGGTCAGCGCGACCACCTCGCGCTTCAACTCGGCATACGTGAATTTCCTGATTGTGCCCGAAATCGCGCTGTCATGGATCAACGCGATCTGGTCGGCACGGCCGCCCGCCACATGACGATCGACGGCATTGAAGCAGGTGTTGCACGAGGCGCCGTTGAACCATCGGCCATAGACGCCGGCATTGGCGTCGAACACGGCCTCGAAGGGCGAGAACCAGTCGATTGCACTCGCCGCATCGGCCCAGAATTTTTCCGGGTCGCGTTTCCAGTCGTCATAGACCTCATGGTAGCGTGACGCCATCCAGCTTCCTCCCCAGGAATGTTTGCAGTCCTTGAAATAGCGTATGCTGCTTTCTGTAACCATGTATTTGTGCTTTACGTTTGCCGTCGTTCTAATTCGGCCGCAAATGCAGGGTCGTCGTGATCTGCGGGGCTGATATCGGCCGAATTTTCGACATGGGGGCAGGGCGCGATGAAACTGCGATACGGGCTTGAATTTGCCGCCGTTGCGACCCTGGCGGCGGTGCTCGCTTCAGCTGCTCAGGCCGGCGATGCGGCGGCACGGCGCATCATCGGCTTTTCGCCAGACGGTAACTACTTCGCCTTCGAACAGTACGGCACGCTCGATGCCGGTGCTTCGGATTCGGGCTGGTCGGAGATCGACATCATCGACACGCGCACCGATGAGTTCGCCGGCGGCAAGCCGATCGTCATCGTCGACGAGACGGAGGATGCGACACTGACGCTTGCGCAGGCGCGGGAGCGTGCCGCGGCGCAGGCGGCGCCCTTGCTGGCCAAATATGCCATAGCGCCGCGCGGCGAGCGGACGGGCTTAGACAAATTCACCTTTCCCGACGACCTGGTCGCCTACAACGACATTGCGCGCCTCGAGCAGGTTTCGCAGAAATGGCTTTCGCCGGCCTATGACGAGCTTGGCATCTCGACCATCCAGCTCGAGCAGATCCTTGCCGACAGCACGGCGGATTGTTCATCGAGTTTCGACGGGACGCAGCAAGGCGAAACGACCGGCAAGGCGCTCGGCTTTCGCCTGACGCTGCAGGGTCAGGACGGCAAGCCGATCAAGCTGCTGCATGAGGACAAGGCGGTGCCCGGTTTGAGGAATTGCCCGACTTCCTACAGCCTGTCGGAATCTTACGCATTCACCCCGGATGGGAAACCGGGCGTGCTTGTCGTGCTCGTGCAGCGCTTCAGCCAGGGATTTGAGGGACGTGACCGCCGTTTCCTCGCCGTGACTGGCCAGGTGCACTGAGGCAACGCGCTCAGAAGCTACCCGAGTTGTTGTCCCTAAAGCGGCAGCGCAGCGAGCATAAGGCCGACCCCGCCGACGATCAGCAAGGCGGCTGCCAGCACCTTTCCATGACGCTCGAAACCCGTCGGCGCCCGATCCCAATTGTAACGCATGCTCGAACTCCCCAAACCCGCAGATTCTTTATCTTACGCTGGGTGAGGAGGGCAACTGTCTGGTGATGTGCGGCGTTGCCGATGTCGGTTTTATCACCGACTATTTCTGGGGCATTCTCCGCCGCTACATGCCCCAGCGCAGCGCGGCCGTATGTACCGGGGCATCCCACCAAACAGCCGCCTCGTCGTCGAGCATGCTCAGCGTGATCGAACAGCCGGCCATGTCGAGCGAGGTCACATAGGACCCGACCAGCGACCGGGCCACCGTCACGCCGTGCTTCTCGAAGATTTTGCGGGCGCTGTTATACATCAGATAAAGCTCCATCAACGGTGTGCCGCCAAAGCCATTGACGAAGAGTAGCGCCTGGCCTCTGGCACCGTCGCCCAGGTCACCCAGGATTGCGGTACAGATCTCCTCGGTGATGGCATCGGCGCTCTTCAATGTGTCACGCCGCCTTCCCGGCTCGCCATGGATGCCGACCCCGAACTCCATCTCGCCGTCGCCGATGTCGAAGGTCGGCTTGCCCGCCGCCGGCACGGTGCAACTGGTCAGTGCCACGCCCATCGAGCGCGTCGCGCCGTTGATGCGCTCGCCCAGCGCCTTCAAAGACTCCAGTGGCATGCCTTGTTCGGCCGCCGCGCCGACGATTTTCTCGACCACCAGCGTACCGGCGACGCCGCGCCGGCCGGTGGTGTAGGACGAGTTTTCGACCGCGACGTCGTCATTGGTCACAATTTGCATCACGCCTTCCGTCATTTCAGCGGCCATGTCGAAATTCATCACGTCGCCCTCGTAGTTCTTGACGATGAACAGGCAGCCGGCGCCCGTATTGACGGCATCGGCGGCCCCCATCATCTGGTCAGGCGTCGGCGAGGTGAATACCTGGCCGGGGCAGGCGGCATCCAGCATGCCGTGCCCGACGAACCCGCCATGCAGCGGCTCGTGACCCGAGCCGCCGCCGGAGATCAGCGCCACCTTGCCCGGCTTGAGCACCTTGCGGCGGACAAATTTGTGCTCCTCGCCGAGCGCCAGGATATCGGCATGCGCGGCAACGAAGCCGTCGAGGCTCTCGGTCAGCACCGTATCGACCGAATTCAGAAATTTCTTCATGGCTGTCCTTCCGAAATAGCCCAGCGTCAGCTGCCCTTGCCGGCGATGCTGGTGATCTTCTGGATGAAATCATTGACCGCCCGGTCGAGCGCTGCATTCTGCTTATCGTCGCCGAAATCGGGAACGATCAGCGAGACATGCCGTGTCTTGCGCATGCCTGCAGCCAGCGACATCTTTCCCGGATGCGCCCGATGGTAGGCGTCAAGGAAATGATCGCGTTCGGCCGGGCTGAAATGGCAGACGGAGAAGATAGCCGGCAAATGCTTCGACGGGATGGGCGTCGAATAGGCGGGGCTGGAAATCTGCGTGACGAAGCTGCGATGCTTGCCCAGCGCATCGGCGAGGCGCTGGCGCATGCCGGACGGGCGCTGGTCGATCACCTGCGACAGGATCGTCTTGTAGGCGCGGATCGCCTCTTCGGGGCCGGATTGCGACGCTTTGTCTGACATGCCGGGGCCTAGATCGAAACGTCCGCGATGGCCGCCTTGGCCATCGCGAGTTGGGCGGGAGCGACGGAGAGGTCACGCAGGCCAGTTTCAAGCAGCGCCGGGATCGAGGCGGGGTCGCCGCCGGCGTCGCCACACAGGCTGACCGGGACATTATGCTCGCGGCCGAAGGCGGCAACCGAGGCGATCAGCCGGAGTACGGCCGGATGCCTGACCGAATTCAGATGTGCGACCGACGCATTGTCGCGAGCGGCGGCCATCACGTATTGGGTCAAATCATTCGAACCGATCGAGAAGAAGGCGGCCTTGGCGAATGCCTCCGGCGCAATCGCCACCGATGGCACCTCGACCATGATGCCAAGCGGCGGCATTTTTTGCGCGATGCCGCGCGCCAAAAGGTCAGCCTGCTCTTCCGCGAACAGCGCGGTGGCGTGTTCATACTCTTCCGGAACGGCGATCATCGGGAACATCACCTTCAGATTGCCGTGCATGGCGGCGCGTAGCAAGGCGCGGATCTGCACGCGAAAGACCTCTGGGCGCACCAGCGACAGCCTGATCCCGCGCAGGCCAAGGAATGGATTACCTTCCTCGACGGTCAGGCCCGGCACAGGCTTATCGCCGCCCGCATCGACGGTACGGATCGTCACCGGCTTGTCGCCTGCCCATTCCAACACTTTGCGGTAGGCGCGATATTGGGTCTCCTCGTCCGGCAGCGTCTTGCCGAACAGGAATTCGGTCCGCATCAGCCCGACACCGTCGCACGCCGCAGCATCGATGCTGTCGACATCGGATGGATCGGCAATATTCACCTGCACGCGGACCGCTATGCCGGTCTTCGTTGCTGCCGGCCTTGTCAGATAGGCTGCCGCTTTGCCGCGATGCGCTGCGAAAGCCAACGACGATCGTCGGAATGCATCGATCTCCGCTTTCGAAGGCGCCAACACGATGCCGCCATGTTCGGCATCGAGCAGAGCCATTCCGGCAAGGTGAGCCGGCGAAGCACCGGGCCCGGCCACCCCACGCGCCACGAGCCCAAGCCCCACCACCATTGGCACGCCGCGTGAGCGTGCCAGCATTGCGACATGACTTGCAGCACTTCCGGCCGTAAGTGCTATGCCGCCGCCGGCACTCCAGTCGGTCTCGAGGAAGCGCGTCGGTGCGATATCCTCGCCGTAGAAGATCGCACCCGCCGGTGCGGCAATGTCGCCGCCCCCGGTCAGCGCGCGTAGCACCTGGTCGCGTATATCGCGCATGTCGGCCGCGCGCGCCCGGAAATAGTCCTGGTCGGATGTTTCGTAGCCGGCGATCTCGGCGTCGAGCGCTGTTGGCCAAGCCACATCAGCAGCCATGCCCTCGACGATGTGCGCAAAGGCCGGACCGGTCAGCGCGTTGTCCTCCAGCATGGCGAGCTGGAATTCGAGGATCCCGGCCGCCTCGCTGTCGCTGGTTTCGATCAATGTCGCGAGCCGGCCTGCGGCAATGGAGATGGCGGCTTCAAGCGCCGCCTTCTCGTCCGCGGCAGTCGCCTTGCGGACATAACGCACAGCAGCCTGGTCCAGATCGAACAGCGGCCCCTCGGCATAGCCGGCCGATGCCGAAATGCCCTGCAGACTAAGCGGTTCGGGCATGGTCCTTGCCTTCGTCGAAATCGCGCCGCACCAGCTCGACCAGCGCGCCGACCGCCTCACCGGCGCCGTCCCCTCTGGCTCTGATATGCAGGACAGTACCTCTCGGCGCTTTCGCAGCCATTACCTTGACGATGCTCTTGGCGTCGAGCCACGGCCCGTTGGCGGCGAGTGCAATCTCGACGTCGGCCGAAAACGTCTTGGCAAGCTTGGTGAACTTCACCGAAGGACGCGCATGCAGTCCCACCTCATGGGTGATCAGGACGCTGGCTTCGGCTGCTGCGGACATGCTTGTCAAAATTCCCGTTCATTCACGACGGCGACAGTTCGTGCGCCGTCGCCACCACTTCCTTGAGCGAGGCGCCGCCGGAAGCCTCGGTCGCCGCCATCACCGCGCCTTCGACGATCGGCGCATTGCAGACGATGATCTTCTGGGCGCGTGGTTCGCCGATCATCTCGACCGCCATCTCGCTATTGGTCTCGGCACCGCCGAGATCGACGAGGATCGCGACACCCGCCTCCGACCAGGCCTTGTCGATGGCGCCCATGATCGCCTCGACATTGGTTCCCAGCCCGCCATGGCCGTTTCCGCCGCACCATGCAAGCGGCACTTCGTTGCCGACCATCTGCCGCACCATGTCGGCGGTGCCTTCGGCGACCAGCGGCGAATGCGATACGATGACGATGCCGACATTGCTCATGCGCGCCTCTCGATTGCTTCGGCTACGGCCCGCACCAGAAGGGCGGTCGAGCGTGCGCCGGCATCCATATGACCGATCGAACGGTCGCCAAGGAAGGAGGCGCGCCCACGCAGCGCCTTCATCGGCACGGTCGCGTCGGCCGCATTGTCGGCGATCTCGACGATGTCCGCTGCCGTCTTTCCCTCCAGCAGGGCCTCATGCACCGGCTGCAGCACGTCGAGCATGGTTTTTTGCCCGGCCTGCGACTTGCCTCGGGCGGCCACTGCTTCGATCGCCTTGCCGAAAGCCGCCGCCAGATCGGCGCGATCCGGCGCGGCGGGAATCTCCTTGCCGAGCGCCATGAACAGCGTGCCGAACAAGGGACCGGAGGCTCCGCCGACGGTCATCACCAGCTTGGTGCCGATCGCCTTCAGCGCCTCCGGCAACGGCTTTGCCGCGAACGCGCCGGCCTCGGCCCGCACTGCCTCGAAGCCGCGTTTCATGTTGAGCCCATGGTCGCCGTCGCCGATCGCCTGGTCGAGCCTGGTCAGCTCTTCGGCATGGGCGGCGATGGTGTTTGCCGTCGCCTCGATCAGCTTGGAGAGATCCGCTGCCGCCATGTCACCCATGCTCCTGGCCCCTGCGCTGCCGGCAGTACGAGAAAATTGCATATCCGGCAATTGAAGCATTCTTTTCCCCAGTCAAGCGGGTTCGAGCAACGCAGCGAGGGCAGTGAAGACCTCGGCGACGGCAAAGGCGCCCGGATCGACCACGCCGTCGAGCTGGCTGCCAATATAGGCGGACCGCCCGGCCTTGGCCTTGCGCATTGCAGCGGTGGCCTCGGCTCCGCTTCGCGCCGCGACCGCCGCATCTTCCAGACTCCCCCTATCCAGCGCCCTCAAGGCGGGTTCCAGGGCATCGATCATCGTGCGATCGCCGATCCTCGCTCCACCATAGAAGGACACCCGATCCAGGCCGGCGAGAAGCGCCTTGGGAAGCGTTTCGCCAGACTGCAGCGCCTGCGCGGCGGCGGTGAAGAAGATCGACAGCAGCACGCCGCTAGAGCCGCCCATACTGGCGCTCAGGATGTCGCCGACGGCGGCGAGCGTTGCGGCAGGGTCGGCGAGCGGCAGTGTCGCAATGCGGCCTAGCACGCTGCGCGCACCGGCCGCCACAGTCGATCCGGTGTCGCCGTCTCCAGCCTTGGCGTCCAGTCTGTTCAACGCGCCTTCAAGCGAGATCAGCCGTTCGCAGACCGCGACCACCAGCCGCTCGGTGCGCGCGTCCTGGCTGGCTTTCGACGCGTTGCCAAGGCTGGCGGCTTTTGCCATCGGCACGATGCTCATTGGGCCAACCGCTCTTGCCGGCAGCCAGGCGTGAGGACCTACCGGCGCCCGCAACGCCGCTTCGCGCGGCGCATCGAGCCGGATCAGCGACAGAGAAAAGCCGTTCATGTTGAGCGCCGTCATAAGCTGCCCAGGCCCGATCGTCAGCGTCACCTTTCGTGCCAGCGGTGATGCCAATACCGCATTGGCGACAAGCAACATTTCCAGCGGTGGCACCGAACCGAGATTGTTGATCAGCAAGGCGTAGTCGCTGGCGGGATCGAGCCGCGCGGCAAGGCGCTCCGACATGATCGCAACCAGTCTTTCGGCACTTTGTACCGCAATCCGCTCAACGCCCGGTTCGCCATGGATGCCGAGGCCGAGTTCAGCGTCGTCGGCGCCAAATCTTTCGTCATGGCTCTGGCCGGGGATCGAGCAGGACGACAGCGATATGCCGAGTGAAACGATATCCGCCACCGCGGCGCGCGCCGCAGCGGCAATCGTCGCCAGATCGTTGCCGGCTTCCGACAGATAGCCTGCGATCTTGTGCACGAACAAGGTGCCGGCAACGCCGCGCGGCTGGGCAATGTCCGGCAGGGCAATGTCGTCGGCGACGATCGCCATCTCGACGCGAAAGCCTTCCGCGCGCGCCTTCTCGGCGGCCAAGCCGAAGTTGAGGCGATCGCCGGTATAGTTCTTGACGATCAGCAGGCACCCGGCGGGACCGGTCACCGCGCGGATGGCGGCCAATACTGCTTCCACGCTCGGCGAAGCAAAGATCTCGCCCGAAACCGCCGCCGTCAGCATGCCCACGCCGACGAAACCGGCATGCGCGGGTTCGTGCCCGGCCCCGCCGCCGGAGATGATGCTGACCTTGGTCTTATCCCAGTCCGCGCGGAGAATGACCTTGATCTCGGGATAGCCGTCGAGGCGAGCGAGATCGCCGGCGCCGGTCGTGCCGAGAAAGCCGTCCAGGGCCTCAGTTACGATCGTATCCCTGCGATTGAAAAAATGCTTCATCGAATTGGTCCAGTCCGGTGCCCGAAATTGCCGGTTGAAAGGTGCCAGGAAAACACTCGCGCAGCACTCACATCAGCCGTCGCCCATCGGCGCCGAAATACAGCGGCGAGCGATAGCGGATCATGATCTTGTCGCCCTGCGCCAGATCGGTGTCGGGGTCGGTCAGCGTCACCAGCTTCCTGGTCCCCACCGTCACGTGCAGATGGTTCTGGTCGCCGAGATGCTCGACCCAATCGACGACGCCGTCGGCATGGCCGTTCGCCGCCTTCTCGATCGAAAGATGTTCGGTGCGCGCTCCGATCGTCCTGGTCCCCGTCGGCGCGCCGCCATCCGGCAGCAAGCCGACCGGCAACAAATTGATTGCCGGTTGGCCGAGCCTTGCCGCGACGTGAAGGTTTGCCGGCTCAGAATAGATCGTGCGCGGGGAACCGATCTGCACCAGCACGCCGTCGGCGAGGATGCCGATGCGGTCGGCCATGGTCATCGCTTCGATCTGGTCGTGTGTGACGTAGAGCATTGTGGCGCCGAGTTCGGCCTGGATGCGCTTCAGCTCGAGCCTGAGATCGGCACGCAGCTTGGCGTCGAGCGACGACAGCGGCTCGTCCATCAGGTAGATCGACGGCTTGCGCACCAGAGCGCGGCCGATGGCGACGCGCTGCATCTCGCCGCCCGACAGTTTGGTCGAGCGATTATTCAGCTTGTGGTGGATGCGCACCATCTTGGCCACGTCCTCGACACGGCGGCGGATCTGGTCCTCCGGCATTTTCCGCGCCGGCGAGCGCAGCGGAAAGGCGAGGTTGTCGTAAACCGACAGATGCGGATAGAGCGAATATTGCTGGAAGACGAAAGCGGTGTCGCGCTCGGCCGGCGACAGCGTCGTCGTGTCGTGGCCGGCAATATGGATCGAGCCCGCTTCGGGCCGCTCCAGCCCGGCGATCAGCCTGAGCGTCGTCGTCTTGCCGGCGCCGGTCGGCCCGAGTAGCACGACGAATTCCCCGTCGGCGATATGCAGGTCGAGATTGTCGACGGCGACATGCTCGCCAAAAGCCTTGGTCACGCCTTTGATGTGAACGTCAGCCATGATGCGCTCTCCCCTGGGAGGCCGAGTCATGGATTTCGGTGCGCACCGCACGGCCGGATCCTTTTGCGAACAGCGACAGCCGCGCGCTGCTCAGCGCCAGGCCGACATGATCGCCCGGATTGAGCCGGATTTCGGCCGGCACCCTGGCCTTGATGATGCCGTCTGCCGTCTCGACCGCCACGATCTGAGTGGTGCCGAGATATTCGGTGCCATAAATGGCGCCGCGCAGCTTCGAAGCGTCGTCGAAACGGATGTGCTCCGGTCGGATGCCAAGCGCCATCTCGGCCGGCGCGACATCCTCGCGCACCTCCGGCACCGCCACCTTCGCGCCTTGCACAACAATTTCCCTGACGCCCTTTGAAAGCCCGCCGCCGAAGCCGAGGAAATTCATCGGCGGCGAGCCGATGAAGTCGGCGACGAACATCGTTGCCGGCCGATCGTAGATCTCACGCGGCGTGCCGAACTGCTCGATGACGCCGTGGTTCATCACCGCGATCTTGTCGGCCATCGACATCGCTTCCATCTGGTCATGCGTGACATAGACGGTGGTGGCGTGGATGCGGTTGTGCAGTTCGCGCAGCTCATGGACCATCAAATCGCGGAATTCAGTATCAAGGGTCCCCAGCGGCTCGTCCATCAGAAAACACTTTGGCCGCCGTACGATGGCGCGGCCGAGCGCCACGCGCTGGCGATCGCCGCCGGCTAGCCCGGAGACCGATTTGTTGAGCAGATGGTCGATCCGCAAAAGCTTCGCCGTCTCTTCCACCCTGGCCCGGATTTCAGCGCCTGGCATGCCTTGCGCCAGCAGTGGAAAGCCGATGTTCTTCCGCACATTCATGTGCGGATAGAGCGCGAACAGCTGGAATACGAAGGCAATGTCGCGCTCGCGGGCACGCCGCATGGTGACGTCCTCGCCGCCAAGCAGGATCTTGCCGCCGGTCGGCAGTTCGAGCCCGGCGATCATACGAAGCGTCGTCGTCTTGCCGCAGCCCGACGGCCCTAGCATGACGAAGAATTCGCCGTCCTCGACGACGAAGTTGGAATCCTGCACAGCGACGAAATCGCCGAATGCCTTCCTCAGATGTTCGACCCTGATCTCGGCCATCGTCTACTCCGGAAATTTCGAGACGACGATGAACATCGCCGTGCCCGCAAGCATGGTGATGAAGGAATAGGTGTAGAGCACCAGTGCGAAGGGCTGGAACAGCATCAGGAAGCCGATCGCGATGATCGCGGTGGCGACGTTTTCCATCAGCCCGCGCCTGGCCCAAACGGGCCAGCGCGATTTGCGTTTTGCTGTCAGGTTCATTTGCGCACCGCGCCAAAGGTGATGCCGCGCAGCAACTGCTTGCGAAGCAGGATGGTGAAGACCAGGATCGGCACCAGGAAGATCGTCGTGCCGGCAGCGACCGCCGGCCAGTCCTGGCCGCCTTCGCCGATGATGGTTGGGATGAAGGGCGGCGCGGTCTGCGCCGTGCCCGAAGTCAGCAGCGCGGCGAAGGCATATTCGTTCCAGGCAAAGATCAGGCAGAAGATGGCTGTTGCGGCAATGCCGGTAGTCGCCTGCGGCAGTACGGTGCGCCAGAACGCCTGCAGCCGCGTATAGCCGTCGATCATCGCCGCTTCTTCATACTCGCGCGGGATCTCGTCGATAAAGCCTTTCAGCAGCCACACTGCCAAGGACACGTTGACTGCCGTATAAAGCAGGATCATGCCGAGCGCCGTGTCCGACAGGCCAAGCTCGCGATACATCAGGTAGATGGGAATCGCGACGGCGATCGGTGGCATCATCCGTGTCGACAGGATGAAGAACAGAAGGTCGTCGGCGAGCGGTACCTTGAAGCGCGAAAAACCATAGGCCGACAGCGTGCCGAGGAACACCGCGCAAAACGTCGAGCCGAAGGCGATGATCAGCGAATTGACGAAGCGCGGCATGAAGTTGGACGGGCCGGCGATCACCATGTTGCGCTTGCGCACCGTCTCGTCGCACAGGCCCGTCGCCGGTCCAAGCGAGTTGATGTATTCCGGCGTCTGCCTGGTCCGTGTCGTGAACAGGTTGCAGTAGCCTTCAACGCTCGGCTGAAACAGGATCTTCGGCGGATAGGCGATAGAATCCGGCGGCGTCTTGAAGCTGGTGGCGAAGATCCACAGCAGCGGCACGATCGAGATCAGCGCGTAGGCGACGATGATCGTGCCGGCGACGCGCTTCGACGTGGCCGACGGTGCGACAACGGAGTGGGCTGACGTCAGGCTCATCTCTGCTTCACCTTGTTGAGCGCCTTGACGTAGATGTTGGCCAGCCCGAACACCGCGACGAACAGGATGATGGCGAAGGCCGAGGAATAGCCCGTCCGCCAGCTTTCGAAGGCCTGCCGCTTCAGCGTGATCGAGGCCACTTCGGTGGTCGATCCCGGCCCGCCGCCGGTGAGCAAATTGACCATGTCGAACATCTTGAAGTTCTCGATGCCGCGAAACAGCACCGCCAGCATGATGAAGGGCAGCGCCATCGGCAGTGTGATCGACCAGAACTGCCGCCAGTTGGAGGCACGGTCGACCTCGGCCGCCTCGTAGATGTATTCGGGGATCGAGCGCAGGCCGGCGAGGCAGATCAGCATCACGTAAGGCGTCCACATCCAGGTGTCGACGATGATGATCGACCATGGCGCCAGTGACACGTTGGAGAGCATGCTGATTTCGGTTGCTGGTATGCCGGTGACGAACGAAACGGCGTAGGCGAACAGCCCGATCTGCGGCTCGTAGAGGAAGCGCCAGAAATTGCCGACCACCGCCGGCGACAGCATCATCGGCACCAGGATGATAGTCGTCCAGAAGGCGTGGCCACGAAACTTGCGGTCGATCAGCCAGGCCAGCGTAAAGCCGATCAGCGTCTGCAGCAGGATGGTCCAGAACACGAAATGCGCCGTCGTCTGCATGGCGATCCAGATGTCCTGGTCAGCGAGGATGCGCTGGTAGTTCGCCAGCCCAAGGTTTTTCACAACCTCGTTGGGCCGATTGGCGCGAAAATTGGTGAAGGACAGATAGATTGCCCAGAACAGCGGAAAGATGTTGATGGCTAGAAGCAACAGGATCGTCGGCGAGATGAACAGCCAGGCGAGGCCCTTGTCGCTGATGCCCCGGACCTTGCGGGCCAACGGCTCAGGCGTAGCCCGGGCAACGCTGTCCGCCGTCCGATTGAGCATGGTCAGTCCTGCTTCGGTCACTTGGATCGTCTCGACAATGGAATTTATCTGAACTGTGTCCCGTGCCAAGGGTGGCACGGGACGGTTCGGTCATGGGCTCGGGAGGAGCCGTTTACATCTTGCCGTCGTCCTGGAAGACCTCGGTCCAGTCCTTGACGAGGCCGTCGAGCGCATCTTTGGCCGAGCCTTGCCCGGCAACGACATAGTCGTGGAAACGCTTCTGCGATGCCTGCAGCAGCGGCGCGTAGCTCGGCTCCGCCCAGAAGTCCTTCACGATTGCCATCGAGTCGAGGAAGGTCTGCGCATAGGGCTGGCTGGCCGGGAAGCCCGGGTCCTTGACGACCGCGTTGAGGCAGGAATAGCCGCCGAGCGACCACCATTTGGACTGCACGTCCTTGTTGGCGAACCATTTGATGTATTTGAGCGCGGCTTCCTGCTTGTCGGAATAGGAGACCACCGAGATGCCCTGGCCGCCGAGCTGGGCGAACTGGTCGCCGTCCGGACCTTTGGGATTGACGAAATAGCCGATCTTATCGCCGCCGACATTCTCGTCCTTCTGCAGGCCTGGCCAGGTGAAGGCGAAGTTCATATGCATCGCCACCTGGCCGGATTTGAAGGCATCGACGCCTTCGCCCATGTAGCTGTTCGAGGCGCCGGGAGGGGTGCAGCAATCGTAGAGGGCTTTGTAGAACTCCAGGCCCTTCACCGATTTATCGGAGTTGACGAACCCTTCCATTTCGTAGGGCTTTTTCGGGTTTTCGTACTGGAAGCCGAAGCTGTAGAGTACGTCCATGGCACCCATGGTGATGCCTTCCGAGCCGCGCTCGGTGTAGATCGACGCGCCATAGACGGTCTTGCCGTCGATCTCGCGCTTCTGGAAGAATTCGGCGATCTGCTTCAGCTGGTCGAAGGTCGTCGGCGGGCCGAGATCCCAGCCGTACTTTTCCTTGAATTCCTTCTGCAGCTCCGGCTTGGAGAACCAGTCCTTGCGGTAAGTCCAGCCGACGACGTCGCCCATGGCCGGCAGCGCCCAGTAATTCGGCGAGTTCTTCGGCCATTCCGAGTAGCCGACGACGGTCGCCGGCACGAAATCGTCCATGCTGATCTTCTCCTTGTCGAAGAAGTCGTTCAGCTTGACGTAGTGGCCGTTCTCGGCGGCGCCGCCGATCCACTGGCTGTCGCCGATGATCAGGTCGCACAGCTTGCCGTGCGAATTCAGCTCGTTGAGAAAGCGATCGGCATAGTTGGTCCACGGCACGAATTCGAATTTCATGCCGATGCCGGTTTCCTTGGTGAAGTCCTTGGACAATTCCACAAGCGCGTTGGCCGGGTCCCAGGCTGCCCAGCAAAGCGTCAGATCTTCTGCCTGCGCGACGTTCGAAACGGCTGTCGACGCAAAGAGTGTCGATGCCAGTCCCAACGCCAATTTCAAGGTCGATTTCATTGCCTTCCTCCCATTTGCGAAACGCGTCCGGATGACGGTCTCAAGAGCCCGCTAAACCCCTCCTCCGGGGCCCAAACACAACGATGCGGCAACGCACCGGATGTTTAGTAATTTGTTTAGTGATGCAATTTTTACTAAACAAGGCAAGCGAATTCGTTGCTGCATCGCAGCATGCTGGATAGGAAGCAACGTGAGAAGTTGCGGCGGCCTGCCTAGGTTACCGTCTTGTTGCTGACCGCCACCGGACGGATCACTGGGGCCGGCGGCAGCAGGGCGCGGATGTCGGCGAAGGGGAAGACCGGCTCGAAGCGGAAGGCCTCGGCGAACGATCCGGCTGGGCCGTTGCACTGGCCGGCGCGAAAGGCGTTCTGCGTGCGCGCCGCGTCGACGAAACGCTCGGGATCCTGCGACTGATGCGCCCGGATGGCGTCCGCCTTGAGATCGAAATGCCTGGAGATATCGACATAGTGCGTTGGCGAAAACCCGGTGCCGCCGAACGTGTCGGCATGCAGCACCGGCACCGAGAATGACGCTGCGATGCGCACGCCGTCCGACAGCGCGCGATGGTCGCCGTGATAATCGTTCGGCGCATGGGTGATCGCCAGATCCGGCCCTATCTCGCCGATCAGTGCTTTCAGCGCCCCGATCAGCGCGGCATCGGCGACCAGTGCGCCATCGGGAAAATCGAGAAAGCGCGGCGTCACGCCAAGCAAGCCGGCCGCCGCCATCGCCTCCTTGCGGCGCGTGCGGATAAGTGCGGCCGGATCGCCATAGCCGCCCCTGGCGCCATCGGTGGCTATGGCAAAAAAGAGTTCTGCGCCTTGCGCGGCATAGGCCGCCATCGTACCGAACACGAAGATTTCGATGTCGTCCGGATGCGCGCCAAGCGCCAGTATCTTCACTCTCATCTCTCCCGGAAACGGAAAAACGTGCCCAACGGAATTCTGCTCGCTCTCATCGCCTATGCAAGCTATTCGTGCAGCGACGCCGTTGTCAAAAGCCTGGGCGGGCAGTTCAACGTCTTCGAGATCGGCTTCTTCTCGACATTGTTTGCCGGCTGCTTTCTGCTCTTTGCCAGGCCGGCAGGCGAGCGCTGGCGCGATTTCTGGCGCACGAGCCGGCCGTGGGCGGTACAGGCCCGCGCCTGGGCCGGCATAGCCTCGGGCGTGCTCAGCGTCTATGCCTTCACCACCATCCCGCTGGCAGAAGTCTATGCGCTGATCTTCCTGGCGCCACTGTTCGTCACCATCCTGGCCACGCTGGTCCTCAAGGAGAAGGTCGGCCCATGGCGGTGGCTGGCGGTCGTCGCCGGCTTTGCCGGGGTCATGCTGGTCGTCAGGCCTGGTTTTCGCGAGTTGCAGCTTGGCCATCTGGCGGCGTTCATCATCGCCTTCCTGGCCGCCACCAATGTCATCCTGATGCGTTCGCTCGCCGCGCAGGAAAAGCGCACGACGATGCTCGGCGTGCTGATCGGCTACGGCCTGCTCTTCAACGGCGTCGGTGCGGCGGCTACGTCGTTCTCGCTGCCGGATGGCAGGCAATGGGCCTGGCTGGTACTGGCCGGCGCCTTCACCGCCGGCGGCCAGCTGCTGCATCTGCTGGCGGTCAAATACGCACCGGCCAACCGCATCGCGCCGACGCATTACTCGCAGATCGTCTGGGCGGTGGTTCTAGGCGCGCTGTTCTTCAGGGAATATCCTGATTTTCTATCGCTGGTCGGGCTCGCTGTGGTCGGCGGTTCCGGCCTGCTGACGATGGTGCGCGAGGAGGTGCGGCTCGGCACGGTGCGCTGGAACCCGTTTTCGCGGATCAGGCTTTGAGTCGGCGCCGAGGTTGCGCCGCGACCGCCACCGCTGATATGCGATCGGCGCCAACTGGCTGCACATCCTTGGGACAATGACCACAAAACCCTTGCCGGAACTGCCGGTCTCCGCTGTCTTGCCGGCGCTCAATGAAGCGCTCGGCCGTGGCAATAGCGCCGTGCTGGTGGCGCCGCCCGGCGCCGGCAAGACGACGCTGGTTCCATTGGCGCTGCTCGACGCTGAATGGCTCGGCGCCGGAAAGATCATTCTGCTCGAGCCGCGCCGCCTAGCCGCCCGCGCTGCCGCCCGCCGCATGGCCGAATTGCTCGGCCAAGAGCCCGGCGAAACCGTCGGCTATGCCATGCGCATGGAAAACCGCACTTCCGCAAAGACCAGGATTCTCGTCGTCACCGAAGGCGTGCTGTCCCGCATGATCCTCGACGATCCCGAACTGCCCGGTGTCGCGGCGGTGTTGTTCGACGAGTTCCACGAACGCTCGCTCGACGGCGATTTCGGGCTGGCGCTGGCGCTCGACGTGCAAAGTGCGCTGAGGCCCGAACTCAGATTGCTGGTGATGTCGGCGACGCTCGACGGCGCGCGTGTCGCAAGACTGCTGTCCGGCGCGCCGGTGATCGAGAGCGCAGGCCGCGCCTTTCCGGTCGATGTCCGCTATGACGAGCGGCCGGCCGGCGTCACCATCGAGGATGCCATGGCCAGGGTGATCCGCTCGGCGCTTGCCGGGGAGCAGGGCAGCGTGCTCGCTTTCCTGCCCGGCCAACGCGAGATCGAGCGCACCACCGAGCGGCTGGCGGGCAAGGTCGGCGCCGACACCGACATCGTGCCGCTCTACGGCATGCTCGACAACAAGGCGCAGGACGCGGCGATCAAGCCGGCGCCGCCCGGCCGCCGCAAGGTCGTGCTGGCGACGTCGATCGCCGAAACCTCCATCACCATCGACGGCGTGCGCGTCGTCATCGATTCCGGCCTGTCGCGGCTGCCGCGCTATGAGCCGGCGAGCGGCCTGACGCGGCTGGAGACGGTACGTGCTTCCCGCGCTTCCGCCGACCAGCGCGCCGGCCGTGCCGGGCGCACGCAGCCGGGCGTCGCCATCCGGTTATGGCGGGCCGAGCAGACGGCGGCCCTGCCGCCCTTCACGCCGCCGGAAATCCTCGAGGCCGATCTTTCCGGCCTGTTGCTCGATTGCGCCGCGTTCGGCGTCGCCGATCCGACCAGCCTGTCCTTCCTCGACTCCCCGCCGGCTCCGGCGCTCACCGAGGCTAGGGCGCTGCTGCGCGCGCTCGATGCTGTCGATGCGGCAGGCCGCCTGACGGAAGCCGGTGCCGCGATGCGCAGGCTGGCGCTACCGGTTCGGCTCGCCCATATGGTCGCCGAGGCGGCAAGGACCGGACAGGCGCTCGAGGCGGCGATGCTCGCCGTGCTGCTCACTGAGCGTGGCCTTGGCGGCGATGGCGCCGATCTCGAACGGCGGCTGATGCGCTTTCACGCCGAAAGATCGCCGCGTGCCACCGCTGCCCGGCAGCTGGCCGAGAGATTGGCAAAGCAGGCTTCACCCTACCCCTTGAGGGGAGGGTCGATCCGCGAAGCGGAGCGGGGTGGGGTCGGGTCGGGCACGCCATCGCCGGGGGGGGGCCCCCCCCCCCCCCCCGCGGCGGGGGGGGGGGGGGGCCCCCCCCCCCCCCCCGCGCCCGGGGGGGGGGGGGGGGGGGGGGGGGGGGGGGGGCGGCGGCCGCCCCCCCCCCCCCCCCCCCCCCCCCCCCCCCCCCCCCCCCCCCCCCCCCCCCCCCCCCCCCCCCCCCCCCCCC